>JBJXFK010000244.1:0-36003 GCA_046155505.1 Phycisphaerae bacterium
TGAAATCAACGGCTGATCAACCGCATCGCGGAACAACACGAGACCCTCAGCGGCGACAACTGTCGGATTGCCCGAACCCGTGCTCTGGCTCAGCAACACGCGATAAATGCCGGAGAAAATCGGCCCGCCGCTCCGATCCGTGCCGAACCAATCGAAGAAGTCGGTCTCGGTCGTGGGCAGGATCAATCGTTGCGAGAGAATCGTGACTTCGTTGCCGTTGGTGTTGTTGTCGTCGCGGTCGAGCTTCAGGTCGATCAGCACGTCGTCTTCGCGACCATCGGCGAACGTGTACTCGATCCGCTGCGAGGTCGTCGTGCCGAGCAAGAACTCGATGTCCTCTTCCGGCTGCGTCACGGCGAGCGTCAGCGGCTCGGGGGCCTCGGTCACCGTGATCTGTGCGAGTCCATCAACCACCGAATCGGTATTTTGCCCGTCGCTCACCTCGGCAAACAGGAAGTATGTACCCGCATCGACGTTCGCGGGTTCCGTGTCCTGCCCGTTCCAGGTAAACGTCTCGGTCGTGCTCGTCTCCGGCAGCTCGCGCTCGGTGATCGTGATCTCGTTGCCGTTCGCGTGATTTTGATCCGGATCGAGCCGGATCACCGCTTCGCCGTCGCCGTCGCGATCAAACGACGTAAACGAGATCGCAAGTTCCGGCGGCTCTTCTCCACCCACCTCGATCGACACGGCGGCTGCGGGCGCAGTAAACACGAAACTCGGCGATTCATTGACGCTGATCACCGCGGTCGAGCGAAACTCACTCACATCGGTGCCCGCAGTGACGCGCAAACTGATATCGTGCGGCCCCTGAAACGTCGCGGTGTCCCACAGCAAATCCTGCGTCGTGCCGGTCACGCCGATCCGCTCGCCGCCAAGCAGAATCGTCTCGTCATCGGTGGCGCGCGAACGCACGACCAGATCGAGAATCGCATCTTGGCCGGTCTTGTTTGCGGCGGTCCAGCGAATGCGAACCAGCTCGCCTTGCGTGATCGTTCGGCTGATGTCTGGCAGCAGCACGACGGCGGCAAGTTTCCGCCCCGGCACCGGCTGATTCTGCTCGGCGTCGAGATCGATCCCGGGAATGCACGAGGCACCTGTCAAACCGACAGTGGCCGCCAAAAGCACGAGTATCGCAATCCGCATGTTGTCACCTATTCAGGCGGCAGACAGCCCGCCAACATCGCCATTATCGGCATATACGAGCTTGGTAATGTAACCGTTCGAGAACGTCGCGGGGATTCAGCTCGCAGCCGAGCCGCGGCGTGCCGTCAATGGTGTCACCGTCCGCCGACGCCCCCGCTAAACCCCTTCACCGCCATTATTTGGCGCACCGATAGAACGTCAAGGCGTCGCGGTAGCGAGCGCGTGCAACGTCCGCTAGTATCGCTCGACTCGGCGGCTGACCGCCGCTGCACGCGCGGGGATCGTTTTGGCATGATTTCACGGGTCGGGTGGATGAAGTGGCTGGCACTCAGTGGCCCGCTCATGCTCTTTGCAGCCGCCTGCGCGTGGGGCGTGCTCGAAGTACACTCGTCGACCGACACCTGGATCGGCCTCGCCGCCGGAAAGCAGATTGTCGAACTGGGCCGCGTTCCGATCAACGACACGTTCAGCTTCACCTTTCAAGGCGAGCCGTGGTACAACCAGAACTGGCTCTCGCACCTGTACCTCTACTGGCTATTCACGAGTCTCGGGCCGGACTGGGTCATCTACGGCACCTGGGCGGTCGGCGTCGGCATCTTCGCCTGTTCGTTGGCGGCTTGCTGGCTGCGCAGCGGCTCACTGATTGGTGCAATCGTTGTCGCCGCAGTCGTGGCGTTCGGCTGCCGCGATTTTCTGAGCGCCCGACCGGCAACCGTGCAATTCTTCTGCGTCGCGCTGCTCTGGCTGCTCGTCTGCGCGCTCGAAAGCCAGGGCGAGCGCCGTCGCTGGTGGCCGATCGTGGCGCTCGTGCCGCTCATGCTCGTCTGGGGCGCGGCGCACGGCAGTTTTGTCTTCGGCTATGCCGTGCTGTGCCTCTACGTCGGCCACTGGCTGGTCATGGGCGTGCTGGCCGGCAAATTCCTAAACGATTCACCGCTCGCGTTTCTGCGTGCCGCGATTTCGACGCCACAAGCGCTGGCGATCGTCGGTCTGATCGTCGCCTGCGCGCTGCTGACGCTGCTCTTCGGCCCATTCGGTATTCACAACTTCGTTCACCCCGAAAAAGTTGCCGGCAGCGATGTCTGGCGACAGGTCGGCGAGTGGCACAAGCCGTTTCCGATGTGGGAAAAATCGGTCTATCCACCGGTGCGGCGATTCTGGCTGATTCTGGGCGGGTCGGTGTTTGTGCTGTCGGCGCTCGGCGTGGTGTATGTGTTGACGCTGCCCGTGGCGGCTGACCTGAAGTCGCGCAAACGTGATGACGACACCGACGCGAATGACGATGCGGCGCGCTACCGTTGGAGCCTGATGGATCTCGGCATGCTCATCATCGGCCTGGCGATGCCGCTCTTCGCCCGCCGCTTCGCACCGATGTTTTTCATCTTCGCCGCGCCGGTGATGCTCATTTGGATCGTAGAGCTCACGCGAAACGTCGCGCCGCAGTTACGCGCGTGGGCGGCGCTGGGCATACAACTCGCCTGCCTTCCTGCGGCCATCGGCCTCGGCGCGTACACCTATTCGATCGCGTATGACGAGATCTACACCAAAGTCGATCGCATGCTGCCCGAGGCGAATCTGCTCGAGCGCGTGACGCGCTACGACGCGACGCCGCACGAAGCGATCATGTTCCTGCGTAACAACGACCTGCCCGTGAATCTGATGGTCGAATGGACACAGGGCGGCCCGGTGATGTTCTATTCGCCGAACGCGAAGCTCTACATGGACGGCCGCGCGCAGCAGGTGTACGACGAACTGACCTATCAAACATATCAACAGATGATGCGTCAGCAGCCGTTCCCCAACGAGGCCACGCGGCTCGCGCTCTTCGACGGCTATATGATGGACGGCAAGCCCAGCGGCGATCCGCCGACCGATGCCGTGCTGCTGCGCCTCAGCCAGCGCACGACGCCGGTGCTGCGCACGCTCGAATCGTCGGGCCGGTGGATCACGGTGTATTTGCGCTACGGCCATTCGACGATCATGATGCGCGTCGACAGCGACGGCTTTCGCAAGCTGCGCGAACGAATCCGCGAAGGCAGTGCCCGCTATCCAGACACCGCCGAGAGTCTGGCCATGCAGGCCGGTATCTGGATGACGATGCAACCGCCGGACTTTGAACGCGGCCTCGAACTGCACCAACAGGCGATCGAAAAATCGCCACGTATGGGCTCGGTTTGCTACGGCTCGATGGCCAACGCGCTGCTCGCGCAAGGCAAGTTGGAACGCGCAAAGAAATTCGTCGCCGAAGAACGCGTGCGTGTCGGTGCGCTGCAGGTGGACGACGAAACGCGAAAAAACCTGATCGGCACGCTCGACGCGGTCGAAAAATTTATCAACCAGGCCCGCAAAACGCCGGCCCAGCCTCGCACACAGCCCGCCCCGCCGCCGTAAGTCATTCGGCACGCTGGACGGACATTTGTGACAGGGCCAAGATAGAGGACGATGATGAACCGCAAAATCGCACGACGACTCTCGCTCGCGGCCCTCGCGCTGCTGCCGCTCGCCACGGCGGGCTGCTTCATTGAGTTTCTCAGCACGATTACCGAAGAGCTGACCGGCAACGTAAGCGTGGTGTTTATCAACAACACCAGCGCGCGGGCGTCGCTGACGTTCGGGTCATACGATCCGTTACAGCTCGACCCGCCCGCCGCGGCGAACGTCCAGCAGACGCGCATCGAAGCCAACACCACGAGTCAAACGTTCTCGGTTGTGTGCCGCCGGACGGTCGCCATCGCGACGCAGGACTTGGTCGATCGCGTCGTCCTCACCAACGGCGACGACGCGGCCGGATTCGATCGCGAGGCGTTCAATGCCGAGGTCAACTTCTCGAACGCCCCGGCCGATTCAGACGCGGCGGCTCTGCCGACGGTCGGCATCGCGCTCGGCCGCGAAGTACGTGTCGGCGTGGATTACAAATGCGGCGATCAGTTGATTTTCACATTCGTGCAAGACGCCGAAGCCGACGGCGGATTTCGCATCGACTTCAGCGTGATTCCGGCGGAGCCTGAGGACAATTAGTCAGTACGTAGGGTGGGCATCGCCCTCGATTTCGCGCGGCGCTTCGCACGCAACGAATGGTGGGCGATGCCCACCCTACGCTCTGTGCCTGCGTCGCTCTGTCGCTTCGTCGCTTCCTCAATCAACTCGCCTTCGCCGCCGCCAGAACCGCTTCATAATTTGGCTGATCCGCGATCTCCGGTACATATTCGACGTAGCGCAGCGTGTCGGTCTTATCAACGACAAAGACCGCGCGGCAACTGATCCGCAAATCCGGGATCAACGTGCCGAAAGCAGCCGAAAACGCCGCGTCCTTGTGATCGCTGAGCACATGCATGCGTTCCGGGTTGATCCCCTCGGCTCCGCAGAATCGCTTCTGGGCCACCGGCAGGTCGAAGCTGATCGTATAAAACTCGACACCGCTCAGCTTCGACGCCTCTTCGTTGAAACGCTTGGTCTGAATCGCGCACACCGGCGTATCGAGCGACGGCACGACGCTGAAAATGCGTGTTTTGCCGGTCGTTTGGCTGAGCTTGATGTCGGTCAGCAAATCCTTCTTCAGAACCGCGTCGGGGGCTTTCTCGCCCACCTTTAGTTGCGGGCCCGAGACGTTTAGCGGATTGCCTTTGAGGGTGACGGTACGAGCCATGCCTGAGTCTCCTTGCGAATTTGTGTCGTTTGGTTGCGGCTTTGCCAGGGCGGCGAATTTCTCATGCAGTAACGGACCATCCGGAACCAGCCCGCCCAGCGGATCGAACGGCTCGCCGCATTCCGGACAGCGCGGCGAAACCTGACCGCCCAGATTGTATCCGCAGCGACGACAAACGAGCATGCCGAGATCGACCAAGACCGCGAGCAGCGTTTGCTGATGCCGCCGACCCTGCACACGCAGCACCGCCCAGATGCAAACCAGCAGCGCCCCCAGCCCGACCGGCACGCCAATGATTCGGCGAAAGTTGTACGGTACGTTGTTGATGATGACTGCCGGGATGACGAAGTACACAACCGCGATCACCGCGATCGTAAACACATGATCGCGAGCGCGCGTGTCTTTCATCAGTCGCGTTTCGGCAAGCGACCAAGCCTTCTCGCGAATCTGGTCGCTGGGAAGGTCGTCGAGCATGCGGCGAATGCCGAGCAGCGACGCGCGGATGTTTGAGGGTAGCGGCATTCGCGCGTCAGCTCGTCATGCTCGTCGGACGCGTCGCGGGCAGAGTCGTTGGTGCCGCATCGGTCAAGCCAATCCACTCACGCCAGAGTTCGCGAACGAATTGCAGCATGCGCCACCAGTCCCAACCGAGGAACGCCGTCACGATCGCGACAAAGCCGCCGACGATCGCAATCACCGCGCTCCACACGCCGGCCGGTCGAAAGACGATGCTCAGCAACAGCGCGACGACCAGCACGATTCGCAGCGCTCCGCGGCTTGTCCGCCACGCACGGCGCACGTCATCCCAACTTCGAAACATCGTCGGCTGACGCCGCGTCAATCGTGCGAATTTGATCAGCACGGTCGACATCGCGACGTAAACAATCAGGGTAAGCAGCATCCAGATCAGGGGCGTGGCTCCGTTCCACGAATCGATGCGATGAAAGCCTCGCATCGCCGCATCAACTCGCGATCCGTCTCGACCTCCGGCACACCGCTGGCCGCAGTCGCCCGCTGTGATGCGTCGACGCGCTGTCGCAGCTTCTCGCGAAGTTCCTCCAAAAGCTCGACCGCCGCCGCGACGTTCTCCGCAGCTTCCTGCTCATGCATCTCGGCCTGAATCGCGTCGAGTTTCAGCAGCGCCCATGTCCGCAACAACGGCGATGCGGTAGTGAGCAGCGCCACAATGAAAACCGACGCCGACGCCCCACCCAGAAACAGCACGAAGAACGCCGCTTCTCGCGAAAACTCGACGCCCGACAAGATCATGCCGATCGACGCCGCCATACCAAGCAGCCCGGCAAGCATCGCCCCGATGCCCAGCCGCACATGCGACACGAGCTGGACGGACCCAGCATCGCTGCTGTGTCGCCCGAAGCCGAAAACGCCGAGCCGCACGTCAGCGAACTCGAAAGCGAGTTGCTTGCCCGCGTCCAGTTTCGTTCCCGAAAGCACCGTTCACTCCCCCGTCAGCCACTGCGCCAAACATGCCCGCGCGTGTCGCAACGACGATCGCACCGAAGCTTCGGCGATCCCCAGCCGCTTCGCCACGTCTTCCGTTGAATTGCCCGCCAAACACATTTGCATGATGTCACGTTGTCGCGCCGGGAGCTTATCGATCAATTCCATGATTTCCACCACGCCCGGCGAACGATCCGGCCCCGAAACCGATGACCCAACCGCGTCTGCTCGGCGAGCGTGCCGCGAATGCCGTAACCAGTCAAATACACGCCATTTCGCTCGCCGCTCCGCCCAAGCGCGAAGCCCGCCCGCATCAGCAAACGCCCCGTCCGCGGACGCGATCACGCATGCGATGGCAATATCCTGCAAGAAGTCATCTACGTCGGACGCACCCAAATATCGCTGCGCGACGCCGCGCACCGCCGACTCGACGACCGGCCACCATTCCGCGAATCTGTCTCGGCTCGCGAAATTGACTGCCGCCATCGGCGAGTTCCTCTATCCAAACGCTTGCACCAACGAGTTCGTGCAAATGCTAACGCGACAAATATCGATCGTACGCCAATAGTCCCATAACGCCCGCATTCGTCGCAGCCGCACGAGGTAAGCGCGTACAGATTGCGATCCGCGAAAATCGAACAACCTGCCACTGCTCGGCTATCCTACACACAGCATCGCGATTCCAAACTCGAACGAGGATACTCCATGCGTCGATCGCCGTTGGTCGCCATCGCGGCCCTGTGCCTCGCTACAGCTCTGCTCCCGCTCGCCTTTGCGCAGCCCCTACCAACCGACCCATCCCTCATCACCGGCGAGCTCGAAAACGGCATGCGCTACATCGTCCGCAAGCACCCCAAACCCGAGGGCCGCGCGACGCTGTGGATGCACGTTCACACCGGCTCGCTCAACGAGACCGACGCACAGCGCGGCATTGCACACTATCTCGAACACATGGCGTTCAACGGTTCGGCGAATTTTCCGCCGGGCGCGGTTGTGCCGTTCTTTCAGTCGCTCGGCATGACCTTCGGCCGCGACCAGAACGCGTTCACCAGCTTTGAGCAAACCACCTACCAGCTTTCGCTACCCGACGTGCAGACCGAGACCATCGGCAAAGGCATGACGTTCTTCGCCGACGTGCTGTTCCGCCTGTCGCTGCCGCCCAAGGAAATCGAGAGCGAACGCGGCATCATTCAGGAAGAGCGCCGCCGCAGCCTCTCGGGCCGCCAGCGCACCAGCTTTTATGTGCTCGAACGCATCGCCCCCGGCTCGCTCTTCGGCTTCCGCCTGCCCATCGGCACCGAGCAGACGATCGCGACCGTGCAGGAAAAGGACTTCCAGGATTACTACACCAAGTGGTACGCCGCCTCGAACTGCACGCTGATGGTCGTGGCCGACGCCGATCCGGCGACGATTGTCGAAGCGATCAAGAAGGAATTCAGCAGCGCTCCGAAGAAGCCGCGCCCGACGCCGGAGAATCGCACGGTCAAGGCGTATGAAAAAAGCTTCGCGATCGTGACCAGCGATCCCGAGGTGCGCTCCGAAGAAATTCAGATCGTCCGCATCGAGCCGGCCCGCAAGCCGATCATGACCGTCGAGGATCTGCGCAGCGATTTCGTTGCCACGCTCGGCGAAATGGCCCTCAACCGCCGCCTCGATGACAAGGTCGCCGCCGGCGGAACGAACTACCAGAATATTAGCGTCAACACCGGCAACCAGAGCAACACGATCTACATGGCCGGACTGACCGCGCAAGCCAAGCCCGGCAAGTGGAAGGAAGCGCTCGAAGAGTCAGCCCTCGAATTGCAACGCGCCCGCAAGTTCGGCTTCACGTCCAAGGAAATCGACGACGCACGTACCGAGATGCTGACCGGTGCGCAGCGCGCCGTGGAAACCGAAAGCACCGCGCCCGCGCAAGCGATCATCGGTCGCATCAATCGCGACGTTACCACCGGCGAGCCGATCACTTCGCGTGAACAGGAACTCGACCTTCTCAGCAAGCTGCTACCCACGATCACGCCCGAAGAGGTCTCGAAACGCTTCGCGGCCGAATTCGAAACGAAGACTGTGGCGTTCGTCGCTATTCTCCCCGACGGCCCGACCGTCCCCACAGAAGCGCAGCTCCTCGAAATCGGCACCAAGGCGCTGACCGTCGAACCGACACAGGACAAGCAGGCCGAACACGCAAAAGTTCTGATGACCGAGCAGCCCAAGCCCGGCGCGATCGTCGAGCAGTCCGAGCACGCCGCCGCCGGCGTCTGGTCGGGCTGGCTCAGCAATGGCGTGCGCGTTCACTATCGCTTCATGGACGATCGCAAGTCCGACGTGTCGGTTCGCATCGCGCTCATCGGCGGCGAACTGCTCGAAACCGCCGCCAATCACGGCATCACGCAAGCCGCACAAATCGCGTGGGGCCGCCCCGCGACTGACAAACTCACCTCGACCGACATTAAGGAACTGATGACCGGCAAAAAGATCAGCGTGGGCGGCGGTGGCGGACCGCGCGGCGGCGGGCGACGCGGCGGCGGACGCGGCGATGATTCGCTCGGCCTCTCCGTCAGCGGCAGCCCCGAAGATCTCGAATTCGGCATGCAGCTCGCACACCTGCTGCTCACCAAGCCGCGCATCGAAGCGCCGGCGTTCGAGCAGTTTCAGGAGCGCATGCGACAGATGCTGGCCGAGTCGGAAAAGAACCCGATGATGGCCGGTGCGCGAATCGCGCAGGGCGTGCCGTTCCCCGAGAGCGACCCGCGCACGCAGCCGCTCACGATCGCCGAACTCGATAAGCTCACGCTCGATGCGTCGCAGGCGTGGCTCGATCGACTCGTCGCGAATTCACCAATCGAAGTCACGATCGTTGGCGATTTGCCCAAGGAACGCGCCATCGAGCTCGTGCAGAAGTACGTCGGCTCGCTGCCGACACGGCAGCGCGTCGATGCGACGAGCTTCGCCGACCTGCGCAAGTTGCAGCGCCCCGCCGGCCCGCGCGCCATCGAGAAGTCGATCGACACGCCCACGCCGCAAGCGTTCGTAATGAGCGGCTTTTATGGCCCGGACGAGACCGCGACGCTGGATGTACTGGCGATGAGCCTCGCCTCGCGCGTGCTCTCGACCCGCATGGTCAAGCAGGTCCGCGAAGACGCGCAGCTAGTGTACAGCATCAGCGCCGGCCTTCGCCCCGGCTCGACCTATCCCGGTTTCGGCGTGCTGGCCGCCGGCGCACCGACCGAGCCGACCAAGACCACGGCGCTGGTCGAAAAGCTCGCGTCGATGTACGCCGAATTCGCGACGAGCGGCCCGACCGATGAAGAACTGACCGTCGCCAAGAAGCAGTTTGCGACATCGCGTGAAGAAGACCTGCGCGAGCCGGGCTTCTGGATGGGTCGCATCGATCGCATGACCTATCGCGGCATGAACATCGATGAGGTGCTGAAGGAAGGCGAAACGGTCGAGGCGCTGACCGCGGCACAGATTCGCGAGACGTTCGCGAAATACTTCTCGGACAAGGCGATGATGAGCGTGGTGGTGAAACCCAGCGCGACGGCACCGACAGACGCGAAGACGCCCGAAGCGAAGCCGTAGCCGCAGCCGGAGCGCCGCGCCCCTGGAGCACCGCGGCCGTCCGCGGTTCTTCTGACGGACAGGCATGCCGACGCGAGCGGCGTCGGCATGACAGACCACATGGAGAGCTGCCGCCCTCGGCTGCTTTCTTGGGTAAACGACACGCACGGAGCACCGCGGCCCCCCGCGGTTCCAATCGCGCGGCGTCCGTCCGCTCATCTGGTATGAGGGTTCCGCCGGTTCTGATCACACGCCAATCACTCGTCGATTTCGTTCACGCTCTCGAGTACGAGTCTGCGAACGTCAGCGTGCAATCGAAATCCGTTTGAACGCAACTGATCAAGAGATGGCCGAACCGCGGCGATCAGCCCACGGCGTTTCGCAGCGACGAGAATTCCGCAAACGCCGACGACGCGCCAGGTGCAATATCGGCGACGAGTCGCTGACGACAATCACTGGCGATCCAAGAGCCGCAGCGTGTCGAGGTCGTTGCGAAAATCAGCTTCGCAGTAAGTCACCGGAACGTGCCGATCGGCGAGCAGCGCGTGAAACTGCACGCGGTCCATGCCGATCAGTTCCGCGCAGTGACCAAGCGACAGGCGTGCGTTGCTGTAGAGCGCGAGCGCAATTTCGACACGAAACTGCTCGGCGGTTAGCCCCGCTTCCTCGAGCACCGAATCCGGGAATGCGAGCGTCATGGTCTCTCCGTTTGTATTATCGTAACTCGACACCAACGGAGTCAATTCAATCTTTGCTCTTTCGCCGAGGAGCGGCTTCGACGAAAGCCCCCTCGGCTCCCCTATTCGGTCGACGTGGTCGGCGTCCCGATCGTGCGAGCCCCATCCATCGGCGCAAATCGCGACGGGTCAAATCTGTCGCCACACTCGGGACAGCGCGGCTCGCTTGTGGCACGCAAATCGTAGCCACAGCCGACGCAGGCCGCGTACCCGCGCTTTTGCAGCGCTCTTCGCACGCCTCGCTGAATCTCGCGCCGTCCGAGCCAGAAGCCGACGTAGTAGAGTCCGACTTTCACGGTCACCACGAGTACGATGGCAAAGAGCGAAACAACCGGTCGCGGACCCGGCACGATCGCCTCGATCCCGTTGCGCATCGGACGCTGGAACCACACCGCAAACGGAATCGACACGGCAAGTAGTATCCAAATGGTCCGCACCGCGAACAGATGCGCCTCGGCGAGAACCTGCCTGCGCTGCTTCGCGTCGTCCAAGAGCGACAACTCGCGATGCACATCCAGCAGCCGATGCTCCCACGGCACTCTGTCCGTCTGATCGAGCATATCCGGGTCGCCCACTACTACATGCACGCCTCGAATCGCTACACGGCAGCGCTTGATCACCACGCTGCCGATCGCCGACGCCTGCTAACAATCGTTTCCAAAAACCGCCAAGAGCGCCGCCAGATCGCTCAGCGTGATCTGCCCATCATTGTTGATATCGCCCTGCGCCGCGCCGCCCGTGGCACCGAAATTGGCCAGCAGGATCGACAGATCTGTCAGCCCGATCGAGCCGTCGTTGTTCAGATCACCCACGCACGGCGCCGGCGGCGTGAAGTCGATCATCAGCGTCGGTCGCTGAATCGCACTAGCGTTTTCACGCGAGTAAAACCGATACGCCGACGACGGCGACCCCTCATTGCCGAGCAGCATCCAGCCGTGATTCGCCGCTGATCCGTCGACCCACGCCTGCACGTCGGCAGCCAAGCCGACGGTCGGGCCGTACACCGAGTATTCGTTTCGACCCTCGATCGTGTCACTCGCCGACGCTGTCGCGACAAAATCGCCGCCTTCGGTCGCCCACAAATCAGTCGGAAATACCGCGTAATTCCACGACGCATCGCCAGGTGCCGATTCCGCCCCGGTACCACCCGGGTCGCCGGCATCGGACTCACCCTCGCCCCACGCCGTCGTGATCCGATGCAGCGTGAACACATGCGGCGCCGTGATCGAACGATCCGACCAGAGCGTCACCGTCGCCGAATTGATCGTCGAGCCGGTCGGCACAACTGCGGCCACGTTGAAATGCACCAACGCCCGGCGGCGCGACTCGCCCGAGGTCAACCCCGAATACAAATAGATGCCCGCGCCGTTGCTCGCGTCAATCGTCGAGACCGTCTGGAAAAGCGAGTTGTCACGATCGGCGACGAGGGAAACCGAGTCAGCCCACGCACTCGCCGCCATACAGCCCAGGAGCGCAGCCAGCCTCAAACCCATAGCTCTTCGCACAGCATTCCCCTATGTGAACACCCGGCGACGACGATGACGCGAACGCGATCGACCGAGTGTGTGCCTACGAGAACAAACAGACGTATTAGCAAATGTGCCGTCGCCACCGCCCGCTTGCGGCGTTTTCAATTTTGCGGGAGACTGGCCACCGGGAAACAAGTTTCAAGCGGCTGAAGGGGCGATTCTCGTGCGAAAACCCGTCATTCTCATCACCGGCGCAAACGGTGAGATCGGTCACGGCCTGATTCAACATTTCGGCGAGACAAGCAACCAGCCGATCATCGCCATCGACCTCAAACCGATCGACGGCAAGCTCGGCAACTACTGCGTCGCCGGCATCGTCGGCGACATCCTCGACGAAAATCTGCTGCAACGCCTCGTCAGCGAATATGAGATTCACGCGATCTATCACCTCGCGGCCCTGCTCAGCACGCGAGCGGAGTATACGCCCGACATCGCGCACCGCGTGAACGTAAACGGCACGCTCAACCTGCTCAAGCTCGCGTACGAACAGTCGCGCTGGCACGGCACACCCGTGAAATTCCTCTTCCCCAGCTCGATCGCCTGCTACGGCCTGCCCAGTCTCGAAGAAAAGCACGCCGCCGGCAAGGTGAAGGAGATTGACTACAACTTTCCGACCACGATGTACGGCTGCAACAAGCTGTATTGCGAGCAGCTCGGTCGATACTTCTCGCTGCACTATCGCCAACTCGCCGCCGATCGCCACGATAGCGGCGTCGACTTTCGCGCGATCCGTTTCCCCGGCCTGATCAGCGCCTTCACGCAACCCGCCGGCGGCACTAGCGATTACGCACCCGAGATGATCCACGCCGCAGCCCAAGGCAAGCCCTATGCGTGCTTTGTGCCCGACCATGCGCGGCTGCCGTTCATGACCATGCCCGACGCGATCAAGGCGATGGTCACACTGGCCGCGGCACCGGCCCAGTCGCTGTCGCAGCGGATTTACAACGTCGGTTCGTTCAGCATCAGCGCCGGCGAGGTGCGCGACCGCGCACTCAAGAAGATTCCCGCGGCGAAAATCACATTCGAACCCGACCACGCGCGCTCCGGCATCGTTCACACTTGGCCCGCCGACGTCGACGATACCCCCGCGCGGCGCGACTGGGGCTGGAAGCCGGACTATGACGTGGATCGCTCGTTCGATGATTACCTGATGCCGAACATCACGCGGTTTTATCGCGAGCAGAAGCCGTAGGTGGACGGTCCGCACTTTTTTGAATTAAGGGCGCATCCGTCGGCGTCGAAACCAGTCGTTTCGACGCCGCTTGCGTTAAGTGAGTCGTTCGGCGTCGCGGCACTATGGGCAGCTCTCACCAAAATTCGCGAGCAGGTCGGAAAGGTCAGACAAATCCACGTCGCCATCGCCGTTCAGATCGCCGTCCGCGAGCGTCGCACCGCTCATGACTCCGAAATGCGCGAGCAGGATGGACAGGTCGGTGAGATTCACGACTCCATCACCATTCACGTCGCCGGGACACGCCGGCGGCGCGGGAATGACGACGCACATCGAGAATTCCGACGTGTTGAAGAGCGGGTCAGTGGCAGTCGCGGTGACGACGGTGCCGGCGGGCAGCGCGACAGGGAATGCAAACGCGACATTGCCGGTGGGCAAAGTCGTCACGGCGATCTCGCCGATGAACGCCGCACCCTCGCCAAATCCCGATCCATCGCACGCGACGTTTGAGAAAAACTCAATCGCATAGTCGGTGCCCGGCGCGGCGTTCAACGTGCCGTTGATGACACCGGGACCGGCGACCAGGACCGGGAAGTTCTGCTGCATGTTTCCGCCGCCGTCGCCATCGCCGACGTCGTTGGGCGTGACGCCGTCGCCGCTGAGGTCGATTCCCAGCAGCGCGTTTACGGTGATGGAATTGGCGCTGATTTGATTTCCGAATGAGCCGGCGTAGATGCGAACGCCGTCGCGGTCATTCCCGGAAATGGTGTTTCCGATCGTGGGATTTGCGATTGAATCGCCGTCAATGGTCACGCCGTCGAGCGAGTTTTCCTGCAACGTGTTCGGCGCGGCGAGGCCACCGATGACATTGCCGGTCGAAGCGCCGTCGATCAGGACGCCGCTCATCAAGTTCAGATCGATGCCGTTGCCGATGACGATGTTGGTGTCGGCGGAATCGATGTTGACGCCATTCAGCAGATTGAAGCGAATCGTGTTCGAGGAAACGGCGTTGTCGTCCGCATCGAGCAAGATGTGAACGCCGTTGCCGCCGTTGGGCGATGTCGCCTCGCCGATCTTGTTGCTGAGGATTTCGTTGTCGTTCGTGCCCGCGCCGGCGAGATAGACACCGTCCTCGCTGTTTCCGCGAATCTGATTGAACGTCACCTCGTTTCCGCTCGCACCACCGCGAATTTCGACGCCGTGATCGCCATTCGGGATCGGCGTGAACAACTCGTTGGTGCCGATGGTGTTTTGCGTGACGACGTTGAAGTCCGCTCCGGCCCCGTCAATGTAGACGCCGCTGACCATGTTTCCAGCGACGATGTTGCCCTGTCCACCGATCGCGCCGCCGATCTCGTTCAGCGCGGCCGCCGCGCCGGTGATCGACACGCCGTTTCGATTGGGCCGCGCGAGCGTTCGCGGCTGATTCAATCCGATCGTGTTGCCGCGCACCGCCGACAGGTCGGACTCGACGATCCGCACGCCGTCGAGCGCGTTTCCCGATATGACGTTTCCGGCGGAAGCCGATCCGACGACATTAGAATCGGCAGCGTTGATTTCCACTCCGCTGAGGCTGTTCGGCCGGCTCAGATTGCCCGCCGAATCGAGCCCGATGATGTTGTTGAGAACGTGGTTGCTGGTTGCCGAAGCGCCGGAAATCAGCACGCCGTTTCCGCCGTTCCCGGAAATGACGTTCTTGTGTGCGGACAAAACGCCGCCGATGACGTTGCTCGCGGCTTCTTCGATGAATACGCCGTGCTCGACGTTCGCGCGTGCGAAAAGGCCGTCGATGCTCGTTCCGACGTGATTCCCGCGAACGATGTTCGACGCCGACGCGAGATGCACGCCGTTCGCCTGATTGGAGGAGATGATATTTCGGCGCTCGACCGTGTCGCCGCCGATCTCGCTTCCGGTCCCGGCGGTAGCGTCGATGTGGACCCCGTCGCCGCCATTGCCGCCCGCCGCACCGGTCACGGTCAGGCCGATCAGGTTGCCGCGGACGATCGCGGCGGACGCGTTCGCGGTGATTTCAACGCCGTGGTTGGTGTTGAACGAAATGACGTTTCGCTCACTCGCCAGCGCCCCGCCGACCTCGTTACCGGCCGCATCCTCCAGCCGAACGCCGGAGAGCGCGTTCGCCAGCGCTCCGACGCCGTTGACGTCGACACCGATGTAATTACCGATGACGCGCTGCACCGCGCGGCGCACACGAACGCCGTTCGCGCCGTTGCCGGAAATCACGTTTCGGCTCCCAGCGGGCACGCCGCCGCATGTGTTCCCTGTGCCCGCGGTCGTGGTGAACTCGACTCCGTCGCCGCCGTTGGGGTATGCCTGCGCCCCCGCCGCGTTCGTGCCGATGTGGTTCCCGAGAATTGAGGTTCCCGCTGCACCAATGGCGACCTGCACGCCGTCGTCGGTGTTGCCGGAAATCACGTTGCGCTCGCCCGCCGCTGTGCCGCCGATCTGATTCAGCGTCGCGGTGTCCACGACTACGCCCGAACCTCCATTCGGCACCAGTCCGGGCAGCGCTCCGGTCGCATTCGTGCCGATGTAATTGCCACGCACATTGTTCGATCCGGATCGGATGCGGATTCCGTGCAACGTATTTCCCGAGATAACATTGCGCTCGCCCGCAGTCGCGCCGCCAATGGTGTTATTCCCGAACGATTCGACCAGCACGCCGTTCGCGGCGTTGAAGAGCGACGCGGTCCCCGCGGCGTTCAGCCCGATGTAGTTCCCGCGCACTTGGTTCGTCAGGGCCTGGATGTAGACACCGTTCGCGCCGTTGCCCGAGATATAGTTGCGATCGTCGAGGGTAGAACCTCCGATGACGTTGTTGATCCCCGCCGTCGAAATAATCTGTACGCCGTCCCCGCCGTTGGGCACACGCGCCGTTGCGGCTGCGTTGGTCCCGATCTTGTTGCCGCGTATGTTGTTTCCGGTCGCTCCCGACGCGATCTGAATACCGTCGATCAAATTGCCCGAGATCGTGTTCGCGCTCGCGCCCGCTCCGCCGATCGTCGATCCGCTCGACGCGCTGAGCATGATTCCGTTCAGATTCGCGGCGACCGCCCCGGCGGCGTTGATACCGACCAAGCAGCCTTTGACGGTGTTCGAATTGCCGGTGATGTTAATGCCGCTGCCGGTCGGGTTGTTGATGACGGCCAGTTTGTCGATCGTGTTCGAGGCGCTGGTCAGTGTGAACGTCGCACCGCCCGCGCCATCAACCTGCACCGTGCCGCCGGCCTGCGACGGCCCGTCGATATAGGTTCCGCCGGTCGTATCGGTCAACGCCGGCTCGCCTGTCGTCACGATCGTCGGGTTTCCGGTACCTGGAATTCGAAATGTGATTCGGTTTCCGCCTGTGACGAGATTCGCGATCTGAATCGCGGAACGCAAACTTATATCGCCATTGCCCAGAGCAGCGCTGCTGCGCGGATTGCGATAGCCGGTGCCGATCGACGCGGCGTCGGATGTGACATTGACGTTCAGCGCACTGACCGTCGAACCGCCGATGACCACGACCGCACGGGCCTCGCTCGCGTTGAACGCAATCAGCGGCGGCGGAATCACGCAGGGAGCGGACGTTCCGGAAAACTCGATTCCCGACAGATCAAAGCCGGTTTGGCGATTCGCGACGACCGGCGAAAACGTGAGACTCACCAGCGTGCCGCTGCCGGAAACCCCCGGCCCGCACGGGTCGCGGCTTGTGTTCACCTTCACGCTGCTGGCGGTCAGTTCCGTGGTAAACGGGAACAGGTCTTCACCAAACATGCCCGGCCCGGAAAGCCCGTCAAAGCTCACGGTCAGCGGATCCCAATGCACTGTGGCGTGGAATCCGACAAACGCGGGCGCGTTGTAGACATTGATATCGATCGTAAATGTCGTGTCGGTGCGAAACGCGACCTGGTCGCCGGGAAACGCGGGATCGACATCAATCCGCCCACGGCTGGCCCCTGCGGCCGCGGGGGCTGTGATCCGCGTGTCGGCAGTTTGCCCGAACGCTCCGAGACTTGCGATGGCCGTAAACAACGCTGCGAAACAGCGAATTTTTGACATGATTGGCTCCTCGGTGCTGCGCGAACGCGTCGAACGACGACAGGAGTGAATGAAGCGTAGCGTGCAGGCTACTGCTCCGGCGGCGATTCCACAAGAAAAATCAAATTCCGTACGGCGGCTGTTCGGCTCGATCGATCACCGGTTCAGGCAGCGGAGCGGCGCGGGACCGGTTGCCGCCGGGCGATCGCCATTCTCGGAAGTTCCGGCTCAGATCTGACGCTGCGCCGCGTTCTCCGCTCCGGCTTCGCGCCTGCCTACCTCTCGCCCAGGCAGGGCGAGATCAGCGTAGCCCGCAGACGCAGGCCCTGGTGATCGCGGCTGACGGTCGCGCCGGTCGGTCGATGCCGCCAAGGCAAAAAAGCACGCGGCGTCGAAACTTATCGTCTCGACGCCGCGTGTTCATTTGAACGCCTCCGACGCGCCGCCCTACGGACAGCTCTCGCCGAAATTCGCCAGCAACTTCGCTAGGTCGGCCAGATCGACCACGCCGTCACCGGTGATGTCGCCCTCATCGATCGACGCATCGACTGCACCGAAATTCGCCAGGAGGATCGACAGATCGGTCAGCGACACGTCGCAATCGCCGTTGATGTCACCCGGCAGGTTGTGTCGCACGCTGATCATGCGCGAGCCCAGCGGCTCCCAGACGCCGTCGCCGTCGAGGTCGCCTTCAACCACGATGCTGTAGCCGGCGAACGCTTCGGCGTCGTCGAGCAGGGCAACTTCGAGGTCGACGTCGATCGGCAATCCGTCCGCACCGCCGCCAAAAATGATCGGCTCGCCTGGCGGAAGGCGGTTGAGCGAGATGCCGGCGATGGGACTATTCGGATCGCCAAAGCCGTCGTCATCCGAATCTTCGGTATAGGCCGCCCGAATGCGGAACTCGGCCAAGCCGCCCGCGCCGCCGCCGCCGTGCGAGATGCGAATCGGCATCGCCACCGCCGTGTTCGCAAACACTTCGCTGATCGGCGTCGCGCAATCCGGACAGATCACCGCGCACGCATTCCGCGTGTCATGCAACTGCCCAACGCACGCGAACGTCTGGTTGGTCGACGTGTTGATCACGTTCAGTTTCCAGCATGCGATCGCACCGTTGAACGTCATCGCCGTCGGGCGCGTGATCCGCACCACGCGATTCACGCAGCCGCCCGGCGGAATGAGCGCCGTGTTGCCCGCCGGAATGTTCGTAAACGTCGAACCGGCCGAGCTGATGGTGCACGGCCCACCGCTGGTCAGGGTCGAGAACGTCCACGCGAACGACTGCGACGTGCTGCCGTTGTTGCAGATGGTGAACGGCACATCGACAACCGTCGCGCCCGAGCAGAACGCCGTCGTCGGCTGCACATAGCACAACTGGCGGCACTTGCCCTTCGACGCCGCACCGTAAATCGCCTCGACTTGCACCGGCGTCAACGCGCGGCCAAAGAACTCAACCTCGTCGATGAGGCCGTTGAAGAAATTGGTGTTCTGGGTCGTCGCACCGATGCGAAGCGGCGCACCATTACTGACCGACCCGCTCATCGTCGTCGAAAACGTCTGCGGATTGCCATCGACGAAGAGCTTCACGCCGCCCGGCGAATTGCGAATCACCGTCAGCGCGACGTGGTGCCAGCAGCCGTCGGCCAGGATCGGACCCCCGTACAGAAAATTCTCAAAGTTGAACGCGCCCGAAAGCAGCGACGCGCCCAGTTGCCCGTTGACCACATACAACTGATAGCCGAACGGATCGAGAATCTGGAACGGCGGCGCACCAAACGTGTAATTCACCTTCTCGACGATCGTCTGCACGCCGGTCGTCTGCGCCGTGCGAATCCACGCATCGATCGAAAACCGCCCGACGCCCGGATTGAAATGCGGATGGTTCGGCACGTTGACGTAATCGTTCACGCCGTCGAACCGTCGCGCCTGCCCCACTTCGCCGACCGCGACCACCGGACCGTTCGTGTAGCTGCCCGTATTCGGCGCGCCGGCTAGGTCATAGGCCCACGGCGATGCTGCCGATTCCTCGAAGCGCCACCAACCCGCCATGCCGACCGGCGGTCGATAGCACGGGCAATTGGCGCAGCACGAGCCTTCGCCGGTCTCGACGAACGCACGCACGTTGATGCCGCTCGGCGTCAACTGCTGCGGCGTGTTTCGCGCGACGACTTGAATGCAATTCGTGCCGCTGCAGAACAGCGCCGGACTCGTGATGTTGTAACTCGTCGGTGCGAGCAGATTTGTGTGCGTGCCGATGTACGAGCCGTTCAGGAAAATGTCCGCCGTATCGTCGGCAATCACTGACAGCGTCAGGAGAATATTCCGACAGCCGCACCACTCAAAGCACGCCTCGTAGCAGTAATCGCCAGGCGGCAGCGTAAACAGATGACCATTGGGCGTCGCCGACAGCCACTGCGCACCCGCCTGCGAACCCCAATATCCCGGCGTCGGTACGACAATCGGGCCGCCCGGCGCAACACTGCTCGGCCGACACACCAGCCGCCACGTATCGTCCGGCGTACCCACCGGCAACGGCAGCCCCGAGAAGTCGATGATGCCTGTAGACAGGTTGGTCAATTGCCCGCCATCGCACCGACAATTGCCGAAGTTGAGGCCAACGATGTCGCGCACCTGGCAATTGAGCGAGCGGATGTACTGCCGGCACTCCGGCTGCGACCGCGTCCAACCTGGCTGCTGCACTTCCGTGATGGTGTAGTTACCGAGTGGCAAATTGGTGAAGTTGTACACGCCGCCAATGCCGGTCGTAACGCTGAACGTCTGGCCGGTAACGGTGTTGGTCGCGATGATCGTCCAACCCGGCAGGCCCGGCTCGCCCGCGTCACGCGTGCCGTCACAATCGAGATCGTTGTACTTCACGCCGCTGATGAAACCGTTCGGCTCGTCAGCGAAAATCGTCGCGCAGAAGTTGATGCCCGACACCACGCCGAATGAATCCCAGTCGTACAAATACAGCCAGTTTTGCCCCGGCGAAACGAGCGCGGTGATGTTGAAGAACTGACAAACCTGCGTGTTGATGCCGCTGCCGCCGCTGCCCACGAGCGGTACGCCGTTGATGTACAGTCCGTCCGGGTTCGGACCCGATGTACCGTCGCCCAGCGTATCGTCTGCGGCGAAGCAAATTTGCATCGTCACGTTGCTCGGGCACTTTGACGTGATCGTGAACGGAATCGCGTAGAGCGCCGATCGCGGCGTGCGAAACATGTCAATGCCGACCCACTGCGATGTCGGACACTCGGGCAATTGCTGAATCCAGTTCGGATGTGCCGTAACGACCGTCGCCGACGGCCCGCCTTGGGCCGCGGCGAAGTCGGCCGCGGTGAACGGCACCGCGCTGAGCTGCGCACAACAGCCCGGAGCGGCCCAGTAGCGAAGCTGCGAATCGGGCGTGTTGACCGCCCCGTTTCCGCTTTGCAGGTTGATGATCTGCGTGGTCGCTTCGACAGTCGCGACCCCCGTCGCCGCGGCTAGCGTGGCAACCGCCGCCCGCCGCCATCCGCGTTTGATGTGTGTGAACATGGCAATCTCCCGTTTTGTGTCGTGGGGTGCGCGAGCACCTCTACCGTCCGATACTCCGTTGCGACGGGAGCGAATCTCCAAGTTCGGTGAGTAGAAATGAATCCAAGCGCCGGGTGGCGTGCTCTGATGTACTCAGCCTGAGCATGCTTACGCGGAGTACCGCGAAAGCATGCCACCGGGCCGGTCTCTATGCGCCGTCTAACCGGCGGGCACACCGCTGAATCAACTCATCGCACAGTTCATCGAGCGTCAACTCACCCGCAAGTACCCGACGAACTTCCGATTCAGCCTCACGCGCATCGCCCAAAGCAGCCACAAATCGGCACCGCAGCAGTTCGAGCGCCGCGTCGCGAACCTCATCCACCACCTGTCGCGACCGCGCCGCACGCCAGCGGGCCGCATTCGCCGCTGCGCGCTGTTCAATCGCATCGACCAGCGCCGCAATTCCCTCGTGCTGTGCCGCGCTGCACAGAAAAACACGCTCGCCCGCAGCCGGTGCGATCGCCGCGTCGGCATGCGACACGATCGGCCGCGCGAGAGACAGAGTCGCGAGCAACTGCTGATGAAGCTGAAACGCCCCATCGCGGTCCGCCTTGTTCACCACGAAGAGATCGCCCGCCTCCATCAAACCCGCCTTCAGCAGCTGAATCGAATCGCCCTGCCCCGGCGCGAGCACGATCATCACCAAATCAGCGCATCGGGCGATCTCGACTTCGCTCTGCCCGACGCCGACGGTCTCGATCACGACAACGTCGCAACCGATCAGCCCCATCACGCGCACGATGCCCTTGGTGCCGAGCGCCAGTCCGCCGAGATGCCCGCGCGATGCGAGCGAACGGATGAACACTTTCGGATCCGTCGCGTGTCGCATCATCCGCACGCGATCGCCGAGCACCGCACCGCCGGTGAAGGGCGATGACGGATCGACGGCGACGATGCCGATTCGCCGCTGCGAATCGCGTCGTCGCCATTCGCTCACCAGATGATCGGTCAGCGTCGATTTTCCACATCCCGGCGAGCCGGTGACGCCCAGCACGAGTCGCGGTTCCGGCCAATCGCGGCTGCCGGCGAGCAATTCGCCTAGGCGTTCAGGTCGATCGGTCATGGTCGTCATGAGTCGCGCCGCGGCCCGCGTGGCATGTGGCCCGCCGGCGCGGGCGAGCGAGGCGAGATGTGCGAGTTCGTTTCTGTTCATCACACGCTGACTTTGGTTGCCGCCAGTCGTTCGGCAAGCAGCGATTGGATCGTCTCGACGATCGTTTTTGCCGATGTGCCGGGGGTGAACACGGCTGCGACGCCGATCGCTCTCAGCGGCTCAATGTCTCTGGGCGGAATCGTGCCGCCGCCAAAGACGAGAATGTCTTCGCCGCCGCGCTCACGGAGCAACTCCAGTACGCGCTTGAAGAGCACGTTGTGCGCACCTGAGAGGAGCGAGAGGCCGATGGCGGCGACATCTTCCTGAATCGCGGCTTCGACGATCTGCTCGGGGCTGCGGCGGATGCCGGTGTAGATGATCTCGAAGCCAGCGTCGCGAAGAATCTGGGCGACGTATTTGGCTCCGCGGTCATGTCCGTCGAGTCCCGGCTTGGCGATCAAAATCCTCGGCTTGGGCATGTTCGACATGTTTCGGTCCTCACTGCGGTTCGCGCCATGCACGCGCGGCCACAAGCGAGAAGATCAATTTGCGTGCCAGACCAACCAAGTCGCAGACGGGCCTCCGCACCGTAGCGAGCGGGCCTCTGTGCCCGAGCGCCAGCGAGCCGAACGCGACGCGCATGCGAGTGAGCGCGAGCGCCGGCGAGCCGCCGGCGGGCACCGAGGCCCGATCGCTACTGTGCAGTTCGCACTCGATCACCAGACGGCGCCACCGCGTCGGTACGCAAGACCCATCACCCGCTGCGGAAATATCCCCACCCACACCCGCCGACCGCACGTCTCCACCCTTGCCTCAAAATATTGGAGCACTTTTATCACACCTGTTGTTTCAATCCTCTGTACTGCATCCCGTCGTTCGTGGGCCCAGGCACATCCTGTGGCTCGTTTACATTCCATGCCGCGCGGCGACCTGTCAGTTGTCGTGCGCCCGCATGCCGCAGTTCCGACAGCGGACGCTCACACAATTGCCAGGCCTCGCGACGGCGCACCTTGAGAAAGGAGCCTCGTCATGTTTTTGGGATCACGTTGTCGCCAGATGCGCGGCCTCGCCGTCGCGCTGTCATCGGTCGCGCTGCCGCTCAGCGCATGGGCCTCGTCGCCCCCACCCCCACCCGGCTGCCCGATCATGGCCGGATCGTTTCCCAACCCGAATCCGCAGCTGATTCCCACCGGGCCGGCGGTCATCGTCTCACAAACTTTCGTCGCCGGCATGGACCCCTATCTCTGGGACGTCGATGTCTTGACGTTCATCTCGCACACGGCCAGCGCGGATCTTGACATCACGATTCAATCACCCGCCGGCACCGTCGTGACGCTCACTACCGACAATGGCGGAACGCTCGACAACCTGTTCCGCGGCACGCTCTGGGATGACGACGCCAACCCCGGCGGACTCGTGCCCTACACCACGAACAACGGCCTGGTCAACGATCACGCACACGTCAATCTCGCCGTTTCCACGCCGCTCGCCGTCGAAGACGCACTCGCCGTGTTCATCGGCGAAAACCCCAACGGCCTCTGGACGCTGACCATCAGCGACGACCTCGCACTCAATGCCGGCTCGCTCGACGGCTGGCAGCTCGACATCACGGCCCTGCGCCAGGCGCCTGACTATTTCGCGACCGCGACTTTCTCCAACAACATCCCGATCATCATCCCGACCACGCCGCCGCCGAATGTCTTCTCGTCGCAAATTGTCGTCGGTGGCATGATCCCGCCGTTCATCTGCGACGTAAACGTCCGAACGTTGATCGAACACTCGTTCGCGGGTGATCTCGATATCACGCTCACCTCGCCCGGTGGCACGACCGTCACGCTCACCACCGACAACGGCGGCGTCAACGACAACGTCTTTCTCGGCACGTTCTGGGACGACAGCTCCAACCCCGGCGGCCAGGTTCCCTACGTGAGCAACCCTTTCCTCGCCACCGATCACCCATACGCGAACCTCGTGCTCGCTTCGCCGCTGGTACCCGAAGAACCATTCGGTGCATTCATCGGCGAAAATCCCAACGGCGTCTGGACGCTGACCATCAGCGATGATGCCAATCTGGATGGCGGAATCCTGCACGCGTGGGATCTCATCATCACTGTCTGCGCCTGCGGACAGCCGAACCCGCCGCGACGCGACTTCCTCTACACCGGCCAGCCGACGTTCCTCGACATCGGCCTGGGCGGCAGCTATCCGCCGATTCCGAACGACTTCTTCGATCCGGGATCTGATCCGTTCGTCGGCCAAGTCACGCTCGAAGGTCGCCCGATCGATCCCGCGACCATCGGCAACACTGACACCATCGTCCGTCGCGGCTCCGACCCGATCCTGCTGAGCGACCCCATCGGTGCAGGCAATTCGGTTCCGATCGAACTCGTGCAACTGAGCCTCGTTTCGATCCAGCCGATCACCGTCACCTACAACAACGGCAACCTGCCGCAACAATGGAACGTGACGATCGTCGAGTCGCCCAGCACGCCGCAACCCGCCGGGACGTTGAACGCACAGAAGACGCACGCCAACGGCGGCGTGTTCAACGCGCAACTGCCGGTGATTCCGGCGCTGATCTTCACCGAAGTCGGCAATCCCGTGAATCAGCGATTCCTCGACACGGGCGGTATCTTCCCGCCGCTGCAATTCAATACGCTTAATGCCCCGTGGGTCCACATCGCCACGCCGCCGCTGGAGGTCGTGACCGACCCCGGCACCGAGTTCATCCCCGCCGCGGACGAACTCGTCTCGGGCGATCCGACCTCGCGCGTGCGCGTGCCGGTGACGTTCGACTCGCCGCCCGATGCCAGACACACGATCTGTCCGGCCTTCCCGATCGGTGCATGCTGCACGATCGACGGCTGCGTCATCACCGTCGAGCCGCAATGTGTGCTCATCGGCGGCGTCTGGCAGGGTGCGGGCGTGAGCTGCGTCGATGCGAATTGCCCGGTCGCGCCGCGCTGCATCTATCGCGTGACGTGCCTGTCCGGACCGGACTGCGCCAATTGCCCGCTGCCGCTCGGCTCGGCCGTCGTCGGCCCGCTTTGCGGCCCGAATGACCCGCCGTGCCCGTTCGTCATCACGCAGACCTGCGCGCTGACGGGCTGCTGCGTCGAGTACACGCTCGTTGATTGCCGCCCGCCGCTGCCCGGCGAGCCGCCGATTCCGCCCGGTCTGCCCTGCACCTGCGCCAACACGCAAGCATGCTGCCTGCCCGGCGGCGGATGCATCGACATCGATCCGGGCCTTTGCGTGCAGCAGCTCTGCGGCGTGCCCGCCGGTCCGGGATCGAGCTGCTCGACCACGATTTGCCCGGTCTGCCCCGGCGACGTGAATGGCGATGGTCTGGTCAACCTGACCGACTTGAGCATGTTGCTCGCGGCGTTCGGCTCGTGCCGACCCGATCCGGCGTACAACTGCCGGGCCGACTTCAACAACGACAACTGCGTCACGCTCACCGACCTGTCGGTGCTCTTGGCGAATTTTGGCGTCGTCTGCAACTGAAGCGGTTCGATGAGCGAATTGCGACAAGCGGAGGCCGTGCGAGCAATCGCCCGGCCTCCGTTTCTCTATGAAATGACAAGCGCTGGGGGACCGGTCTCCGACCGGTCTTTCTTCGTTCTCGACGACCGTGTCGCCAAGTCATCACGCTTGTGCCCAATAATTTCTCTTGATTCGAAATGCCTCGCATGGGTATACTTCGTGTCACGAGGTAACTGCCGTGCCGGTGAACGCCGAACTGCTCAAGGGTGCGACCGAACTGGCCGTGCTGGCGGCCCTGGCCGAATCGCCGGCACACGGCTATGAACTCGCCCAGCGCCTGCGCAGTCGCAGCGCGGGCGTGCTGCGCAGCGGCGAGGGCACGCTCTACCCCCTGCTCTACAAGCTCGAAAAACGCGGCGACATCAGCGCCCGCTGGGTCGTCGTCGATCGCCGCCGTCGCCGCGTCTATCGCCTGACGCCGCGCGGCCGCGGATTGCTCACGCGCCGCGGCGGCGAATGGCGCGAACTGGTCGCCGCCATGGCCCAACTGCTCGGAGGTCCGGCTCATGCATGAATCGATCGAACGCTACGTTGGCGCCGTGCTGAGAGATTCGGGAATTCCGCTCGAACGCCGCCGCGAGATCGGCGACGAAATGCGTTTGCACCTGCACGAGGCGGCGACAGCCCGGGTGCGCGACGGCGTGTGCATCGGTTGCGCCGCACGCGACGCGATCGAGGCATTCGGCCCCGCGCATGCGCTTCGCCGACGATTGATGTTGCAGCAGTGGCGCAGTGACATGAGCGTCGCGTGCGCGCGGCTCCCGCTGATCCTGCCGCTCGGGTTGGTCGCTGGGCTGGCGCAGTTTCTGGCTGAAGTGGTGGTCCCAGGAACGCGCGTCGGCATGCTCGCAGCCGTATCGGCCGGCGTGGTGACCGCCTTTTCTGGCTGGATCGCGGCGCTCGCCGAGATTCGCATCATGCGCCCGCGGCCGCGTGATGAAACAAGTAGGCAGCGACTCACGATGCGGTTTTCCGCGGCGATTTTGGCCGTCGCGACGCCGCTGATTGCTTTGGTTGTCTTGCTTTCTGAGAACGCGCTCTCGCAGCGCTTGCGAACGGATTCGTCTGAGTTTGTCGAAGCATTCATCGCCGCGCTGGCGGAACGGGCGTACGCACCGGTGATCGTGCTTGGAGTTTTCGCCGGAATCGGCGGCTGGGCCATGGCGCGCATCGCATGGCGGCGCACGATTGAGCACCCCGACGCGGCATCGGTCGAGATCGCCTAATCCGCCACTAGAGCTTCGTCAGATCGCCATAAGTTTCGGGCCGGCGGTCACGATAAAACTGCCACGTTTCGCGAACCTCGCGAATCTGATCGAGATTCAGATCGGCGATGAGCACCGCATCGCTCGCGCGCGGCGCTTCGGCGATGATCTGCCCGCGCGGGTCGCACCAATAGCTCGCGCCATAAAATTCGCCGATGTTCCACGGCGCTTCCGTGCCAACACGATTGATCGCGCCCACGAAATACTGATTCGCCACCGCATGCGCCGGCTGCTCCAGCTTCCACAAATACTCCGAAAGCCCCGCGACCGTCGCCGACGGATTGAACACAATCTCCGCGCCCGCCAGGCCCAGCGCCCGCGCCCCTTCCGGGAAGTGCCGGTCATAGCACAAATACACACCGACCCGCCCCACCGCCGTATCCCACACCGGATAGCCGAGGTTACCCGGTCGGAAATAGAACTTCTCCCAAAACCCCGGCGGCAAGTGCGGCAAGTGCGACTTGCGATACTTGCCCAGATAGCGACCGTCGGCGTCGATCACCGCCGCCGTGTTGTAGTAGACGCCAGACTGCTCCTCCTCGTACACCGGCACGATCAGAACGATGCTCAGCCGCTCGGCGAGATCGCACATGAGCCGCACGGTCGGCCCATCAGGCACGCGCTCGGTCATCGCGTACCACTTGCGATCCTGCTCGGCGCAGAAATACGGTCCGTAGAACAGCTCTTGCAAACACGCAACCCGCGCACCGTCCCGCGCGGCCTGCTCGACTAGCCCCACATGCTTGTCGATCATGGCCCGCTTGATCTTCTCGATCGGCGATGTCGCTGACTCACACAACGTTGCTTGAATCAACGCCCCTCGAACGATGCGGCTCATGCAATGGTTCCTATTGAGGCCGCCGCGTCAGCTCGACCGCAGCGGCGCGATGCAACCTATCCGCGAGGTGGCTGATCAGGCAAGTCTCTCATCGGCTAGCGAAGGCATGCCGTCCCGCGCGGTGTCCGACCCACCCCGTAATCTGCGAGTACAATCACCCTGCATCGCGACCCACCGTCGTGGTCGCTGGAAACGGAGTACCTGTGCCGGTCGAAAAAGTTGTCATCGTCGGTTCCGGCCCCGCTGGCCTCACTGCGGCCATCTATGCCGCCCGCGCCGCCCTCACGCCGCTCATGTTCGAGGGCTTCAACGCAGGCGGGCTGATTCCCGGCGGGCAGCTCATGTTCACCACCGATGTCGAGAACTACCCAGGTTTCCCCGAGGGCGTGCTTGGGCCCAAGATGATGAAGGCCTTTCGCGAGCAAGCCGCCCGCTTCGGCACGCGCTTCATCCGCGAAGACGTGCGTTCAATCGATCTGACGCAGCGCCCGTTCACGCTCAAGAGCGATGAGCACACGATTCATGCACACGCGATCATCATTTCCACCGGCGCGAGTGCGAACTGGCTCGGACTGCCGAATGAAAAACGCCTCGCCGAAACGGGCGGCGGAGTCTCCGCCTGCGCCGTGTGCGACGGCGCGCTCCCCATGTTCCGCAATCAGGAACTCGCCGTCGTCGGCGGCGGCGATTCGGCGATCGAGGAAGCGTCGTACCTGACCAAGTTCGCCAAGAAGGTCTACATCATTCACCGTCGCGATCAGCTCCGCGCCAGCAAGATCATGCAGGAGCGGTTCTTCAAACTCGTGGAACAGGGCAAGATGGCACCGGTCTGGAATTCGCAGGTGATTGACGTGCTCGGCGATCAGCAGATCACCGGCCTCAAGCTGCGCGACACGCAGACCAGCGCCGAACGCGACATGCCGATCAAGGGTCTGTTCCTCGGCATCGGCCACACGCCGAATTCCAAACTGGTGCAGCCGCTGGTGAAGACCGACGACAAGGGCTACATCGTTCACACGCACTTGCCGACGACGGCGACGAGCGTCGACGGCGTGTTCGCGGCGGGCGACGTGGCTGATCATCACTATCGCCAGGCCGTGACGGCCGCGGGCAACGGGTGTCAGGCGGCGCTCGATGCGGAACGCTGGCTGGCGGCGAAGGGGATTGAGTAGAGGCGGTACCGGTCGCGCGAACGATACGTGCTGAACGAGTATGCGAAATGAGCGAGCCTGACGACCCGTCACTGCGCCGCGCCCGCCGCTGGCGCAAAACCTGGATCGTACTCGTGTCACTCTCGCTCACCGCCTTCGCCGCCACTTGGGGCTGGCGCGGCGGACTGCTCGATTCTCAATCGCGCGGCGTATGGATCGGCAACGGCGTTTTGTGTGTCGGCTACAACCTCGACCTCGGAACACAACCGTTCTGGGAACACGACCCCTACCCCGTCGATCACGGCGGATGGCGACCGGTGCGTTACGCCGGTACGACGTGGAACTATGTCGGTTTTCCGTTGTGGCAGCCGATAGCGATTTTCGCCCCGCTCTGGGCATATTGTCACGGCTTCATCCGCGGCAGCCGCCAAAGCGACCCATCGCGGTGCAAAAACTGTGGATACAGCCTGCGCGGGCTGATCGCCACGACAACCGGCGAGCGCCGCTGCCCCGAGTGCGGCGAATCGATCCTTCGTTGAAACGCGACGCTGGTCGACTTCACACGCCTCTTTGAATCGACGAAAAATCCAGCAAATCCACATCATCGTCCGCGTCAGCATCCGCCGGCCAGCAGCGAAAATAGACCGGTCCGCCGCCCGGTCCGGTCATGCAATCGCCGAAGTCACGCAGGTCGCCAGCATCCACATCGCCATCATTGTCCACGTCGCCCGGCACGCACGCCCCGCTGAGCGTAATCTCAAACGTCTCACAATTCGCCGACGGAAACTCCTGCCCGAGCAGCGGCACGCCGCCGCCGATCAACAGCGCCCGACAATCGCCAAGCGGTGCCGCCGCGAAGTCATCGTGCGGATTGAGCATCTGTCCATCCGCGATCCACGCGTGCGACAATCCATCGAAAATCGCAGCGTAGCGCAGGATCGTGTCGGTCCCGGCGAGCTGCTGCTCGCCGCCGAAAATCGCGACGTAGCGTCCGAACCGAATCAACTGATGATCCGCGATTCCTCCGCTGCGATTTGGAACCGGCGCGAGCGGCGTAATCGTGTCGGTTTGCGCGTCATACAACGATGCAGTCGCCACCGTGTCGCCGGTCGCCACGTTCTGCCCGCCGACAATCAGCACACGATCATCGATCAACCGCGTCGCGGCGACATCATCAACGCCGACCGCGAGCGTCGCGGCGGATAGCTGCGTCGCCAGTGGGCCGAGCGTGACCAACTCGAGCGTCGCCGGTCCGCTACCCGCGCCGCCGACCAAGAGGACACGATCGCCGATGCTCCCGGCGTCGTCCGGTAACAGCGCCGCCGCGTGCGCCACGCGCGTTCGTTGCAAAGCAACCGCCGCCGACCACGTTTCACTCGCCGGATCGAATATCTGGCACGACGCCGCGCCGGCCACCAGCACGCGCCCATCGCGCAAGAGGGTCGCCGTGTGTGCCGAACGCGGCGTATTCATCGGAGGCCCGCTGCGCCGCACGCCGGTGAACGGATCGAACAGCTCGACCGAACTCGTCGGCGTGCCGGGATTGGTACCCGCTGCACCAACATCACCGCCGGTGATAAGCACGACCCCGCTACGAAGCGTCGTCTGCGTGTGACTGCTTCGCGGCGTCGCCAGCGTTGGCGTAGCAGCCGCCCCGCCGTTGATCGGCGGATAGCTCGCCGAGAAGGTGCCGGTGTGCGGGTTGTAAAACGCGATCTGGTTGCGTGAGAAAAGCGCGGGCGGAAATCCGCTGACGCCCAGGCCGCCGCTGACCATCACCCAGCCGTCGGGCAATGTGCCGGCCGCGTGAAAAAGTCGACTCGCCGTGTCGCTGCCGGTCGCGGCGAATTGTCCGCCGACAATCTGCGCAATCGCGCCATGCGGTGCGACGACGTCGCAAATCAGTCCGCCGACCACAAACAGCATCGTACGCAGATGTTTCAAATCAATCCTCCAGAGCGCCGCTTGTCGTAGCGATCGGCCCTCCGCAGTCGACGCTGTGCGTAGCACGCGCGAACCGCCGCCGTCGGGCACAGCGGCTCGATCGCTATGCGCGCGATCGCACCTCGACATTCGAGCCATCTCGGCTCGGCGACGATTCCAACATTCTACGTACTCACAATGAAATTCAAGCGAATTTTCGCATCGCATACCCGCGGAACTGCATCGCGCTGACGCGCAGAACTGACGCCTTCCACGTCTCTGCAAATGGTTGGTGCCGCACCATCTGATGTCTTCGATGCACCCGCTGATAGCGGGTGCCACACGTGCCTAATTATCACCCTCAATCCAATTCCCCATCAGTTTCGCCACAGAATCGATTATCATCCGTTCTGCCGAGGCACAGCATGTCGCAGCAGGAGCAACAGAGCGAACTCATCTCTCGCGCCGTCAGCGGCGATCGCGCGGCGCTCACCATCCTACTCACGCGCGTGCATGCCGATCTCAGTCGCCGCCTCACTCGCCGCATGCCCTCCGACATGCGCGGCTCGCTCGATGCCGACGACGTGCTCCAGCAAGCCTTCATCGCCGTCTTCCGCGAAATCAACCGCTTCGAGGATCGCGGCGACGATTCGTTCGAGCGCTGGATCGCGACCATCGCGATTCGCACGCTTCGCAACGAGATCAAGGCCCGCCGCACACTGAAACGTGGCGGCGGCCGATTCGCGATCGCAGCCAGCGGAAATCCCGATGAGTCGATGGTCGCGCTGTTCGACATGGTCGCTGCGCCCGGCCGTTCGCCCAGCCACTCAATCGTGCGTCGCGAGGCGATCGCATCGGTGCAGCAGGCGCTCGACAGCTTGCCGCCGGACTATCGCGAAGCGGTAGTCGGCGTGTACATCGAGGGCAATTCGGTGTCTGAGGTCGCCGCGCAGATGGGCCGCACCGAGCGTGCGATTCACAACCTCTGCTTCAAAGCCAAAGCCCGCCTCAGCGAGCTTCTCGGCAGCGATCCGCGCTTAGCGTAGCCTCCACGATTCATCGCCCCGCCGCGCGTCGCAATCGTGGGGCCATTCGCGTTTCACGGCGTTACCATTCGCGTCGCACCGGGCCAGTAGCCCAATGGCAGAGGCAGAGGACTTAAAATCCTTTCAGTGCGGGTTCGACTCCCGCCTGGCCCAATTCCGGTTTCCGTTTTGTGCACCCTGCGCGGCTGCGATCCGCGAGCCTCGCGAAGTCGTGCAGCAAACGCGGATGCGTCTGGCTCGCGTGGACGTACGCTCGTTCCGATGCCGCCCCTTTTGCGAGCAGCCAACCGCCGACGGCGTCGCGATCCGCCGCGCTGTATCGGCGTAGGTCGCAACTCGCTGCGACAAGAAGCGCCAGGCGTTCGACATGAGTGCGAACTTCCGTGCTCGCCAACTTTGCCGCATCGATCTTGCACCGCGACACGACGCGCCGCATCGCCCACGTCTGCGCTTTCGCACGATCGCCCGCGAACGCGCCGCCGATCCAGCGCGTGACGGCCAACCCCAGCTCAATCAAATCGGGCGCGATCGGTTGAAACGGCTTGGTACTCGACGTGCCAACGCCCGGCACAACATCGAAATACAGCTTCGAACTCGCCAATCGGCGCAGTCGCGCGGCCGGCGTTCGATAATCCGCGCTCGCCGCGATTTTCTCCGCCTCGCGATCCGCGAGCGCGTGCAGCCCCGCGTCGATCGGGCGAAAACCGAGCCGATAGTAAAACCAGAACGCACCACTGCGAATGGCCTCGTCGTTATCCGCACCGAATTGATACGGATCGACGAGAAACTGCTTGACCGCGAAGCGGTGTCGATAGACGCGCATCACTTGCGAAAACAGAACCGCCGATTCGCCGCCGCGAAATTCTGCAAACAGGTTCACGCCAATTTCACAGCGCCGCCCGAACACCCATCCGCCGCCGTACGCGATCGGGACGCGGTTGCGCGCCGCGACAAAGCCGACGAAACTCTCGACCGGCAAACGCCGCGTCGGCGAAAGCCCAAGGAGCAGCACGTCAATCCCGCGTTCGAGCCGCAGCAGTGTCACATCGTCTGCACTCGCGTACGTCACCGGATCGGTCTCGCGATGCCGCACGGCCAGCGCCGCGCGTGCAACGCCGATCAGCGCCGCGCGCCGCCGTACGCTCAAACGCACCGGCGATGGCAGCGACCGCGCGAGCTGCTCGCATAGATCGACCTGACGCAGCATGCCGCTGTCGTGCGCAAAGATCGGTCGATCCGGAAACCGGTTGAACGTGCGCGAATGCTCTTCCGCCGGCGTCCACCGCACGCCTACGGCGCACGCGTCAAACACGCGATCAAGCAGGTTCGGCTCGCCGCCGCGTGCGTCGATCTCGCGAAGCAACCAGCCGATCTCGTCACACTTCGCGCTGCCCCGTGCCGCTTCGAGCCACTCCTGCGAGCGGATCGCATGCGTCAGCAATCCGTCGGCCTCGATCGTCGGGAAAAGCCATTGAAGAAAATCATCAAACGCATCCCCGAGCGACCCGTCTCGCCACGCGAGCCAAGTTCGCCGATCGGCGACCGACGCAAGCCATCGCAAAAAGTCGATCGAAAACTCGTGACGCAGCTCGGTCGCACTGATTCCCGAATCGTCCAGCTCGCGTCGTACAGCCGCTGCGCGACGATTCGCTGCGCCGATTCGCAGTGCCAGATGGTCGAGCGCAGCGCACGCCGCGCGATGGATCGCTTTCGTCGCTGGATAGGCGCAGAGATAGAGCAGCTCGTCATGCACAGCGCGCACCGCTTCGGCTGGGCCAAGCGCTGCACCGCGCAACTTGCGCAGGATCGCCGGCATACGCGCAACGACCGCCGCGCCGCGCTCGCGTCGCAGCGCCGCCAGTTGCATCGCCAATTTTCGCATCGCAGCAGAATAGACCGGCACGCCAGCCGGCGAAACCGCGCGTGCGCCGCGGATCGATTCAAACGTCCGGGCTTGCCGCAGCGTCAGGATGAGTGAGTCGCAATTGACCGGTCGCTACCGCGTATCGCCAAATTCCGCGTCAACCGCGTGCCGACCGCGATAGCCCGAATCCACCTCGTGCCAGTGCGCGATTCGTTCTTCGCCCAGCTTCCAACAGAGGTACACCACGCGGCCCTCATGCATCGCCGGAAAGTCGACCAGACCGGCCGCATAATCCTTCAGCGAGCAGCCGACTTCGGCCAGCTCTTCCTGATAAGCAGTGAGCTTCTCCACCGCTTTCTCGGCTAGCTCGCGAAGCGCGGTGAGTTGTTCGGGCTTGGTCGGGCCGAAACTGAGCGACTCGCGCTGGCGACGCAGCTCCATCAGCCCGCGATACTCGCGCGAAATGTCGGTGACGATACGCCGCACCAGCACGAGCGCGCCGTTGGCACTCTCGGGCGTGAACAGCTTTCGCGACTCGACCTTGGCCGAGCCGCCTTTTGAAGCCAATCGATCGGAAGGCATACGTTCCCCTCGCATTGCCTGCGCTGCAGTCGCGCCCCGAAAGTATAGCCGAGAATCGGCGCGTGGGAACCGCGCAGCGCGCGTCAACTGCCCGCCGCGCCCGCTGCCGACAGCAACAGGCTGCCACAACAACAAAGCGTGTACACGCCGCAGCCGACCACCGAGACCCAGCCCCGCCAGTTATCAGTACTTTTCATCAGGCTGACGATCGCCAGCACGAACCCGATCAACCCAAAAAAAGAAGTGCCTACGCCGCAGGCCGCGATCCACGAATTGTTCTGCGCGGCCTTCACGAACGCCTCCTGTACGCGCGCGACTTCTTCAGGGCTTGGCTGCGTTGTGCCCGGACCGACCACCTTCGTCACCTCGCTAAAGAGTACTGTCGTAGCCAGCACAACCGAGATCGCGAGCAGCGCCGTCGCGATGATGAAACAAACGATCGCGTAATTGCCGTACGCAAGCGCGGCGGCCCGCGCCGGATCCAGCCGCGGATCGCGACCATATCCGCCATAACCGGGCGGCGGATAGCCCGGCGGGCCATATCCCGGCGGCGGCTCCCACGTCGGCGGCGGTCGCGGCGGAGCCTGCGGCGGAACATTCGCCCGATCCCAACCGCCGTTCGGTCCCAACGGCGGCGGCGGCGGAGGCGGAGGCGGCAACGGCGGCGGAGCGCCTGGTGGCGTTACGCCACCCGGCTCAGCAGACATGCGAACCGCTGGATCGCTCGGCGGCACGCCCAGCGAAGTCTGCGGCGGCACCACGACTACCGCCCGACAGAACGGGCACACTGCTTGCCGATTGGCAAACTGGCCATCGACTTCGATCGGTTGCTGACAACCACCGCACTGAAACTGAATCGCCATGCGTCCCTTTCCAACTTCCGCTGCACTCTGCGGGACCGGATGATAGCCACTGGGCACGCGAGCGAGTAGCGGGCAACTGCCGTCGCGATAACCACTATATGACGTGCCCCATTGTGTGCCGTGACTTCGCCACAACTACCAGATCTCGCGCGAACCCTTGCCGCCGACTTGAAGCGAACACGTTGCGGGCGGCGGTGCGACGAGTGCATCGCGAGGCAGTGCAGCCAGATCGCAAAATTTCATCACGCCGGCGAAATCCTTCCGAAAGTGCGCATCGTGCGGTGAACCGCCGGAACCGAGACGCACCCTGAGATCGCGGCACCCACAAACAAAGGCTGACTGGTTCCATTCTCTTTGACAGATCGAGACTGCTCGTGTGTTCTCGGCAAACAAGTCGACACCATCCAAACACAGATGAGCGTATGCGAGTATCATCTCAGCCATGCCGCACAGCTCATGATTGTTACTGGTTCATCACAGAGTTAGCATTTTCAAAAACGGAGTTTGCATAATGGCGAACACGGCCACTTCAGCTCAGCCCGGTCGGCGGCGGACACCGCGCTGGATACGAGGCAATCGTACCAGTCGATTATTTTTGGTGTTTCTTCTCTGGTGGCTCGTCTTTTGTGTGGGCATGTTCGTGCCGTCGAGTGATGCGCGTATTCGCATTCGAACTTACTTCGGCTCACCGCCGGATGGCAAGACCACGCACACAGAAGGTAGCTCGACACCGACGAGCGCTCCATCCACGAATCCTGCGGCGAGCAGCACTTCTGGCGTCGTGCCTCCAGCTCGTGCGCATCCGTGGACGGCAAGCAACGACGGCCCAACCCTATTTGTTCTACTAGTGCTCCGTCATTCCTGAACAGACGGATAGAGCTGTTTCAGCTTAATCCGTGCATCGGTCGTCGTGAATCGCCAATCGATCCGCGACTTTCGCGCGTTACGGCCCTTCTCCCACGCCGCGACC
>JBJXFK010000255.1:0-18689 GCA_046155505.1 Phycisphaerae bacterium
GACGTGGGCACGGCCCGCGAGGTGGTGAGCCGCGTGTTGAAGGAACTGGAGCATCAGAAGATTGTGTCGCTGCGGCGGGGTGAGGTTTGGGTATCGCAACCGAATGCGCTACGGCGTGCGATTGGAACGACGGCCATGGCGGCAGTTTGAAGTTCAAGGCGGGCGTTCGGCCGTCGACACGAGCAAGCGAATCGACTCAGAAACTACTCGGGCACCGCGATCCATTCTGGATTGCGGTGCCCGTGTTCGTTGTGGATGTTCAAACGAATCTCGTTCGGCTACGGCGCGATCACGCCGTTCTGATAGAACACGCGCTGATCGGTGTACGGATTGAACCAGCCGTGCGAAACAACTTTCGAGGGGAAGTTGTCATACCGCCAGCCGGTGCCGCGCCAGTTCAATCGCCAGAACACGCTGCGCCCGTCCCGATAGTCGGACGGCTTGTGCATCCAACCCGACGCTTTGAGCGTGATCACCTGCGCGTGGCCGTCAACAAATGCGACGTTGAACTTACCTGCGACACCGTGGTGGCCCATGATGTCCTGCGGCCTGGCACCTGGACGCGTGGTCTGATTGCCCGAGTTGATCGTCGTGCTCGCGATCTCGACCGTGTTTACAAGAGCCTGACGGAAGCGCGATTCCCACCACAGCACGTTGCGGCCCGGGTCGGTAAAGCGATCGAGGCGACGACGGTACGCACCCCAACGAATGTAGTCCGCGCCCGGCGGCGCGTTGTGATCCTTTAGCGAGAACGTGTCACCCATGTAGCTGTTGCCGGTGGCGGCGTAAACACCCTTGCTGTCTTCATCGAGCTCGGCAGCACGCGGCTCCATGCACATGCGTGTGCCATCGACCTGATAACGACCGTAGTAGGTATCGACGCCGGTTTCCTTGAAGATTTCGAAGTCGGCATCATTGCGCGGCGTCGAGTTGCTGAACCCGCCGTTGGCTCCGAACAGGAATTTGTTCATGAAACGCTGTGCGCCCTCTTTTCCGGGCTGTGTCGTGCCCAGGCCCTGGCGCTTGTACTCGTTCATCGAGCCGTCATTGCCGCCCCAGCAATGGTCGCCGGCACCCATCCAGTACGGCGGTGGATCGGTCGGGCGACGGTTCTCTTCGCGCGTCGCGGGGTGCGACATGTGCAGCCGTTGCCCCTTTTCTTCTTGAGCGTTGTAGTGCGAGAATTTCGCGAACTGGCTCAGGTTCGACAGGCACTTGGACCGCTTGGCCTGCTCTCGCGCGCCTTTCAGCGACGGCAACAGGATGCTGATCAGCAGCGAAATAATCGCGATGACCACCAAGAGCTCGATCAGCGTAAATGCACGGCTGCGCGACGTGTGTGCAGACATGAACACACCTTTCCCGGCCCAGGGCCGTTTGCCATCTTGCGAATGGCTCGATCCAGACGTGAAGCAATGCGAGGACGTGACCCGACAGCTCCCACATAGCTGTCAATTTGTCCGTTCGACAAACGAATTCAGCCGCCCGAGCGAAATGATCTCAGATGTCGCGGCTGATGCGACGTACGAACTGATTCCCCACAACGCTGTAGTCTCGCCCGAATTCGCCCACATGTCAACAAAATTTCCGCAACCGCAAAAGCGGATAATAGTTATCGGACGTATACGAGGGCGAGATGCAACGATTACAGCGGAAGTGCGGTTGCGGGCATGCAGCGCGAGCTGGCGGCATGCAAAGGTGTCGCTCACGGCTGCTTTTTTCGTGCGGCGAGCGCGGCTCGCTGCCGTTCGGGAGTATTCGCTTGCGCGTCGCGTTCGGGCTCGCCGCGCAAGCCGGCGTCGGGCGCGGAGGCACGATCGCTACTGACCGGCTCGATCGTATGCTGCGGTTGAGTTTGCCGTCGCAAAATGACCGGCGGAATGAAGCGGGGCGAGGCGGCGGTAGTTATACAGAACGAAATCGACGTACTCGCGATCGCGCGGCGTGGCGTCGCGAACGATTTTGGCCGGCACGCCGAGGACGACCTTGCCGGCGGGGATGATCATGCCGGGCGGGACGACCGCGCCGGCCCCGATGACGCAGCCCTCGCCCACCTCGGCGTCATCGAGCACGATCGCCCCAATGCCGATCAGCGTGCGCGGCCCGACGCGGCGGCAATGCACGACCGCGCGATGCCCGACGGCGACCTCGTCGGCGATGTCGAGCGGCACGCCGGTCTTGGTATGGACGACCGTGCCGTCCTGAATATTGCAGCGGGCACCGATGCGGATGGCCGACACGTCGCCGCGGATCAGTACCTGATACATGATGGTCGTGTCGTCGCCGATGGTGACGTCGCCGCACACGATGGAGGATGGGGCGATGTAGACGTTGCGGCCGATCGTCGGGCGGATTACTTCAGCGGGCACCGGCACTCCTCGGAAGAGAATGCAGAATGATGAATGCAGAATGCAGAAACGCCCGCGCACGACGGCGGGCGAACGCTTCGGGCGGGAGTATACTCGCGCGACCGGATGTGAGAGGTCTGCGATGAACTCAGTCGTTCGTGCGTTTGCATCGATTGCGGCCGTGTCCGCCATCCCCGTTGTAGCGTCCCAAGCGTTCGCGCAGTCCGAGGGTGTTCGGCTGTTGAAATCCGACAGTCGCTCGCCATACGTCCACCGCCTGACGCTTTACGACCACCAAGGCAAAGCGATCGATCCGACCGCTGGGGACGCGCCGCCTTATTCGCCGCAGGCGACATGCGGCAAGTGTCACGAGGTCGGCTTGGTCGGCGGCGGCTGGCATTTCAATGCGTGTCAGCCGGACGTGGATGCGGGGCGGGCGGGAGAGCCGTGGCTCTTGAGTGATGCGCGGTTCGGCATGAGCGTGCCGATCAGCGGGCGAGGCTGGCCGGGTGCGTTCAAGCCGGAGCAGGTCGGGCTCAGCGCGTGGCAGATGACGCTGACATTTGGGCATCATTCGCCGGGCGGCGGATATGGCGAGCTGGACGATGAGACGCTGGCGAAGACGGCGGAGGCGAAGCGCTGGGAGATCAGCGGCAAGCTGGAAGTGGATTGCATGATGTGCCACGCCGCGGATCGATCGTATGACCCGGCCGAGGTCGCGCGACAGCTCGAACGCGAGAATTTGCGCTGGACGCCGACCGCGGCGATAGGCCTGGCGGCGATTCGCGGCGATGCGAAGCGCGTGCCGGACAATTTCGATCCGATGAACCCGAGCAACGACCCGGCCCAGTCGCCTCCGACGACGATTTACGACAAGACACGCTTCGACGGCGACAACCGCGTGCATTTTGATGTCGTGCGCCAGCCGGCGAGTGAGCGATGCTATTTCTGCCACACGACGCGACCGGTGGGCCACGACGCACCGACGCCGTGGAAAATCGCGGGCGATGTGCACCTGGCCGCGGGGCTGGATTGTGCGGATTGTCATCGCAACGACATCACGCACGCGATCACGCGCGGCTACAACGATCCGGCTGACGTTGGTCGCAGCACGCACGAGACCACCCTCACCTGCGAGGGGTGCCACCTCGGCTGGGTGAATGGGCATCCGGCGGCGGGCGATGGCGCGGCGACAGCAGGGACGTATGGCGCGCCCTATCCGCAACACGCGGGCATTCCGCCGCTGCACTTTGAGAAGATGACATGCACCGCCTGTCACAGCGGGCCGTGGCCGGATGTTGACGGTGCGCAGACGGTGCAGACTTCGCTGGCACACAAGCTGGGCATCGGCACCAAAGACCGCACAGACGAGCAGCCGCCGCAAATTGTCGAACCTGTGTTTTCGCGCGATGAGGCGGGGCGCGTCGCGCCTTATCGGCAGACGTGGCCGGCGTATTGGGCGGTGAAGCGCGGCGACAAGCTGGAGCCGATCGCGATTGAGACGGTTCGCAAGCTGGCGGCGAAGGCGTTGCCCAAGCCGCGCGGCAAAGAGGCGCTGCCGCCGCTTTCGGATGAACAGATTGCACAAACGCTGGTCGCGCTGGCGAAAGCGGCCGAGGGTGATGGTGCGACAGTCGTGTACGTGCGCGATCATCAGATTCATCAGCTCGATGCGAGCGGCAAGCGGGTCTCAGCGGCGCACGCGGAGGCGAAGCCGTATCGCTGGGCGCTCGCGCACGACGTGCGACCGGCGTCGCAGTCGCTGGGTGTGCGCGGGTGTACGGATTGTCATGCGGCGGATGGGGCAATCTTCTTTGGAATCGCCGACGTGCGACCGACCTCGCAGCCGGCGACTTCGCGACCGGCGACGCCGATGTATCAGTTGATCGGCTATGACGCGCGTCTGGCGCAGATGTGGTCGCTCGGGCTGGCGGGCAAGCCGGCGTTTTTGGCGGTCGCGACGCCGCTGCTGGCGCTGCTGGTTGCGGGGCTGATCGCGCGGCTGGCGAATTGGATGCGCGGCGGCGCGTAGATGCGGGTTGCGGCGGAGCATCTGACGCGAGAGAGCGGCGTTACGCCGCGCGGGCGGTGCGCATCCAAACGTGGTATCGCGGCGATTCTGAAACTGTTTGCGGCGTGAAGGCCACATGCTTTGTGACGCCTTCATCGGGTGCTCGCGTGTTCTTTGCGTCGGCCGGGTTCGATGGAGCGGGGCGAGCGAGTGATTTCAAGCGTTACCGCACGCGTCGGTCGAAACTTGCGAACGCCGAACGGGAAACTACACTCATGGTTATGCGCGGGCCGAAACCCCACTGGGTGATGGATTGGCTGGAGCGACACCGCAGCCCGGTGTCGCTGTGGCTGCACATCTTTGGAATTCCGCTGACGATCGTGGGGCTGATCGTCATGTGCTATCAGCTTGCGGTATGGGATTGGGACAACTGGTGGCGGCCGCTCGTTCTGTTTGTCGTCGGCTATGGATTGCAATATGTCGGGCATGTGCATGAAGGCAACGACATGGGCGAGGTGATCGTCGTGAAGCGGTGGCTCAATCTGCCGTACCGGGCGATTTCGCCAAAGTATTCGAAAGAGACAGCGGAGGCGCGGTGAGTGCTGCCCGCACTACGGCGCAACTAGTCCTTCTTCCCACGTCCCGCTGGCTCATCATCTAGCAGCGGCCGAATCGCGGTGGTGTCGAGGTCGTCGAATTGTCCGGTGTTCGTGGCCCAGATGAACCCGAGCAGCGCGAGCAGCGCGAACACGAACGCGAGCGGCAGGACGATGAAGATGACGCTCATGCGCGGCCTCCGTTCGGCAATGAGTTCGAACCCTGCGCGGCAGCCGAATCCGAAGCCCGAGCATCTGACACATCCGAACCCCGAGCGCGAGCGAGCGGGGTAAGCCGCGAAACCGAATGCGTCGCCGAACTTGCAAGTGGCGTTTCTCTCGCACATAACCCCGTCGCTTGCGCTCCGGGTTCGGATGCGACGGATCGACCGCCACGCACGCCGTCGGGCAAGGAGGCCCGATCGCTACGTGCTGAGAAACTTCGCCCGCCCACCGCGATCGACACGACCGTGAGCGAACTGAGCGGCATCAGAATCGCTGCGATCAGCGGATTCAGAATGCCCGTCATCGCCAGCGCCGCCGCGAGAATGTTGTAGCAAAGCGACGCACACAGGTTCATGCGAATCACCCGCGTCGCGCGGCGACCGGCGGCGATCAATTCGACGATCGGCGATAGGCCGGGCTGATTGAGATACACGCTCGCCGCCGAGAGGCTGGCCTCGGCCCCGCCGTGAACCGCAATGCCGATCGTCGCGGCCCGCAACGCGGCCGCGTCATTGATGCCGTCGCCGACCATGATCACTGGGCCTGTGGCACCCGCTATCAGCGGGTGCGCTTGCGAATGCAATTCAATATCCCGCGGTGGCCGGTCGGCCGAAAAGCACCGGCTGATAGCCGGTGCCACACCTTGCAGTTCGCGCACGCGGGCCAGCTTGTCTTCGGGCGAAGCGTCGCCGGTGGCTTGCTCAGCGGGTACGCCAAGCCGTTCGGCTACGGCGGCCACGACGCGCGAGTGGTCGCCGGACAATATCTCGATCCGCCAACCCATCTTGCGCAGCGCGTCGAGCGATTGCCGCGCGTCGGCGCGGATCGGATCACCCAGCACCGCCACCGCGCCGGCGACTCCCGCACTCGCGACGAAGATCGGCGTGCAGCCGTCGGCGAGGGCGCGGTCCGCGGCGATACCCAAATCCGCCGGGACCGACGCGCCTCGCGATTCGAGAAATCGTCGCGACCCGATCACGATTTCTCTGCCGTCAACTTGCCCGACGATGCCGCCCCCGACGATTTGTCGCACGTTGGTTACGGGTGGAAACGGTTGCGTTTCTCGGCTCGCCGAGACGATCGCCCGCGCGATCGGATGGCTGCTGCATGATTCGACCGCGACCGCCGCCGCTCGCAGCGACTCGTCGCCATGCCACGCGAGCAGCATCGCCTTGCCCTCCGTGAGTGTGCCGGTTTTGTCAAGCACGATCGTGCCAGTGCGGGCGAGCACTTCGATCGATTCGCCGCCCTTGATGAGAATGCCGCGCCGCGCGGCCCGACCGATCGCGACGGTCATACTCAGCGGCGTCGCCAACCCCAGCGCACACGGACAGGTGACGATGAGCAGCGCAGTCGCATGGTCGATCGCACGCGACACATCCCACAGCGCCCAGATGCCGAACGTGAACGTCGCCAGCGAAATCATCCCGACCGTGAAGTACCCGGCGATTCGATCGGCCATGCGCACGATCGGGGCTGATTCCTGCGCACTGCGCTGCACGAGCGCCATCAGCTTGCCGACGCGCGAGGCCTCGCCCGTCGCCTCGGCACGCACGCGCAGCACGCCGCTGACGTTGAGCGTGCCGGCGCACACCGGCGCGCCGATCGTCACATCCTGCGGCTGTGATTCGCCGGTGAGCAGCGACTGATCGACCGCCGACGAGCCGGCCTCGATCACGCCGTCGACCGGGATTGTCTCTCCCGCACGCACTTCGCAGAGCATGCCGGGCGCAACCGCTTCGATCGGGGAATCGCGCACGCGGTCGGCCTCGATCACCCGGGCCACGCTCGGCGTCATGCAATACAGCAGCTCAACCGAGTCGGCCGCGCTGCGCTGCTGGCGACGCTGAATCCAGCGCCCGATGAGCAGCAGAAACACCAGCACACAGAGCGAATCGAAATAAATCTCGCCGCGACCGAGGATCGTGTTGACCACGCCGGCGACCGCGCCGGCGCTCAGGCCGATTGCGATCGGCAAATCGAGGTGTGCGGTTCGCGTGCGAATCGCCGCGATCGCGCCGCGGAAGAAAACGCCGCCCGGCCACGCCAGCGACAGCACGCCCAGCATCGTGCTGCAATAGCGGAACATGGTCTCGATCGAAGCTTCGATGCCGGTGAACATGCCGCCATAGAGCGCGAACGCCAGCAGCATGACGTTGCCCGCGAGCGCACCGGCGACCGCGATCTTGATCAGCAGCTTGCGATCTTCGCGGCGGCGCAGCTCGCGCGCGGTCGTGTCGCGGGCCGGATGAGCGGTGTAGCCCAGCGAGTCGAGTGCGGCGGCGGCCGTTGACAATGACCCGCGCGCCGGATTCCAAGCGATACGCACCAAGCTGCGACCGAGATCGAGCCGCGCTTCGACGACGTGCGAGGCGATCATCGGCAATTTTTCGACCAGCCAGACGCAGGCGTTGCAGTGGATGCCCTCCAGGAGCAATTCGACCGATTTCAGACCGTTGTTCGTGTCGCGAACATAAAGCGTCGCGAATGTGGGGTCGTCGAGCTCGCTGTATGTGCGACCGCTGACACTGGCGGGCCTGGCCGCGCGGTCGTCCGCACTGCGCAGACGGTAGTAGTTTTCAAGGCCGCAGCCGCGGATCACGTCGTATACCGTGCGGCAGCCTGTGCAGCAGAATTGCAGCGATGCCGATGGCTCGACCAAGCCGGCGGGCACGGGCAGGCCGCAATGCGAACAAGAAACGTCTGCGCCTGTGCTATGGGCTTCCAGCCCGTTCTGGTGGACTGCGGGCTTCCAGCCCGCAGTCGTGCCTATTCCTGCTCTCATGCCGACGAACTGCGCGCGATCATCCAAATCCCTCGCTTGCGCCTCGGGCTCGGTTTGGGCGGATTGAGTCGCATTCCAACGCATGATTACTCGTCCTCGCAGCATTTCATTTCATGCTGGTTGATCGACGCCGCTTGCTTCGCCGCACTCTCCGCGTCCGTCGGGACCGCCATGCCGCTCGGCATGAGCGACTTGTCGATCAACGCCGCTCGATTGGAAACCGTCGCCAACCCGACGACCACGATCGCCAGTGAGGCGACCAGTTGAACATGCCGCCCGAACGAGCCGAGCAGTCGCTGCGCGCCGGCACCGACAATGATCAGCACCGGCAGCGTGCCGACCCAGAACGCGGCCATCGTCGCCGCTCCGCTCGCGGCACTGCCCGTTCCCGCGGCGGTGATCGCAAATGCGTAGAGCCAACCGCATGGGAGGAGCGTCGTCAGCAAACCGATGAGCGCCGCGCGTTGAATCGGGGCGAGGCTCATCGCCGTGCGATGCCCCGCCGCAACGATCTGTTGCACGAACGCTGGCGCGGGCAATTGGCTTAGCCGCACGCCAAAGTATTGCAAACACGCGAACACGCCGATCGCGACCATCATCGCGCCCGCGAGCGTTGCGGCGAAGCGCTGCATACCGATCGCCGCGCCGCCCAGCTCGATCACCTGGCCGACGCCGCCGCACGCCGCGCCCAGCAGCGAGTACGTCGTCAGTCGGCCGAGGTGATAGGCGGCGTGCGTCGCATAGACGCCGCGCGGACTGGCCAGTCGTCCGCTGACCGCGAAGGCAACGAATGGGCCGCACATGCCGCCGCAATGCAGATTGCCGACGAGGCTGGCGATCAGGACTGTGACCAGCAGTGCGGTCATGGGATCAGGTTCCCCGTCTGCGACAGTTCGACAATCTGGGTGAAGCGGGCGGTGTCGGCGTCGCGCGTGGCGACGAGGCGCAGTTCCCACAAACCGGGGCGGCCAAGTGTCAGGTTCGCTTCGTAGATGCCCGGCTCAAGTTGTCGGGCCGTGAACACGGCACGGTTGTTGGCACGGGCGTGGTGGAAGTATTCGCCGGTGATGCTGGCGGCGGAGAGGGGTGCGCCTTGCTTGTCAGTCAGGCGCATCCGTAGTGGAGTGGTTCCTGCACCGCCGTGGCTTACCCCGCTCGCTTGCGCTTGGAGTACGGATGGTGCGGGCGCGCTCGTTTGCGCTCGGGGTTCGGATGCGCCGTTCGAGCTCGCTGTTACGCTTTCGAGCTTGAGCACCCAGCCGATCGCGGCTTGGCGTGCCTTCGCGGCCTGCGAATCGTCCCAATGCAGCGCCTTTTGATAGTAATTCGGCTCGACGGACATCGACGGATCGCGCGTCGCGAGCGTGATCGCGATCGCGCACATCGCCACCTGCATGGCGAGCAGGCCGATCACCATGCCTGGCCAGACGATCGCCGCGAATCGCTTGTTTGCGTCGCTCGGCTGGGACGGCGGCACGACGGGCGTTCCGGTGCTGTTCACAAATGCAGCCATGTCACTCTTTCTCCTGCGCGGCGGTCGTAGGTTGAAATGCGGGCGATTGCGTGCCCCAGCCTCCGAGCAACTCGTAACCCAGCTTGCGCTCGAAGCCCCGACCATCGCTGACGGTCACGTCGACGTGCGCTTTGCCGTTGACGAAGGCGTCGCTTGCGACAGCGATCAGGATCGGTTCGGTGCGATACTTCCACGGCTCGACCTTCAGCGGGTTTTCTTCGGCGATGATGCGCGGCGAGCCACTGCCGCTGACCGAGAGGGTGTAACTCGCGGTTTCGGCGGTGCGGTTGATCACCTTGATTTGCAGCGGATTGGAAATCTCGCCGCTCGGCAATTTGGTAAATGGCAATCCCTTGCCGCGCAGCAACGTCACATCGGCCGTCCCTTTGGTGAGCAGCAGCGTCGAGAGCGCCGCGAGAGCGGCGAGAATCGCGATCGAGTAGAGCACCACGCGCGGCCGCACGATGCGGCGCGGCTCGCCAGAAAGCAGGCGCTGCGACGAATAGCGAATGAGGCCGCGCGGCTTGCCGATCTTCTCCATCACCGTGTCGCAGGCGTCGATGCATTGCGCACAGGCGACGCACTCCATCTGCAAGCCCTTGCGAATGTCGATGCCGGTCGGGCAGGTGACGACGCACAGGCCGCAATCGATGCAGTCGCCGCGCGCTGCCATGACGGGCAGACTCACGTCGTTTGTTCGGAGTCGCCCGCGCGGTTCGCCGCGTTTTTGGTCATAGCTGACGATCAGCGAGTCGCGATCCAGCAGCACGCTCTGGACGCGGCCGTAGGGGCACGCGACCAGGCAGGTCTGCTCGCGGAAATATGTGAAGTTGAACATCGTCAGTCCGGTGGTGACAAGCACGATGATGAACGACTGCGGATGATCGAGCGGGCTGCGCTGCATCCACTTGAACAGCTCTTCGAGGCTCACGAAATAGGCCAGGAAGATGTGCGCCAGCACCAGCGAGATCACGAAGTAGATCGCGTACAGCGCGATCGTGCGCATTGCGCTGCGCTCGCGGCTCGGGCGTCCGCCCTTGCCCAGCGTGCCGTCGATCCAGCGCTCGATCGGGCGATAGACCAGCTCCATATAGACCGTCTGCGGACAGGCATAGCCGCACCAGACGCGGCCGAGCAGCGCGGTGATCAGAAAGATGCCGACGAAGAGCGAGAGCATGAGCAGCGCGAGGAGAGCCGTGTCGGTGGGCAGGAACGTGTGTCCGAAGAAGGTGAACTGACGATTCGCGATGTCGAGCAGCATTAGCGGCTTGCCGTTCATGCGCAACGTCGGCATGGCGGCGAAAAGCGCGATCAGGCCGTAGCCGATCCACTGCCGGCGGGTGAGAAATCGCCCGGCGGAGATTTTCGGCTTCAACCATTTTCGCGTGCCGTCGCGATTCAGCGTGGAGAGGACTTCCTCTTCGGGCTGAAGCAGACTGGCAATGGGGTCGGACATCTGAATACGCCTTTGTGGAGGGCTGCCCTTCCCGTGGAGCACCGCGGCCCTCCGCGGTTCTTCTGGAGCAGCCGCCCTCGGCTGCGATTCTCGGAGCGAAAGGCCCGCCGCAGCGCGCGGCCCGATGGACCAACTGACTCCTTACGGCTTCTTCTCCGCGGGCGAAGAAGCAGCCGAGGGCGGCTGCCCACCATTTACAAGCTTCGGCCACGGCGGAATGTTGTCGCCCTCGGGCCCGCGCGGGCCGGGCAGGTTTTTGCCGCGCAGCGATGCGATGTATGCCGCCGTCAGCACGATCTCGTTCGGGTGAAGCTGCGTCTTCCAGGCCGGCATCGCGCCGTTGTTCGCGCCGACGGTAATCACGCTCGCGATGTCATCAATTTTCTTGACGTTCTTGAAGTTCTCGTCAGTCAGGTTCGGACCGACCAGCCCTTCCGCGTTCGCACCGTGGCAGCTGACGCAGCGGCTCGCATAGGTCACCTTGCCGACCGCGAGCCATTTCTCATCGTTCATGTATTTCACGATGGTCTGCTCGTCGGCTTTGAGGTCGCCGATCTCGCCGAATTGCAGTTGCAGATTGCGCGCGAGGTCGGACTGAAACGCGCCGTCGTTGGTCCAGGCGATCGGGCTGAACGTGAAGAAGACGAAGTAGAAGACGCTGAAAACGAACGTCCCGTGGAACAGATACCACCACCAGCCCGGCGTCGGGTTGTCGTACTCCTGAATGCCGTCGTAATTGTGATCGAGCAATTGGTCGAGCTTGCCGTTCATTGGACGCTCCGTTGCGGGTGGTTGGCGTTGTGCTGTTGAGCCGCGATCGTGCGCGACGGGGCGGGCGTTCGTTCGGCACGCGACCCCGTCGCTCGCGCTCCGGATTCGGATGGGGTCTCGCCGTCATCCAGCGGCAACCGAGATTCGCGCTGCACTTCCGAACTGCGCTTGGTCAGCGCGTAAATCACGATCGCGGAAAACGCGACGAAGAAAATAACCAGCGCGATCGTCGGATATTGCGAAAGCTGCATCGCACTCATGATGTCCGTCAGACTCACGGGTGGCTCCTTTGCATGTCGGCCTTGCCCGTCGGCGTCGCGCCGGCGGCGCTGGCCTGTGCGGGTTTGGGAGCTTCCGGAACGGCTGGCGCTGTCGGCGATTTGTAGATGTCCGTGCCCAGCCGCTGAAGATACGCAATGAGCGCGACAACTTCCCGTTGCTCCAAATTCTGGAAGCTGGGCTTGTCCTTCAATTCCGGCGTCTGATCCATGATCTGCTTGGCGATCTCGGCGGCTTGCTCCTTGGCAGCTTCTACGCCGCCCGCAATCTCGGCGTCGCTGTAGGGCACGCCGAGTTGTTTCATCACCTGCATCCGCACCGGAATTCCTGCAAAGTCGGCGTCCGTGCTCAGCAGCGTCGGGTACGCCGGCATGATCGACTGCGCGTTGATCTGCGTCGGATTCTCGAAGTGCAACGCGTGCCAACTCGCCGACTGCTTGCCGCCTTCGCGAGCCAAATCCGGCCCGATGCGGCGACTGCCCCACTGGAACGGATGGTCATACACAAACTCGCCCGGCTTGCTGTAATCGCCGTAGCGCTTCGTCTCGGCCAGGATCGGGCGGATCATCTGCGAGTGGCAGTTGTAGCAGCCGTGTGCGAGATAGATGTCGCGCCCGCACAGCTCGAGCGGCGTGTAGGGGGTCACCGTTGCGATGGTCGGCACGTTCGATTTGATCAGGAACGTCGGGATGATCTCAAACAGCGACGCGACCACGACCGCGACGACCGTCCAAACGGTGAACGTCAGCGGCAGCCGTTCCCAGCGGCGATGCCACGCCGTCTGCATCCAGACGTCGACATTTTGCGCCCACTTGGCGGTTGCGAAACCGACGCGCGGCTTCGGGGCAGGCTCGTCGATATAGCGGCGACCGAGCGCGGCGGCGGCAATCTCCGGCTCGTTATACGTCGCCGGCCGCGCCTTCCAGGTCATGTAATAGTTGTACGCACCAAGCGCGACGCCTGCGACGTACATCGTTCCGCCGAGCACGCGGAACCAATACATGGGCATGAGCACCGCGACGGTTTCGACAAAGTCGGGATACGCGAGCCGACCGCTGGCATCCATCCCGCGCCACATGAGGCCTTGCGTCAGACCGGCTACGTAGATCGGAATGATGTAAGCGAGAATGCCGAGCGTCGAAAGCCAGAAGTGCGTCTCGGCCAGCTTCTTGCTGTACAGCGGCGTTTGGAAGAGCCGCGGCAACAGCCAGTACATCATGCCGAAGGCCATCATGCCGTTCCAACCCAGCGCGCCGCTGTGTACGTGGGCGATGGTCCAGTCGGTGTAGTGGCTGAGTGCGTTGACGCTCTTGATGCTGAGCATCGGGCCTTCGAAAGTGGCCATGCCGTAGAACGTGATACCGACGAGGTAGAACTTCAGCACCGGATCGGTGGTGACTTTGTGCCACGCGCCGCGGAGTGTCAAAATGCCGTTGATCATCCCGCCCCAGCTTGGCATCCAGAGCATGACGCTGAAAAGCATGCCCAGCGTGCTGGCCCATTCCGGCAGCGACGTGTAGTGCAGGTGATGCGGCCCGGCCCAGATGTAGATGAACACCAGCGACCAGAAGTGCACGATCGACAGGCGATAGCTGAACACCGGTCGTTCAGCCGCCTTGGGCAGGAAGTAATACATCAAACCCAGGAACGGCGTCGTCAGGAAGAACGCGACCGCGTTGTGGCCGTACCACCACTGCATGAACGCGTCCTGCACGCCGGCATAGATCGAATAGCTGCGTGTCAGCGTCGCCGGGAGTGCGAGGCTGTTGAAGATGTGCAGCACGGCGACCGTGACCACTGTCGCGATGTAGAACCAGAGCGCGACGTAGAGATGTCGCTCGCGGCGAACCGCTAGCGTGCCGAAGAAGTTGATCGCGAAGATCACCCAGACCAGGGCGATCGCGATGTCGATCGGCCATTCCAACTCGGCGTATTCCTTGCCGCTGGTAATGCCGAGCGGTAGCGTCACAGCGGCGGCGACGATGATCAGTTGCCAGCCCCAGAAATGCGACCAGCTCAACAGGTCGCTGAACATGCGCGTCTTGCACAGCCGCTGCGTCGAGTAATAGACGGCGGTGAAGAGCGCATTGCCCGCGAAAGCAAAGATCGCCGCGTTCGTGTGCAAAGGCCGCAAGCGACCAAATGTCAGATACGGAATGCCCAGGCTGAGCCATGGCAACACGAGCAACATCGCAACGATCAGCCCGGCGAGCGTGCCGACCAGCGCCCAGACGAGCGTGGCGGTAAGAAACGCGCGCGAGATCTTGTCGTCGTATTTGAAGTGCTCGATGCGTGTGGCTTCCTGCTCGCCATAAGGGCGTGACGACGATTTGGAGGCGTGATCCAAGACCGCGGTGAACATAAAAGGCTCTCCCGATTGCGGAGTAGATGAGTAGCTCATCCGCTATTCCTTTTATCGATTATGAATCCGGAATTCTGGAGCGTCAAGTGGTCTTTTCAGGCAACCGCAAGGCTTCTGCTCGCTTCAGCTTGCCATAACAACTGCTATTGGCAGGAATTGCGCCAATTTCCGCACCGAATTTTGGCCCCGAAAATAATCAGGACTTGCAGAATAACTTGTCATCAATTATGCTATTGGTAGACGCGGAGTGGTCTCATGCTCAGTCAAGCCGTTGGTTATGCCTCGTGCGCGCTCGGCAGGATCGCTGCCGCGGGCGGTGCCCCGATGCTGATCAAGGACATCGCCGAGGATTGCGAGATCCCGTCCGCCTACCTGGCCAAGATCATCAACACGCTCGCGCGGCGCGGCATCCTGACCACCCAGCGCGGCGTCGGCGGCGGCGTGTCCCTGGCCCGAACTGCTCAAGAGATCACGCTCTACGACCTGGCCGCGGCGCTCGATGACACGATCACTCAATCGCGCTGCATGCTGGGAACGGCGATGTGCTCGGAGGATCGCTCGTGTCCGGCGCACAAGTTCTGGAAAGAACACAAGGCGCGGCTGGTTGATTTCATGCAGCAAACAACCGTCGCCGACATTGCGGCGTTCGAATCGCGCCGCCGCTGGAAACACCTTTCCACGGGCGAAGCCGGAGGCGGCGGTGCGATCGCGCCGGATGTGGTCGGTGTCACGCTCGGAATGCCAGCCGGTCACACCTCCCGCGACGGCCAGGACGCGCCGAAGTAGCCCGAAATTCCAAAATTCCGCCCACCTCGCGCGTTGAAGCTCCGCCCCATGTCAGCTACGGTTTTCAACCAACGGCAGTATGCTTCGGCGAGGGGACCATGGCGACTCAGATCGAACTGTTGACGCGGCTGCGGGATAGCTTTTCAAAGAACGCCCGTGAGAAGGGCGAGCGATATTTCGTCGAGAACCGTGTTCAAGCGGTGCAAAAGGTCTCCGACACGCAACGCGTCGCGTTCGTCAACGGCGAAAGCGAGTACGACGTCATCGTGGAAGCGGTCACCCACCCGCTTCCGCATACCATGCTCGCCGCCTGCACCTGCCCACACTTTTTGCAAGACGGGACTTTGTGCAAACACATCTGGGCGGCTCTTCGGGCGTTTCAGAAACACGACCTGTTGAATTGGGATGGTTTCTTGCCGGTAAAGGTGTTCGCGGATGACGATTTGCTCGATGAATTGGACGCGACTTATCCCAATGAGCCGATGCCGGACGCGCCCGCTGTTCTTTCAACCTGGGTTTCCGCCACGCCGCACCTGCGTGTGGCCGCTCCAACACCCGCTCCACCTGAGCCGTTGCAGCTTACTCAGTGGCTCTCGCGCGTTCGGCTCGACGACGATCGCGAAGAAAAGAAGTCACCGCAGTATGGCGGCGGGCCCATCGAACCCATCTATGTGCTGAATCTCGATTCGCACGAGATGACGCCGCGCATGATGCCCATCTCGCTTTTCTTTCGCACGCGCACGGCGACCGGACAACCCGGAAAGGCGCGCCGACTGATCCTCAGCACCGCCGTTTTACCCAAGCTCGCGACCGATCTGGACCGCCAAATTGCCGAGCGACTGCTCCCGCTCGCCGTCCCGGCGCGCAACGCTGAATCCGAGATGTATTCGTACGGCTACAGCTATGACCCCTACACGTCCGTCGCCGATCCGAAGGTGTGGCGACTGCGCAGCGACACATGGCCGATTCTGCTGCCGCACATGCTCGCAACCGGCCGCCTGTGCATCCGCGCGGGCGAGAGCGAAACCTTCGAACCGGCCATCGTTGATGAAGGCGCGCCGTGGAGGTTCATCGTCGACATGCGTCCTGACCTGCGCACCGGCCGCTGGACGCTGACCCCCACGTTGCAGCGTGGCGAAGAAGTTGTCGAGCCGCTGCGGACGGACCGGTTTTATCGCGGCGACCCGCTGCTCTGGCTGCGCGGGCGATTGCTGCGCCGCGTCGAAGCCACCGGCGCCGTCGCCTGGCTCAAGGCGCTCACCGAGCACGAGTGCCCGCAGATCAGCGAGCTGCGAATGCACGAGGTGCTTGTCGAGCTTTCCCGGCAAAAGACGCTGCCGGAGATTCGCTGGCCCGAGCGACTGGGCGTCTCGACTGTTGACGGTGTGGCTCCGACGACGCAACTCACGCTGGCTTTGAAGCGCGACGCCGACGGCACCATAAACTCCGCGACGGCGAAACTCTCGTTCGATTACGCAGGCTGCATCGTCTCGCAAGACGATCGCCACGCCGCGTGGGTAATTGACCGAGGGCAGAAGCGCATGATCCGCCGAGATCCGGCGCACGAGAAGCGGTGTGCGGGCAAGCTTCTGGGCTGGGGTTGCACCGTCGCTTACGGAAGCGAATACAACGTTCCGCAAAAGAAGATGATGCAAATCATCGCTGCGGCACTGAATGAGAGCTGGAGCGTGCTCGGCGACAAGCTGCCCGTGCGACGCCTCGGCGGCTACTCGATCTCGTTCACTAGCGGCGTCGATTGGTTCGGCGTCAATGCCCAGCTCGACTTCGACGGCGTATCGGTCGAGTTGCCCGAACTGCTCGCGGCGGCACGAAAGAAAGAGCAGTTCGTCAAGCTCGGCGACGGAACAATGGGCGTCTTGCCGAACGAATGGCTCGAAAAGCATGGCCGCTGGCTGGAATTGGCCCGCGTCGAAGACGGCGAGATTCGATTCGGGGCGTCGCAGATCGGATTGATCGACGCGCTGCTCGCCGCGATGCCCGACGCCAAATCGGACGAGCGCATCGAAGCGGCCCGCGCGAAACTGCGCGCGTTTGACGGCATCAAGGCCGCGACGCCGCCAAAACAGCTCAAAGCGACGCTGCGCAACTATCAGGCCGAGGGGCTCGCGTGGCTGAATTTTCTCGATGACTTCGGCTTTGGCGGATGCCTGGCAGACGACATGGGTCTGGGCAAAACCGTTCAGGCGCTCGCGCAGCTCGTGGCGCGAAAGTCGGCCAAAGGCAAGAGACTCCCGTCGCTGGTCGTCGCGCCGCGCTCGCTCATGTTCAACTGGCAACGCGAGGCCGCGCGGTTCGCGCCCACGCTGAAACTGCTCGACTACTCGGGGACGGATCGACACGCGACTCGCGCCGAAATCGACAACCATGATCTCGTGCTGACCACTTATGGCACATTGCGACGCGACATCGCCGACATTCGCCAGATTCCTTGGGACTACGTCATTCTCGATGAGGCCCAGGCTATCAAGAATCATCTGTCACTCTCGGCCAAGGCTGCGCGACTGCTCGACGCGCGGCGACGATTGGCGCTCACCGGCACGCCGGTCGAGAATCACATCGGCGAACTCTGGTCGATCTTCGAATTTCTCAATCCCGGCATGCTGGGCCGGCTCGAAGCGCTCAAGAGCGCCGCGGGCGTGGGCCGCGCCGATGAGGCGTCGATGGGCACGCTGGATCTGTTGCGAAAGTCGCTGCGTCCGTTCATTCTGCGCCGAACGAAGGAACGCGTCGCGCCCGAGTTGCCGCGGCGAACCGAGCAGACGATCGAGTGCGAACTCGGACGAGAGCAGCGGCGGCTGTACGACCAGTTGCGCGACCACTATCGCGCGCTGCTGCTCGGCAAGATCGAGGCCGACGGCCTGAATCGCAGCAAGATTCAGATTCTCGAAGCGTTGCTGCGATTGCGGCAGGCGGCGTGCCATCCGGGGCTGATCGACGACGACAAGCTGGGCGGCGAATCGGCCAAGCTGGAATCACTGTTGGCGATGCTGACCGACGCGATCGACAGCGGCCACAAGTCGCTCGTGTTCTCGCAGTTCACGTCGATGCTCGACATCGTTCGCAAGGCGCTCGACGAGCGCGGCATCGTGTATGAGTACCTCGATGGTAAGACGCGCGATCGGCAGGCGCGGGTTGATCGCTTTCAGACCGATGAGTCGTGCCGTGTGTTCCTGATCTCGCTCAAGGCCGGCGGCGTCGGGCTCAATCTGACCGCCGCGGATTATGTGTTCATCCTCGATCCGTGGTGGAACCCGGCGGTTGAGGCGCAGGCGATCGACCGCGCGCATCGCATCGGTCAGGACAAATCGGTCATCGCGTATCGACTGATCGCACGGGACACGGTCGAGCAGCGCATTCTCGATTTGCAGGCCAGCAAGCGGCAACTCGCCGATGCGATCGTTTCGGCGGACGAGAGCGTGATCAAGAGCCTAACGCGCGATGATTTGGCGGCACTATTGAGTTGAGTGAGCGGTCCTCGGGGAGCATCGTCCTCCGGCCGGTGCGTTTCTTATTCGCACCGGCCGGAGGCCGATGCT
>JBJXFK010000256.1:0-2623 GCA_046155505.1 Phycisphaerae bacterium
ATTTCGGGACCGCCGAAGTGCTGGGTGAAGAGCGCGGAAATCCAGTCACGATCGGCATGCATGATCGTGCGGACGGCGATTTGCGAAGTGCGTACCGACATGGGAGCAGACTACCACATGCGCTTGATGCCGTATCGATCAGCGACCTCATCCGCGCTGACGAATTCGAGACCGTCGGCAATTGCTTGGGCGATCAGAATTCGATCAAACGGGTCGCGATGATGCAACGGCAATTCGGCCACTGCGTAAACGTGACTGGTTTGAATCGGAAGCGGCCTTAATCGAGCAACGTCGAAGAGTGCGTGTCCGAATTCCGCAACGCTTACCGATAAGTCGAGCCGCCCGATCGCTCGCTTGATCGCCACTTCCCAAACGCTGGCCGCGCTGACAAACACCCGCTCCGGCTGCGAGTCGATCAACGATCGCATTTGCTGCGGCAGTCGAGAATCACCACTCAGCAGCCACAGTGCGGCGTGCGTATCCAGCAAGTAACCGTTCACTGATAGTCCTTGAACTCATCGAGCGGATCATCGAAATTGTCGTGCATCCTGATCTTCCCGCGCAGAAGCCCGAACGCGGAAGGTGGCGCAGCGTGTCGAACAGCGTGGCCGTTGGTGCGAACGACGACGGTGACTTCCTGCCCGTCGAGGCTCTCCGGCAGCGTCACTTCAAGACGACCACCGGTCGAGACGCGCGCGTGATATGTATATTCCATCATGCACCCGACGACGATCATAACGCCAACGAGTCCGTTCTTGCGCGTAAATCGGGCGAGGCTGTGTGTGGCCGCGGACCTACGCCGACTCGCGGGTGATAACTTCGAACTGCTCGCGCTCGCCCTGCCCGGTGAGCGGATAGTCCTTGCGCAGCGGGTGGGCCGTGAACCACTCTGGGCAGAGGATGCGACGCAGATCGGGGTGGCCGCTGAAGCTGATGCCGAAGAGGTCGAACACCTCGCGCTCCATCCAGTTGGCACCCTTCCAGATGTCAACCACGCTCGGCACGGTCGGCGACGGGTCGCTCACGAACACCTTGATCCACAGGCGATCGTTGCGCGGCAGGCTCGATAGTGCATAGGTCACGCCGAAGCGTTCGTCGCTGGGCGGATTGGGATAATTCAAATAATCGACGCACGTAATGTCGGCGACCTGGTCAAATCGGCAACGCGGGTCGTCACGCAGGAACTTGCACACGTCAACCAGTCGCGCCGCCGGCACGCTGAGATAGAGCTGCCCCGAATCGCGACCGTCGGCATAGACCATCATCGGCCGCGCGACGATACTCAGATCGGGGAACCGCTGCTGAACCGCCGCTATCGCATCATTTGTCGCCATTCGCTCACACCCGCGCGTTTCGCCGTTGATTTTCTTTTCTGAACCCTAAACCCCGAACCCTGACCGCTGAACCCTAATTCTGCGCCGTCTCCGGCACGCCGCGCGACACACCGCCGCCCAGTCGCACCACCTGTGGCGGACGAATCACCATGCCCAGGCCCTTGCCTCGTTCGGTGCTCGGCCGCACGCCGTCTTCGAGCACGATGCGCTGAATGGCCATCAGGCCTTCGAGCACCGTCTCGGGTCGCGGCGGGCAGCCGGGCAGATAAACATCGACCGGCACGAACTGGTCGATGCCCTGCACGACGGCATAGGTGTCGAACACGCCGCCAGTGCTGGCGCAGGCCCCCATCGAGACGACCCACTTCGGCTCGCACATCTGCATATAGATGCGTTGCAGAACGGGCAGCATCTTGACCACCACGCGGCCGGCGACAATCAGCACGTCGGCCTGCCGCGGGCTAAAGCTCGGACGCTCGGACCCGAAGCGAGCAATGTCGTAGCGGCTGGCCGCGGTGGCCATGAACTCGATGCCGCAGCACGCCGTCGCAAACGGCAGCGGCCAGAGTGAGTGCTTGCGGCACCAGTTGATGCCGTGCTTTTTGATCATGTCCACGGCGTAATCGAGCCGCGTGATCTGGAAATTGCCTTCGACAGTCTGCATCACGTCACCTTTGAGAAAGCCGCGGCGCAGAAAACGCCCTGGCGTAATCGATCAATCCCAACGGAACACGCCGCGCCGCCAGGCATAGACATAGCCGACGAGCAGGATGGCGATAAACATGAACATCGTGCCCATGAAAAAGATGGGCGAATAGCCGGCGGCGATGAGCGGCTGCGCCCACGTCACGTACGCGGGGTCATTGAAGCGCGGGAACAGCGTCGCCCACGGATAGAAGAACACGATTTCGACATCGAAAAGCAGGAAGAGCATCGCCACGATGTAGTAGCGAACATTGAAACGCTGCCGCGCGTCGCCGATCGGCGGCACGCCGGATTCGTAAGGCGTGTCCTTCACCGGTCCGGTGCGTGTCGGGCCGATCAGGTGCGTCAAAATCATGATCGCGGTACAAATTCCGATCACGATCAGGATCATGATGGCGACAATACTGTAGTCGCTGGTCGGCATAGGCGAGGCTCTCCAATCGGGCGCTTCCGAGTCGAAAGATTGTATCGCGATCGCCTCGAAACGCGAGCGACCCGCGAGAGCGATCGAGCTTTCGCGGGCCGATTGAATTTCACTCTACCCGAATCGTCAGAGGCTACCGGCGACGGACCATCGCGACCGC
>JBJXFK010000272.1:0-13809 GCA_046155505.1 Phycisphaerae bacterium
GCGATGGTTTGGTCGGACGGCCCAGCGGGGTCGAAGTCGGAGATGATGATCATGTGCTTGGCGGCGGCGTCCTTGCGCTGTGCGAGTTGATCGACCGCGCTCTTTACCAGCGGTTCAAAGTCGGGCAGATCGCCCATCTGCATCTTTTGAATGCGTTGAATGATCTGAGTCTTGTCGCGCACTTCCTGCAGCGGCACATCCCAGTACTCGTTTGCGGCGCCGCGCCACTGATACGACAGCACGCCGATCAGATCGCGGCTGCTCAGCGTTTTCACGGCGGCGACGGCGACGCGCTCGCCCCAATAGTTACCCTGTGGAATCTCGCAGGCGTGCATAACCAACGCCAGCGCCCCCTTGGGAATCTGCTGCTTGCTCTTCACGTCGAAGCTGACGGGCAAAATGTCCTCGATCGGCGTGTCCATCCAGCCGCCGGGGCCAAACGAATCGTCGCCGCCGACCATGATGAGTCCGCCGCCGAGGTCGCGAACATATGCGGCGATGGTCGAGCGTTCGTCCTCGGCGATGAGGTTCGCCGGCACGTTCGACAGTATGACCAGCGAATATTCAAGCAGCGTGATCGCGTCGATTTTGCGTTCACCGACGACCTGCACGTCGCTTGCGAGCTTTTCGCGACGCAGCGCGGCGGCGAGCGTCTGAGCCGATTCTACGTGGCCGGGAGCGTCGGTCGTGCTCGGCTGCGTGAGGATCAGAATTTTACCGGGCCCGCCGACGACCGTGAACGCTCGGCCTTCGTTGTTGCCGGCGATCGTGTCGACCTTGGCATCGTCGGGTTCAAATTTGGCCTCGAAGCGGTGTGCGCCCTGTTGGCGAAGCGCAATCGGAATCGGAATGCGATTCGCGCCGGGGTTGAGCGTCCACGGCAGCGAGTAGCCGGGACCGTCGGGGTCGAGATCCTCGATCTGATCGTTGTGACGCAAAACGATCTTACCGCTGACGGTTTTGTTCGAGCGCAAGCCGAACTGCAGATTCACGGTTTCGTCGAGACTCGCGGTGGCCGGTGCGGCGAGGCGTTCGAAGACGATTTCGTCTTCGATGTCGTAGCGCAGCGGCACGACGTCGATCGGCACCTCGGCAGCCGCAAAGTGCTTGGCCTCTTCGAGCACCTGTCCGACGTTTTCGTTGCCGTCGCTGAGCAGCACGACCCGCCGCGACGCATCACCCGGAAAGAGTGCCATCGCCATGCTCAGCGCGCCGGCGATGTTGGTCTGGTCGCTGCGGACGCTGCCGCCGATGCGTTCGATTCCGATCGCGCCCATCGGCAACTGCTCGACGGCGCTCTTGCCGTCGAAGGCGATGATGCCGAGGCGGTCCTTCGTCGGGCGAATCTTCTCGGCGGCGGCTTTGATGAACTCGAACGCCGCCGATTGCTGCACGGCAGGCACGCTGCTCGATCGATCGACGACAAAGATGACCGAGCTTTCATCGGACTTGCTGACGCGCTCGGCACCGGCGAGCGCGAGCACCATGCACGCGATCACGCCGCAGCGCAGCACAATCGCCAGCCAGCGCCGCACCGGCCCCAGACCGGCGAGCGAGCGGTAGGAGAGTGCAACCACGAGCGGAATCGTGGCCAGCAGCACCAGGTACTGCGGCGTTTCAAAATGCACGAAACCGCCGAGGGCGAGTGTCATGCCGACAATTATGCCTCACGGGCGGAGAATTGGAAGGACGAAATAGGGGGCAGCGGGTGGGGCGCGGGGCGCAGGGTGACTTGGGTGCCGTACCGACGGTCGTTCGCGTCGGCATGCTTGCGAGCGAGCGAAAAACCGCGGCGGGCCGCGGTGCGCCATGGGTGCGAGAAAAGAACCGCGGAGGGCCGCGGTGCTCCACGGCTCCACGGGACCGCGGTGGGCCGCGGCGCTCCATGCGAAATTGGAGTCGTCGGCTGCTTGCTTGGTTCGCGACGAGGACCGCCGGGTCGGGTACAACGCGCTCATGCGCGTGTTGATCGCCACAATGCAATATGGCCGGGGTTATTCGCAGGGGACCGAGCGATACATCTCGATGCTGTCGGTCGGGCTGCGGGCCGCGGGCGACGAGGTGGTCGTGCTGGGGGGCGATCCGGAGGGGCGCGGGGCGGCGCTGCCGCTGGGCGCGGCGGTTGATGGTGATGCGAGCCTGCGCGCGCACCCGGTCGGCGGGCCGATGGAGGTGCGCGGTTTAGCGCCCGAAGCGTATGACGAGCTGCTCGATGAATTGCGGCCAGACGTCGTGCTGATGTGTTGCCCGGCGCATATCGGGGTCGGCGTGTTGGCGGCGGCGCGGCGGCGGAAAATCGCGACGGCGGTTGCGGTGCATGACTATTGGTGGACCTGCCCCAAACACGGCCTCGATCACTGGAGCGGGCGCATCTGTGGCGGCGATGTGCCGTGGCGCGAGTGCGTGCGCTGCATGTCGCATCAACATCCGTCGGCGACGGTGCGGTCGCTGTCGCACAGTTCGATCGGTTCGATGGCGCTGCCGCTGTTGCTTGACTTGAACTGGCGGCGAAAGAGACTGTCTGCCGCGAAGCTGCGCGACTGGCGCGGTCGGCGAGAGATTTTGAAGAGCGAGCTGCGCGCGTGCGATGCGGTGATTTTTCCGTCGCGCATGGCGCAGCGCGTGCTTGCGGGTTGGGCCGAGCCGGCGCGTGAGCATTGGATCCCGAACGGCATTGAGCAGCACTGGTTCGAGGGGCCGCGGCGCGAGCGGAATTTGTCAGAGAGCGTGGCGGTGCGGCCGGAGTCGCTGACGATTGGGCTGGCGGGGGCGCTCACGCGGGCCAAGGGGCCGCACGTCGTGCTCGCGGGATTGCGGCGATTGGATTGGTCGCGGGCGCGCGTGCTCATCGCGGGCCGCGGCCTCGGCGATGAGTATGAGGCTCAGTTGCGCGTCGCGGCGAGCGGGCTGGCGGTCGAGTTTTTGGGGCCGGTGAAATCAGCCGAGATGCCCGCTTTTTTTGATCGGCTCGATCTGTTCATCGTGCCGAGCCTGGCGGCGGAGAATCACCCGATTGCGATTCTCGAAGCGACGGCGCGGGGCGTCGCGGTGATCGGCAGCGACCACGGCGGCGTGGCGGAGCTGCTCGACCCGCGGAATCAGTTTCGCGCGGGCGATGCCGATGCGCTGGCCGAGCGATTGCGGGCGTGGACCGGCGGCTCGCGTGAGGCGAAGCCGCCGCCGGTGATTTCGGCGGAGGAGATGGTGGAGCGGACGCGGCGAGTTTTCGTTGAAGCGCGGAATTTTTGTGGGGCGGTGTAGCGCGCACGGCGCGGTACCTTTGGACAATATTAGCGCTTCATTAGCGTTGCCGTAGCATACGAAAGCGACAATTGCCGAGCCGTCCGAGCGCAAGAAAAGAGCGAAGCTCGGAGCGGAGGTGTCTGCGTGTCAAACCCACGTCCATTCGTTCGAAATCCGAAACTGAAAAGGATCACGTACGACTCGAAGTTGGTGACGTATCTGCACAGCGCTTACATCGGTCACGTCCTGAAGGGTCATTTGGCCGAGTTGAGACGGTTCACGCTCGCGGATCATCTGAAAAATCACGGCGCGAACAAATCCGTGCGCTCAGGAAACACATCACGGTGTCGCGAGTCCGACATCCTCGGAGCTAAAATCTGGCTCGATTACGAAGTCACAACCGAAAGCGCCGCCCGCCAGGAATTTTCGCTGTACATTCTCGATTTTCTTATCCCCGCCGGCACCGGCGATGGATGGATAAGCCTCAAAGACCGGCTTCGATGAGGTCGCGCTCGGTCAGCGCCCGAAGCTTGAAGAGTTCGGCCAGCGAACAATCGAGCGCTTCGGCAAGTGCGGCTTTCGTGCTCGGTCGCATACTTGATAGTCTTTTCAGCAACCGACTCACGACCGGTGGCGTTACGCCCATTCGCTGCGCGAGCAGTGTTTGGTTGATGCCAAGCTCGTTAAGCCGTGCCTCGATCAACGATCGGAACAATTCGTCCTGCGTGATCTCAATTCGATCGTGCGCGGAGGCCGGAGTCGGGGACGCCGCAAATTTCCGAGCGTTTCCGTTGGACGTCGTGCCCGCCAAGTCGTAAACCACCTGAGTGGCTTCAGCGATCAGAGAATGAAAACGGACCAGTAATTCCGCTCGGGCCGGGGGGGGAGGCGTTGCCATCTGGGAAACGAGCTTGCGGCGTGAATTACGGACCGCTGACTTCAGTCGTGCCATGCTAACCCTCCTTCCGGGCACATGACGCGACGAAGCAACTCCGTCGCACCGAAGCGCATTTCACGAAGTTGCCACAGTCGGCCAAACGAAATTCCGTTTCGCCAGTGGCCCGGATTGGCAGCCAGATCCTTCCGGCACCAATGGCGGCGCTCACGCCGCCGAAATTCAAATGGGGCGTCCAGTTTCGCGCCCCACCACCAAGCTAGTGTACATGAAGTGTTAATATTATGCAAATTTGTTGCCCTCCATAGCAACTCAGAAGCATATTGGCTCAGGACCGCTCGTCGATCCAGTTCAAACATACACCATGAATTGTGGGATTGCAAGTCGAAAAGACAATAGGCTGTCGTGCTGACGCGGGCAACCGCGGCGCTCCGCGTGTGCTAATTGTCGGCTATCTTGGTCGCTGCATGTTGCCGCGATTGGTGATGGCAACGGCGGGCCGGTTTGCAGCGACCCAACGGAATCGGCATCGCGTCGGTCGATGCGTCGTGAGTGACGGCGTATCGTGTAGTGGAGGGTATTTGGAATGAGTGGCGCGCCGAAGTTCTGTCATCTGCACCTGCACACCGAATACTCGCTGCTCGACGGCGCTTGTCGCCCCAGCGAGGTCGTCGCCGCCGCCAAGGCGATGGGCATGCCCGCCGTCGCGATCACCGATCACGGCAACATGTTCGGCGTGATCGAGTTTTACTCGGCGTGCAAGGATGCCGGGATCAAGCCGATCATCGGGTGCGAGCTTTATCTCGCGCCCGGCGACCGGCGCGACAAAGAAACCAAGGGCATGCGCGAGGGGGCGTATCACCTGCTCCTGCTGGCACAGGATCTCGACGGCTACCGCAATCTGATCAAGCTCACCAGCATCGGCTACACCGAGGGGTTTTATCGCAAGCCGCGGGTTGATAAGCAGGTGCTCGCGGAGTTCTCGAAGGGGCTGATCTGCACCAGCACGTGCCTCGGCGGCGAGATTCCGCAGACGCTGCTGCACGCCGACTATGCCGCAGCCAAAGAAATGGCCGAGACGTATCTGAAAATCTTCGGCCCCGACCGGTTCTTCATGGAGATCCAGAATCACGGCATCGACGAGCAGGGGCAGACGAATCCCGAGTTGGCCGATCTGGCGAATAAGCTGGGTGTCGGGCTGATCGCCACCAACGACGTTCACTACCTGCGCAAGGACGATCGCGAGGCGCACGACGTGCTCTGCTGTATCTCAACCCGCGACAAGATGAGCAACGAGGATCGCTTTCGCCTGTCCACCGGCGAGTTCTATTTGAAATCGCCCGAGGAAATGGCGGCGGCGTTGCCCGCGTATCCACAAGCGCTCGAAAACACGTTGCGCGTCGCGGAGATGTGCAATCTGTCGTTCGACTTTTCGAAGCGATATGCCCCGGTCTATCGCCCGCCGCAGCAGAAGACGCCGGAAGCGTACTTGCGCGAGCGGGTGCTGGAGGGCGTGAAGTGGCGGTATGGGGTTGATCTGGGAGGGAGCGACGGAGCGACGGAGCGACGAAGCGACGGAGGGAGCGGGGAAGACCCCGGCGCTCAATCCAAAATCCAAAATCCAAAATCCAAAATCGACCTCGCGGAGCTTCGCGAGCGCGTCGACTACGAACTCTCCGTCATTTCGTCGAAGGGCTTCAGCAGCTATTTCCTGATCGTCTGGGATTTCGTCAACTACGCGCGCGAACACGACATTCCGGTGAACGCGCGCGGGTCGGCGTGCTCGGCGGTCGTGGCCTACACGTTGGGCATATCGAATGTCGATCCGCTGCGATACGGCTTGTATTTCGAGCGTTTCATGGATCCCGATCGCGACGAGATGCCCGATATCGATATCGATCTGTGCCAGGTTCGCCGGCCCGAGGTGATCGACTATGTGCGCAACAAGTATGGCCACGTTGCGCAGATCATCACGTTCGGTCGCTTGAAGGCCAAAGCCGCGATTCGCGACATTTGCCGCACGATGGATGTGCCGCTGATCGAAGCCGACAAGGTCGCCAAGCTCGTCCCCGAAGAGCTGAAGATGACGATCGACAAGGCGATCGCGCGCGAGCCGGAGTTGAAACGCATCTACGACACCAATCCAACGATGCGCAAGGTGCTCGACATCGGCAAACGTCTCGAAGGCATCGCTCGGCATGCATCTGTTCACGCAGCGGGCGTCGTCATCGCCGACATGCCGCTCGATACGCTTGTGCCGCTGCACAAGGCGGCGGACGCGGAATTGCGCGAAGTAACGACGCAGTTTGAAGGGCCGACAGTCGAGAAGGTCGGCCTCCTAAAGATGGACTTTCTCGGCCTGCGCACGCTGTCGCAGATCCACCTGGCGGCGGCGCTCGTCGAGAAAAACCACGGCGTGAAGATCGACCTGGAGAATCTCGATCTCGCTGACCAACGGGTGTATGCGCTGCTAAGCCGCGGCGAAACGCGTGGCGTGTTTCAGTTTGAATCCGGCGGCATGCGCGACGTGATCATGAAAATGAAGCCGAACCGCATCGAGGACTTGATCGCGGCGAACGCCTTGTTTCGCCCCGGCCCGATGGCGTACATCGACGACTATGTCGCCCGCAAGCATGGCCGCACGCAGTGGACGACGCCGCACCCGATCATGACCGAGGTCTTGCAGGAAACCTATGGGATCATGGTTTATCAGGAGCAGGTCTCGCGGCTCGTCAACCGCCTCGGCGATGTGCCGCTGCGCCGTGCGTTCCGCTTGGCTAAGGCGATTTCGAAGAAAAAGGAGTCGATGATCAACGCCGAGCGCGGGCCGTTCATCGAGGGCTGCGCGGCGAAAGGCGTGAAGACGGAAATCGCCGAGCAGGTGTTCGCCGACATTTTGCAGTTCGGCGGGTATGCATTCAACAAAGCGCACTCGACCGGATACGCCGTCGTCGCGTTTCAGACGGCTTATCTCAAGACGTATTACCCGGCCGAATTCATGGCGTCGCTGCTGACGTACGAAAGCGGAAGCACTGACAAGATCGCCGAGTACATGGATGAGTGCCGGCGACTGCGGCAGTCGGACGGCAGCGTCGGCATTCCCGTGTTGCCGCCGAGCGTGAATGAGAGTGACGAGGGGTTTACGGTCGTCTACGCCGGCCGGGGGAACAAGGAAACAAAGGAACAAGGGAACAAGGGGAGTGCGCACGGCTCTTCGTCTTCTCTTGATCCCTCGATCCCTCGGTCCCTTGATCCCTTTGCGACGAAGGCACGCCGTGGCACCATTCGTTTCGGCCTCGGTGCGATCAGCGGCATCGGGCACAAGGCGGTGCTGGCGATTCTTGGCGCGCGGCAAGAGGGCGGGGCGTATCGCGATATTTACGAATTCGCCGAGCGCGTCGAGCTTTCGTGCGTGAACAAGTCCACGTTCGAAGCACTGATCAAGGCTGGCGCGTTTGACGACACCGGTGCGATGCGCCGGGCGCTGATCGAGGTGCTCGACAAGGCGATCGATTGGGGCCAGACGGCGCAGCGCGACAAGAAGAGCGGGCAGATGGACATGTTCGGCGCATTCACGACCTCCGGCGGCGGCGCACCGCCACCGCCGGTGCCGACGAGCGAGTGGTCGGATGCCGAGATGTTGATGTATGAAAAAGCGACGCTCGGCTTTTACATCACCAAGCACCCGCTCGCGCAGCACGAGAAGATCGTGCGGACGTTCGGCACGGCGGACACGCTGTCGCTGCGACAGGCGGGCGAAAATGCGAAGATCTTGCTCGGCGGCCTGTGTTCCAAGGTTCGTGCTGTGCCGATCAAGCAGGGCCGCAGCGCAGGCAAGAAGCTGATCGTCGCGGTGATTGAGGATTTCGTCGGCTCGGTCGAAGTTGTGCTGTTTCCCGATCAAGCGCCGGAGTACGCGGCGTTGCTCAAGCCGGACGCGGTGCTGTTCATCGACGGCACGGTCGACAAGCGGCGCGAGGAGCCGAGCGTGAAGGCGACGCGCGTGATTCCGATCGAGGATGTGCCGCGCACGTTCGCTCGCGACCTGCGGCTGCGCGTGCGCAGCATGGGCGTTGAGAACGAGGTGCTTCCGCGCTTGCAGCAGGTGTTGCGAGCACACGCGGGCAAGACGCCGCTGCACCTGGAAATCGCGTCGGGTGAAGGCTGGATCACGACGGTGCAGTTGCGCAAGCCGACGGCGGTGACGATCAGCGATGATCTGGTGCAGAAGCTCACCGGATTGATCGGCAACGAAAATGTGTTCATCGGCGGCAACCGCGGGGTGGTCGCAGCGGGATGAGAAGGGCGAATGCTAAATGGCAAATGCAGAATGAAGAATGCAGAGTGCAGAACGCCAGCGCGCTGGGCGTGCGAGCCGCGCGCCGAGCGCGGGCGGGATGGCTAGCCGCGAATCGCGCGTCGAGTGCATCGCGCCAGCGATCCGAACGCGACGCGCAAGCGAGTGAACGCGCGCGTCAGCGAGCCGGACGTGCCGTCCACGAAAAAGCAGCCGCGGGCGGCCGCTCCACACGGTGACCACGTAGCGATCGGGACTCCGTGCCAGACGCCGAGCGTCAGCGAGTCCGAACGCGAAGCGCAAGCGAGTGACCGCGAGCGCCAGCGAGCCGAACGCGATGCACAATGGAAGCAGCCGGGGGCGGCAGCTCCACAAGCACAAAAAAGCAGCCGAGAGCGGCGGCTCTGCAGCAGGCCCGCGCGTCGCCTCGCCGTCGTGGCGTCGATTTGCCGGCTCGTCTATTCTTCCGACCGAACCAGTGCGAGCGATTGCCGTCGTCTCAACAGACCTGCGGCACCGTCGAGGAATGCATCAATCGGAGTGGAATCGTGTCGAATGCGACGAGCAGCGCGAAGCGGGATTATCTCACCATCGTTTCCGGCCTACCGCGGTCGGGTACGTCGATGATGATGCGGATGCTGTCCGAGGGCGGCATTCCGCCGCTGATCGACAACGTTCGCACCGCCGACGAAGACAACCCAAATGGCTATTACGAATTCGAGCCGGTGAAGAAGACCAAGCAAGACGCGAGCTGGCTGAAGCAGGCGTCGGGCATGGTAGTGAAGATGGTCTATCGGCTGCTCTATGACCTGCCGGCCGGCTATTCCTATCGCATCGTGTTCATGAAGCGGAAGCTGGAAGAGGTGATCAAATCGCAGGAAGTGATGCTCGAACGGCACGGCAAGGCCGGCGGGGCGAGCGACGACGAGATCATTGCACTTTTTAAGTCCGAATTGGCGCGGTGCGACGAGTGGATCGGGCAGCGGGCGAATTTTCAGGTGTTGTATATGGACTACAACGAGTTGATGTCGAGCCCAAAACCGGCGGTCCAAGCACTCGACGCTTTTCTGGGCAACATGAATCAGGACGCGATGCTGCACGTCGTTGATCCGAAGCTGTATCGTCAACGCAAGTGATGGTTGCTGGTCGGATCAGCACAAGGCGAGATAGGCCGCGACGAAATACACGGCGATGCGGACTTTTTGCGGCGTGATGGCGAAGAGCATGCGCGCCTCCAGAGGCGAGTTCAAGTTTTTCGGCGGTCTCGACAGCAGAGAGGAACCGCTCCCTTACGGTCGCGGCTCGGTTCCGGCTCGCTGACGCTCGGGCAACATGTGGAGCTGCCGCCCTCGGCTGCTTTTTTCGTGCGGTGCGTTCGGACTCGCTGGCGCTCGCGGTCACTCGCTTGCGCTTCGCGTTCGGATCGCTACGCGGTCGATTCGCGTGCGACGTTACTTGTGATTGCGTTCGATGTTAGGGCATGCGGGCGACACGATTCCACGTCCGCGGTCGCTTATCGCGCGGGGCGGCCGAATTCCTGGACCCAATAGACGCCATATTCACCGCCGAGCTTGACCGCGACGCCCAGTTCCGTGAACCGTGGGTCCATAATATTTTTGCGGTGGCCGGGGCTGTTCATCCAGTCGATGAACGCCTGTGATGCGGTTCTCTGGCCGGCCGCGAGATTTTCGCCCACGACCTGAAAGTCGTATTCGAAATCGCGCGCGCGGTCGCCGAGCGTGCTGCCCGTAACCGGGTTGACATGATCGAAAAAGTCGAATTGCACCATTTCGCAGGCATATTGTTCGGCCTGGTGGACGAGCGTGTCATTGCGAACGACCTCGGCAAGGCCGCTTTTCACCCGTTCAGCGTTGACCAGCCGCAGAATTTCGTCTTCCATCGCCGCCGAGTCGGCGGGTTCTTCGCATTCGGGGAATCGGGCGGCGAGCTGCGTCGCAAAGCTGCTATCCAGGCCGCTGCCGGGCACGGTGGTGCTACTGCCGAGGCTGCGCGTCGGATTTTCGGTGTCGCCGACGATTGTCGGGTCGGCCGAGTTATCCGCCGAAAGGTCCGATTCGAGCGCCAGCGTGGCGTCGCTGGGACACCCGCCGACAGAAAAAATGAACGCAAGCGAACCAGCCGCAAATGCGGCAAGCTTCCAGAGCTTCATTCGCCAATCTCCCCTAATCCGCTCCCGTGGTGACGGCCTCGCGTCACCGGCGGCTAACCCCAATTGGGCGGTGTACCCATTGTAGGCATCTCCTGCAACCCCTTGATACGACTTTTTGTCTCCCCGATACTAATGGGTGAGCCGCTGTGCGTCCGGATACGCGGTTGAGGAGCCTTCGATGCGAGTTTCACGTTGGTCTGTCGCCACGGGCGTCATTTGCCTGGTTGCGTCGCTGTCATTCTCGGTCGGTGGATGTCCGCCGACGGGTGGCACCGATGGGGCGATCGGTACGCTGAACACGCCGCCGACTGCGATTGTCAGTTCGGATCAGGTGCGCGGCGTGGTTCCATTGACGGTTCGATTTTCTTCGGACCGCAGCACGGATGACGGCGCGATCGTCAGCCGCGTATGGGACTTCGGCGATGGCGCGACAAGTAGCGAGATCTCGCCGCTGCACACATTTACGCAGACCGGCGTATTCAACGTGCGGCTCACGCTGACGGACGAACAGGGGTTGAGCACGTCGCGCACGCTGCGCATCACCGTGACGCAATCGCCGGTGCCAGTGATCTCGGTCGATCGCACGTCGGCACCCAACGCGCCGGCGATCATCAACTTCAGTTCGGTGGGTTCGTTCGATCCGGACGGCGAGATTCGTCAGTATCAGTGGGACTTCGGCGACAACACTCGTGAGTTTTTCCAGAACGTCGCGCATCAGTATTCAACGTCGGGCACGTTCCGTGCGACGCTGACCGTCACCGACGATGCGGGCGTTTCGGCTTCGGAAGAAATTTTGATCAGCATCGGCATCCCGGTCCCGACGGTCGAGATTCGCACGCCGCCGCCGGATGCGGTGAACATCGTCGTCAGTCCGGATTCGCCGCTCTGGGTACAGGCCGCGATTGAGTCGACGCCCGGCGTTCCGCGAACGGTGCGCGCCGGCCTCGACGTCGACCGCGACGAGTGCAACGCGCAGGCGGCGGCGGTCGTGCTGAACACGAACACGGTCGCGCGGCGGTTCGAGGGGCACGGTGCCGCGGTCAATGATCTCGCGGTGAATGCGAACGGCTCGGTGCTGCTGACCGCGAGCGATGACGGCACGATTCGCTCGTACAACGCCGTCACGGGTGCGGCGATCGGCACGCTTACCGGTTCGCCGCCGACGCTCTCGGCGTCGGTTGTCAACTGCGTGGCGTTCTCGCCGACGGGCGATCAGTTTGCGTATGGCTTGGGAAATGGGCGGGTCGTACTGCGTAACACGGCGAATCTGGCGATCGTGCGCGTGTTCACCAGTCACACCAGCGGCGTGAACGACGTTGCATTCTCTGCCGACGGCACTCGGATTCTCAGCTCAGGCAACGATCGCCGCGCGATTTTGTGGAACGTGTCGGACGGCACGATTCTCCGCGACTTCACACACGCCTTGTCAGTCAATGGCGTGGCGTTCAGCCCGGTCGATAGCACGGTGGTGGCGACCGCGTGTGCGGACAACATCGCCCGCGCGTGGAGCGTCACCAGCGGTGCGGTGATCGGCCTTTTCTCGGGTCACACCGAGCCGGTCAATAGCGTGCTATTCAGCGCGGACGGCTTGACGCTGTTCACCGCGTCGGACGATGACACCGCGCGCTCGTGGGATATCGCAACCGGCGGATTGAAGCTGACGCTGACCGGCACGGGCGGCAACATGCTGTCGCTGGCGCTGTCGCTCGACGGTGCAAACCTGATCACAGGCGATGCGAGTGGCGTGGTGCGGCAATGGGTGCTCTCGACCGGCACGGCGGTAAACGTCGGCGTCGCACCTTGTGCGTCGGCGATCAAGAGTGTTCGACTGAGCAACGATGGCACGCTTGCGTTCGCGTCGGTCGCCGCGGGCAACGATATTCAGCTTGATACTGACCCGTCATCGGGCCAGGACATCAATCTCAATACGCCGCGGGCGCTCGACCTGTCGAACGTGGACGAGGGTCAGTACACGCTGTGGGTTGAAGTGGACACCGATCGCACCGAGCCGACTCGTGAATACGCGAGCGGCGTGATCAGCGTGATCGCGGCGTTCACGTCGACGCCCAACACCGAGACGCCGGTGGTGCCGCTGGTCAATGATCGCGCATCGGTGGTCGTCGGCGATACGCGTGGGCGACAGGTGTTCGACATCGGCCCGATGAATGCCGGCGATCGGTTGTTGTTCGGTTTGCTCGGTACGCCGAGCTATGTGCGCAAGTATGACACGACCACCGACTTCAGCGTGGCAGTGCTGGACGGCGATCAGAATCTGTTTGCGTGGTACCAGAAGTTTACGGCCCTGGAGTTTGACCCGACGAATCCGTTCCTGATCAGCGAGTCGGTGTTCCGCGTCGACTTCGATCCGAACACGCGACTGGTATTCGCTCGTGCGGGTCAAAATCACTATGTCGTGACCGACGGCGGCAACAGCGTCGATATTCAAATTGTTCGGGCGCAGACGGTGGTGAAGCGCCCGCAGCGCGTGTTCGTGAATTTCGCCGGCGCGCCGGCGGCGGGGGCCGGCCAGCGCCCGACCGAGACGATTCCGGCACTGAGTGCGACGGCGATCAACATCGCCTGGGGAGCGACGGAACTGCTGCAAATCAAGACCGGTATCATCAACCAGCTCAACCTGATTTACAGCGGTTTTGCGATCGAGTTCATTACGTCGGACGAAGGGCCGGCATCGGAAGTCACGCTGCCGTTCCTGACTGTACACGTCGGCGGGACGAACCCGAACCTCTATGGCGTGTCGGACTACATCGATCCGCGAAATGAGACGCTGACCGGTACATGCATCGTCTACGGAACGTCGATCGGCGTCGATGCCCTGGCCGGCGTATTCGCGAATACGCCGACCACTGCAATCGATGTGGGCAATGCCCTCGGTCGTGTCGCGGCGCACGAGGTCGGGCACATGCTTGGCCTGCGCAATACGGTCGGCAATCCGACGGACATCATGACGACCAGCCTGGGTTTCTTCGGAGCGATCGACCCGACGCTGCCGGGGTTGACGCTGGGCGTGAGCGCGCTGTCGACCTCGGAGCAGTTCGTTGATCCGGTGACGCAGACGCAGTTGCCGTCGATCGGCTTCCAGGATGCGGCTCGTTTGCTCGAGGACACGGTGGGCACGAACTGATCGGCCTGGGGCGAGGTTCAATTGCAATCGCAGGACGGGCCCGCGCGGCGAACGCCGCGCGG
>JBJXFK010000273.1:0-5188 GCA_046155505.1 Phycisphaerae bacterium
TCATTCCCGCCTGACGGCCCACCGAACGTGCTCAGCACGATCGCCAGATCCGCGAGATCGACCGCGCCATCGTCGCTGAGGTCCGGGCATCGGCAACCGTAGCGAGCGATTCCGCGTGCATTGGCACCGCCGATGCTTGTGAAGAATCCGGACACATAAAGCGCCATGCCGTCCTCGTGTTCGAACGCGGCCGCGTCGGTCACCCCCAGATTCGCGGGGTTACTCGATGAGCTGCCGCCGTCGAAGCCATGCCAGTTGGCCCCGTCCCACTTCGCGATGCCGCCGGCGGGCACGCCCCCGATTTCGTCGAAAAATCCCGCCGCGTAGAGCGCCGGTCCATCGCCCAGATCAAGCACCCGCAGCCGTTCGATGTACCAGTGCGGCTCCCGTAGATAGGAGCCACCAACCGCCGACCACGAACCGCCGTCCCAGCGTGCGATCATGGCCATCGGATCGGCACCGGAAACGTCAAAATACCCGCCGGCGTATAGAGCCTCGCCTGTACCGTCGTCAAACACCGCGAGGTCAAGGGTGAAAGAGGGAGCACCGCACTCCGCCTCTGTCGCCAACAGGCCGTCCTCCAGCGCCTGGACAGAGATGCCGTCGTACTTGATCACGCCGGAAGTAAACACCTCCGGAAAACCCGGCGCGCTTACTCGCGCGGCACGGAAGCCGCCTCCGCAAAAAAGCGCGCTGCCGGTTCCGTCGTCCCACTCGACAATCGGTATCGGAATGCAACCCGACGCTCGATACTGGACGAGTTGCCTCTACGAAAACCCCTCTGGCCGTCGCACACCACCCGGCGCGCCCGCTACCAAGGTCGAGGGTTCGCTTGCGCTGTCGTACACGGCGAGCCGGTTGGTGAAGATAGAGGTACTGACCAGCGTTGCCTGTCCACTCGAATCGTCGATGCGATACAGCGCCGTGCGGTCGGCGACCCATAAGTTGGACATCGCGCCAATCTGCAAGCGTCCAACGTAGCGAACCAGCGAGCCCGGACCAACCCATGGCAAAATCTGCCAAACGCCGGTCGAAGGATCGAAAACGTGAAAATCGTTGTTGCTGCCGTAGTACAAACGAGAACCGCCCGCCGTGTGGTCGGCATACAGGCAGTATCCCTGAGTGAACGCCGGACCCGATTGAACTTTCGACCAGAAAGGCGTGCATTGCGCAGCAACATGCGATGCCGGCAGTGCGGCGAGGGCCATGATCAATCGCGAAACTTTTGTGCGACGGCGCATCATGTCAGATCTCCGATTGTCGCTTGAGTCTGAGCACGGTGCCGCGCTAGCTCTCGATTGCCCAGACCGATCGCTTGTATAGACTATCGCAGACGCGCCGGACTTCTTAGTCGAAATCCGTGGCAGGTCGGCGCTACGTCGATCCCCCCCGAAATCAGGGCAATATCGCGAGAGTCAACTCGGCCCATGCTCGCGTTCGATTCGATCAAGCAACTCAGGAGTGGCGCGAAACGTGGTCCGCCGCAAGGCAGCGAGCGCCTTCGTCAAGCTAAGCAGGTTCCTCTCGGCGGCGAGAATCAGCGTTCCAAGTGTGCCGGTCGTCCGAAACCCGTTGCGCCGGGCGACGATCGTCGCGGCCCGCTCATCAATGAGCACCAAGTCTGCGCCGATCTCGACTGCAAGCTGAAGCGCCGCAGCCTCGCCCGCGCCCAGCATCCCGAAGTCACACGCGACCGCCGGTGCCTGAACTTGAAGCCATTCGGGCGGACCGCTCGCCCAAGCCCGAACGGTCGCCGGAGCATCGACATGCTGCAACTCCGCGACGACCGCCGGCGGCGCGAGCACTTTACCGTATAGCTTTGGCAATACCTCGACTTGTTCGATCAGAATTAGATAGCTCAACGGCGATGTGTCGGAGACAACGATCATGCACCCAGCAGCCTCTTGATTTCGTCGGTTTGCTGCGCCAATTCATCAAACGTCAGCAAATCCTCGTCAACTCCGAATCTGGCAAGGAGTGCGTCTACGCGGTCGCGCGACGTGTTGAGCCCTTCCGCCAAACGACCGTGCGAGATCGCGCCGCGACGATACATTTCCACGAGTAGTGTTGTGCGGCACATTGTCTCAAGATCGGGCACGACCGCTCGAAGTTCGTGCTCCAAATCTTCGGGTAAGTCGATCTTGATCATTCGATTCGCCTCCGTACCTGACGCGTCCACCTGATATGTTACCATTGCGTTGATCCGGATGCGCACATTGCCTGAGCAAGAGAACGTCGCAATGATCTTTCCAATCGCAACTTGGAGCCATTCATGCTAACCCCCTACCGTCCCGAACCCTACGTCAATTTCGCCGAAGCCGAGCCGCGTCAGAAAATACTCGCCGCCCTCGACGGCGTGCGGTCGCAACTCGGCCAGAAATACGCGCTGCGGCTCGGCACGCAGCCGCTGCACACGCCCGACACGTTCGCGTCGATCATGCCCGCGTCGCCCAAGACCATCGTCGGCCACATGAGCAAGGCCACCGTCGAGCACGCCAATCAGGCCGTGAAGCACGCCGCCGACGCCTTCAAGTCGTGGAGCGGCGTCGATACCGAGACGCGCGCTCGCATCCTCTTCAAAGCTGCCGCGATCATGCGTCGCCGCGTGTACGAGCTGTCGGCGTGGATGTGTTTCGAGGTCAGCAAAAGCTGGCTCGAGGCCTACGCCGACGTATGCGAAACGATCGACTTTCTCGACTTCTACGGCCGCGAAGCGATTCGCCTGAGCGGTGCCCACCCGGTCACCGCGTTCCCCGGCGAGGACAACGAGCTGCGTTACATGCCGCTGGGCGTGTGCGTCGTGATTCCGCCGTGGAATTTCCCGCTCGCGATTTGCGCGGGCATGACCAGCGCCGCGCTGGTCACGGGCAACACGGTCGTGCTCAAGCCGGCGAGTACGTCGCCCGTCATCGCGGCCAAGATGGTTGAAATCTTCGAGCAGGCCGGCCTTCCGCCGGGCGTGCTGCAATTCATCCCCGGCCCCGGCGGCGCGATCGGCGACGCACTCGTCGATCATCCGCAAACGCGGCTCATCTCGTTCACCGGCTCCAAAGAAATCGGCCTGCGCGTGTTCGAGCGAGCGGCCAAGATCGCCCCCGGCCAAATTTGGCTCAAGCGCACGATTCTCGAAATGGGCGGCAAGGATTGCATCGTTGTCGATGAGACGACGCCCGATCTGGACGCAGCCGCCGAAGGCGTGGTCGCCGCGGCTTTCGGTTTCCAGGGACAGAAGTGCTCGGCTTGCTCGCGGCTGATCGCTCATCGCGACATCTACGAGCCACTGCTCGATCGCGTCGTCGAGCGGGCCAAGCTGCTGACCATCGGCGACACAACCACCGGCGAGAATTACTTCATGGGCGCGGTGATTGACGACAAGGCGTTCAAAAAGCACAACGAGTACATTGACCTCGGCAAACGCGAGGGTCGGCTAGTGCTCGGCGGAGCCAAGACCCCGAGCGATGGCTACTTCGTCCCACCGACGATCTTTGCCGACGTCGATCGTAAGGCCCGAATCGCCTGCGAAGAAATCTTCGGCCCGGTGCTCGCCGTGACAAAAGCCGCCGATTTTAACGACGCGCTCGCGATCGCCAACGGCACCGAATACGGCCTCACCGGCGCGCTGTATTCCGCCGATCGCTTTCGCATCGAACGCGCCCGCCACGAATTCCACGTCGGCAATCTGTATATCAATCGCAAGTGCACCGGAGCACTCGTCGACGTTCAACCCTTCGGCGGATTCAACATGTCCGGCACCGACAGCAAAGCCGGCGGCCGCGATTATTTGCTGCTGTTTTTGCAGGGAAAGAGCATCACCGAGCGGCTGTGAAGAGGGGAGATTTTGCCACGGATTGCACCGATGCACACAGATGAGGACAATGACTGATGTTGATGCTGATTGAGATGTCGCGTCAGTGTCGGCTCATAATATCTTATCTGTATATCTGTGAAATCCGTGGCAAACTCTCCGATGCGCTGCTCAATTCGGATTCGGCGGCCGCACGACCGTCCCGCCGCGCGGTATCCTCTCGCGCAAACTCAGAATCCGTTCACCATCGCATGTGGAGCACCGTCGCATGTTTGCTCGCCCCATTTGTCTCGCCCTCGCCGCATTGCTGGTCGCCGCCGCCTCGGCGCAGCAGTCGGGCATCACCGTTCGCTTCTACGAAATGGACCAAGACGTCTCACTCGTGCCAGATCTGGTGCCCGACCAATCTCCCAGCGAAGTCGTTGGCGTCACGACCATCGACCTCAAAGACGGCAACGCCGGCTATCTCAAGGAACGGTTCCTCACCGAGATCGATGCCATCCTCACCGTCGAAACCGCCGGCGAGCATGCATTCCGGCTCATCTGTGACGACGGCGGGTTGCTCTGGGTCGGCGGGCGCATGGTGGTCAACAACGATGGCTTGCACGGCGCGGTCCCCAAAGACGGCTCCGCCAAATTCGATGCCGGCAAGCACCCGCTCCGCATTCGCCACTTTCAGGGCGGCGGTGGCTGGGCGCTGCGCCTTGAATGGAAGCCGCCGGGCGCGAGCGAGTTTGCGTTGGTTCCCGCCGGAGCGCTGTCGAGCGAAGCCGTCGCCTACAAAGTCGAGAAAGGCAAGAAACGCATCGTCCCGCCGCTGCGACGCGGCAAGCCGGGCGACGGTGCGCCGACCGGCCCGGCTCATCCCGGCTATCGCGCGGCCGACGCCGCTGGATTTTCGCCAAAGTCGCTTGGCGGAAGTGTTACGAACGGGTGGCTGGTCCTCAACGACAGCCGCGTCGCGTGGACGGGCGGCGTGGACCATCCCGGACCGATCATGGGCGTGAACGATGGCGTTTTGCGCGATCAGATGCTTGTGCGCCGCGCTGATGAGACGGTGCGTGTCGCGGTTGACGGCGGCAATGCGTCGGTGCATCGCTTTCAGAGCGGCTCCGGCATGAGCTTTGCCGCCACCGACAAAGTGGCATTCGAAGTGAGCCGCGTCGTCGCCAAATCCAATGGCGTCGAACTCGAATTCACGCAGCCGCTCGACGCTCGCTGCGGCTGGGAGGCCGAGGCGTACCACGTTGAGCAGTGGCCCTTCGACGCGAAAGGCGGCGCGCCGGTGCGCGACGGCTCGACCGTCGCCGTGAAATCGGCCAGCGTTTCAGCGGATTGCAAGCGTGTGTTTCTCGAAGTGCCCGGCTTGAAGACATCGCACGT
>JBJXFK010000299.1:0-23607 GCA_046155505.1 Phycisphaerae bacterium
CGTTGAATGAGCATCAGTTCGCGCAGCGGGATGTGGCTCGTGCGTTCCAGCTTGCGGGCCTCGCGTTCGAGTTCGTTCACCTTGCGCACATACGCGGCAAAACTCATGTCGCGCTCGCGTTGATAGCGGCGATTGAGCCATTGCCAGATGAAAAACAGCCCGCCCGCAACCGCCGCACCGATGCTGACCGATTTCTCCCAGTAGTCCAGCAGGTCGCCCGCGATGATCGGCTTGGTGCGCTGCAGGTACGCACGCGTGCCGGCGTGCAACTCGAATTCGGGCGGCAGCGCAAGCAGCGATGGATCGAGCGGCGGCCGCGCGATGCGCACCATGTCGGTCGAGAACAGAATCGTCAGCAGCCGCTGCACCGCTTCATCCGAAACGCGCGCGTTTGCGATCAGCAGCAGCCGCGTGCCGAGCGTGCGCGTGGGTGTTGCCGGCACGTCGGGATCGACGCTGTACGCGAATGGCGGGATTTCGGTTTCGTAAACATTCGCGCGTTCAACCGACACCATTTCGCGGGTGGTGGCTGCGGCTGCGGCGCTCGAAATCATCGCCGGTTGGGCCATTTCGCGAAGTGCGTCGAGCGAGAACGCCTCGCTGAACGGCAGCGGAACGAGCCGATAGTCGAATTCGCGCACCAGGCGTCGAATCGTCGGCGACGGCATCGCTGACACGAGAAACACCGCGTCGGGCGCGTCGGTGCGTGTGGTGATGCGGTCGAGATCGTCCGGGCCGAGCGTCGTGAGTCGGATCCGCGCGTCGCTCGTTTCGCCCAGCGGCAGCACGCCGGCGAACCAGAGCACTTCGAGCGCGAGGCGATAGGTGCCGCTGCCGGGGTCGCCGATGTTTACGGTGTGTTCGCGCAGTGCTTCGAGGTTGGCGGTGACGGCTGCGGCGAATTCGGCTTTGGCGACCAGATGCAGCGGCTCGACTTGCAGCGCGGCGACTTGCCGGAGCTTCGCCTGCGGACCGATCGCCAGGCCGCCCTGCACGAGCGCGACATCGACTCGGCCGGCAACAATTGCGGCAATCGCGTCGCGCGAGCCGCGTGTTTCGATCATGTCGATCGTCAGTCCGGTTGCGCGGGCGCGCTGCATGAGCAGCTCGGCAAAGGCGTGGCGTAATCCGCCGCGCGAACCGGCGGTGATGGTGAGCGAGTGCATGCCGCTGCGGCTAGGTATGAGCGACCAGGCGAGAAAGAGCAGGCACGCGATCGCGCCGGCCAGCAAGATGCGATCGCTGCGAAAGCCGCGCGGCGTCGGCGATGGAATCGGTGCCGAAGCTGGACTGCTCAAGTGGTTGCTCCGCCGACGGTATGGGTGGCGCGGTGCGACTTTGTGTGCGCGATTGTCACGACGGAATTGCCTCACGAATCCAGCCGCCGCCGATGGCGAGATCGCCGTCGTAGAAGACCGCGGCCTGGCCGGGCGTGACGGCGGGTTGCGGCGTGTCGAAGCGGGCTTCGACATGACCGCTATCCAGAACGGTGATGGTGCCCGGCGTCGGCGTGTGCATGTGGCGAATCTTGATCAGGGCCGGCACCGCGGCACCGACCGGCGGCGGAGCGCTGAGCCAGTTGATCGCATCGGCGATGAGGCCGGGGCTGCTCAGTTCGTCGCGCGGGCCGACCGTGACGGTGTTGGTCAGCACGTTGAGCTGCGTGACGTAGTAGGGCTTGCCCATCGCAATGCCCAGTCCGTGCCGCTGGCCGATCGTGTATGCGGCGACGCCGTCGTGTTGCCCGACGACGCGGCCGCTCGCGTCGCGCATCTCGCCGGGTTGGAGTAAGTCGGGGCGGCGCTTTTGCACGAGCTGGCGATAGTCATTATTCGGCACGAAGCAGATTTCCTGACTGTCGGGCTTGTCATGCACGCGCAGCCCGAGCGTCGCCGCGATGGCGCGAACGTCGGCTTTGTCCGCGATATCGCCGATGGGGAACATGCAGCGGGCGAGGTCTTCGCGGCGAATGCCGAAAAGTACGTACGACTGATCCTTGGCCGTGTTGACGCCGCGCGCGAGGCGGGCGTTGCCGGCGTCGGTGCGAATGATGCGCGCGTAGTGGCCGGTTGCGACGAATTCGGCGTCCATCATGTCGGCATAGCGCAGCAACTTGCCGAATTTCAAGTGGATATTGCACATGACGCAGGGATTGGGCGTGCGGGCCTGGCCATATTCGTTCACGAAGTAGTCGATGATGCGGTCGAAGTCCTTCTCGAAATTCAGCGCGTAAAACGGAATGTCGAGCCGGGCGGCGATCGTGCGCGCGTCCATCGCATCGGTGGCCGAGCAGCAGCCGTGCTTGAGACGGCGTGGTGCGGGTAGCGATCGGGCCTCCGTGTCCGACGGCGAATCGCACGGCGAGTAGGGTGGGCATTGCCCACCACTTCCCGGGTCCACATCAAACGCAGCCGAGGGCGGCTGCTCTACGGCGCACGAAGCCGGGGGCGGCTGCTCCACATTGGCACCGACGCGCATGAACACGCCGACGCAGTCGTACCCTCGCTCCTTGAGCAGGCACGCCGCCACCGAGGAATCGACGCCGCCGGACATGGCGACGATGACTTTGCCGTTTCGCGACATCGCTGGGATTCTAGTGTATTGCCTCAAGAGAATCGCGGACGATCAACTCGGGGGAGCATCTGCCGGAGGCTGATCCTCCCCAATCCCGCAAATGACAACTGACGGAGCACGAGCGTGCGCGTCGGGTTCGGATCGTTAGCGAGATCGCCGGCTACATCGAAACAACGAAACCACCGCGGCTCGCCCTTCGGGCCGCGGTGGTTTCTTTGTTGCGGGCCTGTCTTCCGGACCTCTAGTCTTCAACCGCCGTGCGAATCGCTTCGAGCGCGCCGCGGCGGGCCTCGTTCACCGTTTGAATCGCCGTGCGGCCCGCGCCGCGCACCGATTCGACCAGCTCATCCGACGCTTCCAGCCGCTCGAGCGCCTGCACGCAGCGGCGGGCCATGCGCTGCAACTCGGCCACGCAGCGCTCGGCACCCGTGTTCACAGCACGCGCGCCGGCTCGCGCCGCACGCATCGCGCCCTCGGCAGTACCGTCGGCTTGCAGTTCATTGACCCGTGTGGCGACGTTGCCACCCAGTGTCGCCAAGTGCTCGGCACATCGCGTCGACTTGGTCTCCAGCGCACTGATGCAGTTCGCGGCCAACGTGGCCGGGTCCGGCTGGGCGAACACCGGCGTCGCCATCGCGCCCAGCACCAACAAACAAAGCACGTTTCGAAGCGAGCGAGTCGCGGTCATCGTTGACCTCCAGCGGTGAGGGAAGTTTCGGACTTGCAGCCGCACATCCGGCTGACCAATTGGCACAACGCCGACGGGCGGCGAGTATTTCCTGTGCCGTCGAAACTCGGCACCGAAATTCCACGCCGCCCGCCGTACGACCGCTCCTGCTGGATTATTCACGCGGCGTTGCGGACAAGCTGCCCCGCACGCCGATGTCGCGCGACCCTCGCCGGTTACTGGCCAACGATAAACGCATCGCCACCCGTCGCCCGAATCACCATCGGACGCGTGATGAGCAAATTCTCAAGGTAGGTGCCGCCGCCAACATACACCGTTTGCAAGCTGAAGCACGGCGGAGCACCGATCACCGCCGTCGCACGCCCAACCGCGCCCGGCCCATAGAACGGACAATCCGCGAATCCCTGTCCGCCGCCGAAGCACAACCCGCCCGGCTGCCCGACCGTCGTGTACGCATCCGCGGGCCGATCGATTATCCGAACCGAGCTGACCTCGTCGTCCAGATTGCCCAGGCCGCCCATGGCATGCGGCACGCCATCGCCGATCAGCGCGATCGTGCCGCCAGCGTAGTTGTCATTTTCGTACAGGAAGCCAATTCGCCCCGGTGCGATCAACCACGCGACGCTCTCGGCTTCGTCTGTAAAGCCGTTTGTGTCCAGGGCGCGATCTTCGAAATTCGAAAGGTCATCCCAGTTGTCGAGACCGCGATCGACGTAGTCATACGTATAGCTTTGGCTCGAATGATCGCCCCATCCGTCGTGATTCTCATAGAGCGTAATCGTCCCGCCGCAGCCGGGGTCGGTCGGCAAACTCACATCGCGAAAGCGATACTCGCCCATCCGCACCGAGCCGTTTGGCCCGTCGTTGTCGTGCTCGCCGCTATAGAGCAGCAACTGTCCGCTCGGGCTGACGTACACGCCGCCGGTCGCATCGAGGTCGCCGACGGTCGGCTCGGTCTGTCCGAGCAGCCGCCCGCGTACGCCGTCGATGTCGATGTTGCCGCTCGTCGCGTTGCGCACGCGGCACAGACTCGCGTACCCGGTACCGATGCCGGCCGCGTTGTCGTCATCAAGGCCGACGATGTAGAGATCGCCGTCGTCGTCGCGGGCAAAGTTGATCGTCTGCCATTCGCGCCACGAATCGCGATCGGACTGATCCGGATCGTCGTCCTTGTCCCAGACGCGCAGCGTGGTCACGTCGGGCCCGAACGCCGGATCGCGCGGATCGGTTCCGTTCGACCAATAGAAAAGCAGATCGTCGCCGCCGTCCAGATCGCCCCCTGTCATCAGGAACAGATAGAGCCCCGTATCAGGATCGCGCGTCACCGCCATGACACCGACTTTGAACGACATCTCGACTTCCTTGATGAGCGCCGGGTTGGTCGGGATGCTCAGATCGACAATCAAGAACCCGCCCGCGCTCGGCTGATTCGGTGCCCATCGATGCTCCACGGGCACAAACAGCACGTCCCCGACGACCTGCATCCCGCCTGGATGACACCACGCGGGCCAGGTGCGGCCATTGCGATCGGTCGAGCTGCCGTTCAACCGAATGCTGCGCGTGCCGCGATCACTGCCCGGTGGCGTGGAATCCTCAAATCGCGCGTCACGGCGCAGCCGATTTGAGCGCATGCGCTCGCCGTCGTTGTCGCGCGAGTCAAACTGCACGACCAGCAATTCGCCCGGATTGTCGGGATCACTCGCGCACGAAATTGTCGCGTTTCCGCTGCGGCTCATGATGAAAACCGGTCGGCCATTCGTGTCGCTGATCCGCACCATGCCCTGATAGTGCTTGCACAGCGACGCATCGCTGCCCACACCGAGATTGAACCCGAGCGGTTCCGCATGGGCATTCAAGCCGCCAAACTGCCGCTCGATGTCGTTGACCCAGTATTCATTCGGCAGTGGCTGCCCCACCGAAACGCCGCACGTCACGATGCATGCCGCTGCGAGGATGATCGAGTGGTTCGATTTCACTTGTCGGTCCTTTGAGTGTCATGGAGCACCGCGGCCCCCCGCGGTTCTTCATGGAGAGCAGCCGCCTTCGGCTGCTTTTTTGGGGTTCAGGGTTCAGCGTTCGGGTTCAGGTTGCCAAAGGCGTGGATCTCTTCACTCCGTGCCTTCGTGCCTCGGTGCCTGCGTGCCTCTCACTCACTCACTGCAAATTCACCAGCACCAGCACAAGCCCCCGCCCACTCTCAAGTGATGACATCGCCTTGCCGATGATCGCCCCGCCCGCGCGATCCCGATCACTCGCCCGCATCGCGTGCCCTGGCGTATCCGACGTCGTCAGCAAATCACCCGCCACGACGCTGCCGCCCGCGTCCGCATCGACAAAGCACCACACCCGTCCGGTCATCGCCACCGGGTGCTTGCCATCGGCCACGCTCCCGGCCTGCGTAAGTGTCAAGCCGACATTCACGCCGTTCGCCCCACTGATGATGCCCGCCACGCGCGTGTCATACGCCCGATTCGCAATCCGCAACTCGCCGACCTTCGACGGGTCGATGCTCACCACCATCCCGGCTTCGACTTTGGATGTTGTCCCGGCGAGCAGGGATTGGACTTCGGATTCGGCGTCCGCAGCGTCGGCCTCCGTGCCTTCGTGCCTCCGTGCCTCCGTGCCTTGATTCACGTTGAACGGCTCCGCGATGTCGCTCCCACCTGTGATGTGCAACACGCTCGTTTGCAGCACACCCGAAACGCTCGCCGTCGAACTCTCGACGTGCAATGCCTTCACGTTGCCCGCAACGTCCAACGTCGCGGTCGGATTGCTCGTGCCGATGCCGATCTGGCCACCCGGCTCAAAGAACATCCGCGTCGGATCACCCGCGACCGCCTCGCCAAAATTCAATCCGCCGTTCTCCAGGCTCATGAACCAGCGCGTGTTCCCGCTGCTCACCTGAAACGACATGAGATCGAGTCCAGTGTCAGTCGCCGCAATCGACAGCGGTCGGTCCGGCGTTGTCGTCCGAACGCCCACAAACCCGCTTGACGTGACCGAAAGCCGCGCGTTGTTGCCGTCATTGAGCCGAAACACACCATCGCCGCCGCTCAGAAAGTCATACGCCCGCCCCTGCGCACTGGTCGATTGCAAACGCAAGCCCGCATCGGGCCCCGCCGCCACATGCAGCGTCCGCGCGGGCGTCGCTGTGCCAATGCCGATGCTGTTGCCCGCACCAATGCTGATTCCGCGAGTGTTGAGCGAAAATGCCGCATAGGGCGTCGACGCAATCGCCTGCCGCGGCGTCAGCGTCTCGCCATTGATCGCGATCTCGACCCAGCGTTGTTGTCCGTTGAAAGCCGACGTGCCGAAGTTGAGCGCCGCCGTGAACAGCCCATCGACGAACGTCACGCCCGCGACGGCCTGCACGGCGATCGGCGTCCCGTTTTGGGCGACGTCAAAGAGCCGAAACTCGGCGTCGAACGTGCCGTTGACCGGTTCGTCTGCCTGCCGAAGTTGACCCTGATAGGTGAACGCCGCGGTCTGCGATTGCCCGAGCGCAACAGCGGGTCCGAGAATCGCGACCATCCCAACCACAGCCAGCGGTGCAAAACGTTTCATGGCGGTCTCCTGCGTGACGAATTCCATCCCGAGCGACGGCCGGTGCCGCCTTCAATGGGATACACGCAACGCGGGCCGCGAACTCCTATCCGACCGGCGAAAAAGTTGGCCGCGCGGGTAGGTGGCGATCGGACCTCCGTGTCCGACGGCGAGCGCAGCGAGCCGAAGCCGAGCAAGACGCGCAAGCGAGGTCTTCGCGTGCGATCGCACAGAGCCCTGGCTTACGCGGAACGTGGATCGGTGCCCGCATCCGTCGATACGCGCACGGTCCGAACGAGAGGGTGCGTCGACTCTGCATCCTGCCCATCCTGCATATCCTGTTGAATCCCCGTCAGACAGAGGCGTCGTCGCTCGCGATTTCTTCGGCGAACGGCCGGCGATTCTTTGCAGCGAAGAAAGACTTGAACAAGACGAGCAGGATGAACAGGATGAACAGAATAGGAATCGTAACGACGGATTTTGGCACCGCGTGACTGCTTGCGTGACAGACTCCGTTCGGTGCCACCGTCCGTCGCCATTCCCGCGGTGAGAAGCGATCGGGTTGTCGATTGCGTGCGGTGACGTTCGTTGAGACAATATGCCGAATGGGTCAAAAATGACGCGATCAACGTGCCTTCGTCGCTTCGTCGCTCCGTCGCCTGGTCGCTGCGTCTCCGCATGAGGTCGTAATTTGAACGAGTCCTCGATCCGCGCACTCGTCCTCGACGTTGACGGCGTCCTCACCGACGGTCGTCTCTGGTATGGCCCGCAAGACGAGCCGCTGCGCGCATTTCATGTGCACGACGGACTCGCCATCGCTCAATTCATCAAGCTCGGCGGCGTTGTCATCATCCTGACCGCCAAGAGCTCGCAGGCCGTCGCGCGGCGGGCGGTTGACCTGGGCATCCCACATGTCATTCAGGGAAGCGCCGATAAACTCGCCGATCTGCGGGTGCTACTGGCGAAACTCGGAATTTCGCTCGCCGAAACGGCCATGATCGGCGACGATTTGCCGGACCTCGCCGCGATGCGCGCGGTCGGCTGGCCGATCGCGGTCGCAAACGCCGCGGCGGAGATCAAAGCTGTCGCGCGGATCGTGACAAACACGCGGGGCGGCAAAGGCGGCGTGCGCGAGGCGCTTGAGACCTTGCTACGCCGCGACGGTCGCTGGCAGCAGGCGGTCGAAAAATACGGAGGAACGCCGACCGTGCAGTGAGCGACGCTCGCGGCACGCGGCAAACACCGAATGCTACGAAACGCAGTCCTCGTCATCTCGACGCTCGGCGTGCTGGCCGTGCTCTATATCGCATACTCGGCGGCGTTCGTGTCGCCAATGCCAAATCTCGACCGGGCCGAGTCGAATTTGCCGACCAGCCGCCCGGTGCAGCCGTCGGAAGTGATCCGCATTGCCGATGTTGAATTAGCGCCCGGCGAGGCGGTCGCGTTCACGACTTACGACCCCAAGACGGGACGCCCGACCGGTAACGTGCGCTGCGCGACGTGGAAGCTCATGCCCGGTTCGAAGAACAATGTCGACGTGACCGAGCCGGAAATCTCGATCCTCATGCCGAGCGGCATGATTTGCATCGTGTCGGCCAAAAAGGGGCAGCTCTATGGCGACCGTGTGAAAAATCGCCAGATGGAGCCGAAGCGTGGCTGGCTCGAGGGCGATGCGACGATTCTCATCGATCGCGACACGAGTGCCGATCGCACGCCACTGGAGGAGCGCCCGTGGGATGAAATCACGATTCGCATGGACCGACTGGAGTTTGATTTCGACCAAGGCCGGCTGGAAACGACCGGCCCGGCGAGCGTGCAGAGCGACTTCTTCGGCGTCAGTACGGTCGGATTGAAATTTGTCTGGAATCAAGGTGCCAATCGCGTCGATCTGCTCGAAATGCAGCACGGCGGCGAGTTGACGCTCTACATGCCTGAACGCAGCGCCGCGCCGGCGGCGTCGCAACCTACATCTGACGTTGCTCAGGCGGCGACGAGTGTGCCGATAATCGCGTCGAAGCCGCGCAAGCAGCGCCGGCCGACGACCTATCTCTGTACGCTCGACGGCGGAATTCTCGCGGATCAATTTGAACGCGGCCGGCGCAGCGGCGGATTGGAAGCCGAGACGCTGTCGATGCTGTTTGACGTGGGCGCGGGTGTTGATGATCTGTTCGAGGAAACCCGCAAACCGACCCGGGAACGCAACGACCGCCGACAGGATGCGAATCGCTCGCGGCTCGTCGTTCGGTTTGGCGGGGCGCTGCGACTCAGCCCGATCAACACGCCGTTGAAACTGGAACAGGCCCGGCGACAAATTGTCGCCGAGGGGCCCGAGGTCAAGCTCGATCTCGACGATCGCTGCATCGTGGCGTCGAAATTGACGTATCACGACGAAGCACAGCGACTGTGGCTGACGCCATTGCCGGGACGTGCGCTGGAAATGCAACTCGGCTCGCAGGGATTGGTGCGCGCTGAATCGCTCTACGCGGATTTGAAACAGCGGTTGGTGAAGCTCGTTGGCAATGTGGTGCTCGACACGCGCGACGCGCGCGGCAGCGGGGCGAGCATACGCTGCGACTTGTGGGCCGAATTGCGGCTGCGCGCGGCGGAGAGCGCGACGGGCGAGCAGCAGCAACAGCGCTCGCCGATGGCCGGCGTGGGTTCGATCGGCGGAATCGGGGCGCTCGAATCTGCGCTGTTCGTCGGCAGCGCGCACATCGACCTCGACGGGCAGTCGCTGCGAGCGAATCGACTGGAAACATTTTTCCGACCACCGGCGGCGGACGAGCCATTGCAAGCGAGCCTCGATCTCGCGATCGCCAGTGACGGGGTTGTGCTGAGCGGTGGTGACGGCGGCGCGAGTTGGTCGGAACTCTTGCTCGGGCAGCTTCAGCGTCCGTTGATTAGCTGGGGGTCGGTGCGACGACAGATCGAAGGCGGTCGCGAACAATCGCTCCGCGCGGCATGGCTGGCGGTGAACTTTGCCCGCGGCAGCGATGGCCGCGTGTATGCGAGTGAACTGGACGCGATCGGCCCCGTGCGCATGCGCGACATTCGACAGAACGTGTTGGCGACGGCGCGTTCGATGTTCGCTGTGCTGCGAGAGGGTGGCCAAATCGACCATGCATTTCTGCGCGGCGACGAGGGTCGATCGGCGCGGCTGCGAGCCGACACGTTTGCGATTCGCGGACGCGAGCTGCTCTTCCGGCCCGAGACGCAGACGATGTCGGTCGATGGCCCGTCGCTGGTGGACATCACGTCGAATCGGTCGCTGCGCGGCGAGCAGCGCTCGCGACCGACGCCGATCCGCGTGCGCAGCGAGCAGCGGATGAGCGTCGATGGACTGGGCAACGAAGTGCTGTTCATCGGCAATGTCGATGCGACCAGCGAGGGCGAGCGGCTGCAAGGCGAGTCGCTGCGTTTGACGCTGGTCGACGTCGTCGAACCGCCGAAGCGGCCCGGCGCGTTTGCCGTTGCGAACGAATCGTTGAAACGTGTGTTCACGCCGCGCGAGCAGCGGCCCGCGAAGCCAACGGGCCAGTCGATCGCGTTCGGCGGCTCGCGCACCAATCGCAAGGAAGTGACGACGGCAATCGCGACCAACGCATTGGTGAGCAGCGAGGTCTACGTGGCCGGCGATCCGCAGCCGATGCTGCATCAGAGTATCACCGCGCCCGAATTGCACATGAACATGCGCCAGCGACAGATTCAAACCGTCGGTGCGACTTCGCTGATCATGATCGATCGCCGGACAGACACGGATGTCTCGGCGGCGGCGGCATCGTCCGGACTGCCGTCAGCGCTGGTCACGCGCGGGGCAAATCAGACGCTCTTGCAGTGTCAGCGGTCGATGACCTATTCGCTCGGCGCGGACGGGCCCGAGCGGCGCGACACGGTACTGTTCGACGGCGACGTGGCGCTGAATCACGTTGCGGGGCGCGACATGATCAATCTCGACAAGATGCTGCCGCAGCTTGCGAGCGACCCACCGGCGCTCGCCAAGCTCAAGAGTCGCAGCACCCAATTGCGTTCGAATCGGCTCGAGTGTGCGTTCAGCTTCGGCGAGGCGACCGGCGAGCGGGCGCGGGCGGCGGGCATGCCGGCGGTGCGGCTGAGCTGGCTGGCGGCGAGCGAGAATGTCTACCTGCGTGACAAGCAGGGGCCGTGGATGCGCGAGATTTTCGCGCACCAGCTTGAGTTCGATCGACCCAGTTCGAAGATTCGCGTGTTCGGTTCGGAAGACTTGAAGCTCGACGCGCGCGTATATTCGACAAATTCGGAGACCGGCGCATCGGACGAGCCATTCGTCGGCCGGTCGGCGATCATCGACCTTGAATCGAACGCCCTGCGCACCGGGCCGGCGACCGGCGAGATTCGGCGGAATTGAGTCCATGCTGCGCACACTCTCCGCGATCATCTTGTTGCCCGCTCTCGGCCTCCTTGGCTGGCTCGCGCTGCAGGAGACGACGCCGCGCGCAGATTTCGTTGTCGCTTCCGACGAACTGCGATTTCTCGATCCCGCGCGCGTCAGTCATCAGCACGAAATACAAGTTGCGCGCGCGCTCTTCGAGGGGCTCACGCGGCTAAATGATGAAACCCTGATCCCCGAGCCGGGCCTCGCCGAGCGGTGGGAAGTCGATGCCTCGCAGACGCACTATACATTTCACCTGCGCGACGGCATTCGCTGGAGCAACGGCGAGCCGATCACGGCTGAGCACTTTCGCTGGTCGTGGCTGCGGGCGATGTTGCCCAGCACGCGGTCGCAGTACATCACCTTCCTCTATGTGATCGACGGGGCCGAGGCGTACAGCAAGTCTCGCCGAGATAATGATTCCGCCGACGATTTGCCCGAAAGCAGCGTGGGGATCGAAGCACCGGACGATCGCACATTGCGTGTGCGGCTCGCACAGCCGTGCTCGTATTTTCTCGATCTGGCCGCGTTTCCGACGCTTTGTCCGGTCTATCCGCTGTCCCTTGCAGGCGATGCCGATGGGAAGTGGAACGATCCGGCGTGGGTTGTTTGCAGCGGGGCGTTCACGCTGGAACGCTGGGACTTCAAGCGCCGCCTGCTGCTTCGCAAGAATCCGCAATACTGGGATGCCGCGAGCATCGGCGTCGACTCGATCGAGATGTTGATCGCGATCGACCCGAGCACCATCTTGCTCGCGTATGAAACGGGTCGCATCGATCTATATCGCGGGCTTGAGCCGGAGATGGCGCGAGCGGTGTTGCAGCAGCAGCGTGAAGGCAAGCGGCATGATTTTGCGCAGGGTGATCGCTTCGCGACGTTTTTCTTTCGCGTGAACTGCACACGCGAGCCGTTCAAGAATAACGCGAAATTGCGGGCGGCGTTGTCGCTGGCAATCGACAAGCGGGCGATCTGCGACACGGTGCTGGGACTAAGCGAGTCGCCGGCGGACACGTTCTTGCCGCCGGGGGCAATTCCGCTGATGCCGCGCAGCGGGCCGGGCGGCGAGACGATCCTGTACGAGCCGCCCGCGGGCTTGGGGCATGATCTGGATTGGGACGCGCGGCTGGAGCTGGCCCGCACGCTGCTCGACGAAAGCGCCTTCGGCGCGATCGCGGCGACGCGGCCGATCGAGATCATGTACGCACCCGATCCGCGCCAGCAGCGCCGCGTGTGCGAAGCGGTGCAGGCAATGTGGGAGCGGAATCTCGGCATACGCGTCGAATTGCGGCTTCAAGAGCGAAAGGTGCTTAGTCAGCGCGTGCGGGCGCTTGACTATGACCTGGCCACATCTGACTGGTACGGCGACTACATGGACCCGTCGACGTTTCTCGACATTTTCACGTCCGACAGCGGCAACAACCGCACCGGCTGGTCAAATGCCCGATATGACCAACTGATCCGGGCTGCGGCGATCGAGCCGGGCAATGCGCGACGGCTGGCCATGTTCACGCAGGCGGAGTCGATCTTGTGCCGGGATGAGTTGCCGATCGTGCCGATTTACTTCAAGCGTGGTAATTTCTTGATGAATCCGAAATTCGTCGGTGTGCGGGACAATGTTCTGGATTCGGCGCTGATTCATCGGGCTAGGAGGGGGGCCGAGGGGACTAGGGGCCGAGGGGCCGAGGGGAGGAGTGAGGATAAATTGTCCAGCGGCCACGGACTAAATTAGGAGAGCCATGCGAGCGACAATCTGGAGTTGAGCGGGAATGCACGTTTCCTTGCTGTCACTTGCACGTCGCTTCGAGCGCCCGAATGAGTGCAGACAAGATTCGCTCAACTTCACGCAGGGTGTCAAGGCACGCACCGATCGACTTTGCGCTGCCGAGTCGCAGATCACGAGCGAGCATGAGTTGCGTTTCGAGTTCGCATAGCGAGCCGTTCGCCGTCCAGAGAAATCGAACGTAGTCTTTTGTCGTGCCACGGCCATACCCTTCGGCGATATTCGACGGAACCGAAACCGCCGAGCGCCGAATCTGGGCGAGTAAGCCAAATCTCTCATCTGGAGCAAAATCGCGAGTGACCGCATAGAACTGCTTACATAACTCGTAGGCCTTCTGCCAGGCAATGAGATCCTTGAAGGATTTCAGTATTGTTCCGGCTCCTACGCACTCTCAGTGTCTATTTGCCTCTTCCCCAACGGCCCCCGCGGCCCCTGCTTCTTCACTCGGCCCCTCGACCCCTTGGCCCCTCGCACCCCTCGGCCCCTCTTCTCACTCGACCCCTCGCCCCCTTGAACCGTTGGTCCCTGCCTTCTCACTCGGCCCCTTGGCCCCTCGCCCCCTCGACCCCTGCTTCACGCACTTCCGCGCGCCGTACCAGATCCAGCGCCGTACTCTCATCTGCGGCGGCCTTCATTCGACCCGTCAATCGAATTTCGCCGAACAGTTCCGGTGCGGTTCCGCTCGTGCGCACCGGCTTGAGCGCCGACGATTCCAGCCGCACATCCGCCGGCTTGGCGTGCTCGAATTTCTTGACGAACACAAACCCCGTGCCTTCGTACTCGCTGACGCCGCTTTTGGTCATGACAATGAAACGTAGATTCGCATTGATCGTGCCGCTGTCCACCGGCGTCTTGCCGGGCCGCGGCCTCCAAAAGAGACGTGCGTGCAGGTATTGCTCCACAGCCACGGGCGGCTCGCCGACGAGGTCGCTGCTGCGGGCGACGATGTGTATGTCTCCGCCGTGCTCCTGTCGCCAGGCACAGTCGCTCGGCGAGAGCTGGAGCGTCTCGGGGAAGTAGGGGTCTTTGTACGAAACGAGTTGCAGTTCATATCGAGGCGCACAGCCGACCGCGAGACATAGCGACAGTAGTGCTGCCGGAAGCAGGGCGAATCTCAAGGGCGGGTTACTCCTCTTCGAACAGCGTGCGGACTTCGGCCGTGCGAATCGCGCCGACCGGCTTTTCGATGCCGAGCAGCGACAGTGCGTCGCGTTCGACGATGCCGCGCAGTTGCTCGCGCGGGATCGCGGTCAAACTCGTGCCGTGCGCGAAGTGATTGATCGAATAGAGCGTTTCGATGCACGCGGCGGGCGAGCGATACGGGAAGTCGCTGCCGAAGAGCAGCTTGCTCACCACGCCGAACTCGAGCGCCGAAAGCAGCGCGTTATAGCTGAGCCACGGGCGACGAAGCAGGCCGGCGACATTCGCAAAAACCTGCGGATGCTTGGCCAGCAGCACGAGCGTTTCATCGACCCACGGATAGCCCATATGGGCGACGACGATGCGCAGTTGCGGGAACTCGCGCGCGACCTCGTCGAGCAGCATGGGCCGGGCGTATTCCATTTTCGCCGCGGGGTTGTGCATGCTCTGGTCGATGATCACCGGCAAGCCGCGGCGCGAGCATTCTTCGTACATCTCCATCGCACGCGTGTCGGTCGGGTGATAATTCTGCAGCGGCGGGCAGATGGTGACGCCCTTGAGACTGAGTTCGTCGTGGGCGATTCGCAACTGATCCTGCCAATCCGCATCGGTCGGGTCGATTCCCGCGAAGCCGATCAGCTTGGCCGCGAAACGCTTCACATGGTCGGCTACAAAGCGATTGGGAATCTCGGCTTGCAGGTACGAACTCTTGAAGCCGAGGACGAAGGCCCGATCGACCGCATGCACCGCCTCGGTGTGATACGCGGCGTCGGCTTTGACATCGACGCGAACCATTTCGGCGGCGGCCATCTTGCCGGCCAGCGATTGATCCCAAATCTGCGTGTGGCAGTCAACAATCATGCTGAGATGCGCTCATCAGGGCTGGTGCGATGCAAACCCGGCGGCGACCCCGCCTCGCACCTGTCTGCCTGAGGCAAACCCTATGCGGAAATCTACGCGAAAATCGCGTGTCCGGCAAGGTTGGGTGCGGGGCGGGCGCATCTCGCGCAGCGGCGCTGCGGCGCCGAGGAACAGGGGCCAAATGCGTAGCGGCGGAAAAATTTGGCCGCCGAAGTCGATACGTCGGAGTTGGTTCCGCGAAGTTGGGTTGGGTTGGGTAGGCTCGGTCGGGCCAACGGGTTCGGTAATCTCGCATCCGCATTCAAATTCCTCCGCGCCCCACGCCTCGGCGGTCGTCCTGTCGAAATTCGATTACGTCTGGAACCGCGACAACACAGTGGCATCGCGTACCGAGACCGATAACGTCGCCGGCACGGTAGCAACGGTAGCGTTCACATATGACGCCCGCAAACGGATGATCGGCGAGCAACGAGTCGTCGGAGCGACCACGATCTACAACCTGTCCTACACATACGACCAACTTGGCAACCGCCTCAAGAAGACGGACAACCTCACTGGTCGTTACACGCAGTATTTCTACGACAGCGACGCCGCCAATCGCGATCCGTTGTTTCAGACCAACAACAACCGCCTGCTCTGGTACACTGAGCACGCACCCGTAACCGGCGGAACCGCGATCGTGCGAACCGTGAAGTACATTTATTATCTTGACGGCAACGTCAGCATCATCACCGTCAAGGATCATTGCGTCGATTCGACGCTGTCGCCGGGTGTGGTCGCGGACTTTGACTGGCATTACGACGTTGCGTTCTGCTACTACAAGAACAAGCACGTCCGCCGCGTGCTCTGGAACCGGTTCAAGGTCGATGGCTCGGACGTGGCGTTTGATTTCGAGCCGCTGACTGCGCGTGAATTTCGCTTCGACGGCGGGCGGCAGCGCTACGCGACGATCGATTACGACTGCAACGGCACCATCAGCGAGAATTTGTGGACCCGCATCGGCGAGGTCGAATGGACCGACTACCTAGGCGACACGCCCTACGGCGACTTCGAAATCTCCGACAACGGCAGCGGCGGGCACACGCTCACGCCTGAGCGGCGATATTTTGCGCTCGGCGGCGATGAATCGCTGAATGCGTCCGGCGGTGTGACCGATTCGCGCTATTGGCATGGCGACTTGATCGACTCCGTTAGCTTGGTGACCAAACCGAGCGGCACCGGTGGCACCGGCAACGTCGCACCCGCCACCACGGCCTACACCGCGTTCGGCGAGCAGGTCAGTGGGGCAGGTTTCCAACCTGCCAACGTTGATGTGCGCTACCGCTACGCCGGCGGCCACGGCTACGAATCCGACGGGATCGTGCTCGAAGGCGTCAACCCAACCCTCGCGACGATTCGGCTTTCGCACGTCGGCGAACGTTGGTACGACCCGGCGATCGGGCGGTTTGTTCAGCGCGATCCGATTGGGCTGCGTGGTGGAGTGAATTTCTACGGCTACTGCCGAAACAGCCCGCTTCATTGGATTGATCCGGACGGAATGCAACAGAGGGCACCAGTACGCCCGGGAACCGTCGGCGGCGTTTTTGTCGGGACTGGTGCGGGTGGAACCGTTAAGGCGATCGTTGAACGGAACACAATCAAGAAGGCTGCGACCTGGGGGCTTAAAAAAGCCTCCACAAAACTCATCGGTGCAGCAATCTGCTCAGCGTGTGGTGGTCCCGTTGGATTTGTCGTCGGATTCGTAGCGTGCATCGCAATTGACGCGGCGGTTGACTTGACGGTAGACGCACTTCGTGCCTCCTCTGGGGAGATTCTGCCGGACGAGTTCGACCCAAAGGGATGCGGCGTGAGTCCCCCGGGAGTGGGCAACTGGGACTTCTCGCTGAGTCCACCGTAAGTGAATTGCGTGCGGTACATAGTCACGAACGCACTTAAACAAAACACAATGAGTGTTTCGCATTCGGTTTGATTGTTCTGGTGATTTTCGTTAGCAAATGTCTGGAACTGCACAGATGGGCGATCAAAGCGACGAGGGACCACGCTGGCTTGCCCGCGAACTTGCCCAGCTGGACTCGGATGAAGAACGTCGCGCTGCCGTCCAATTTGTCGGTGAGCAGTTACGCGGGAGTTGGGCGGGCCGCATTTTGCGGGGGTCGGCTGTTGGGGCACTGGCGTTGTTCGGCGTGTTTGGGGGGCTTCGCGCGTTGGGGTTTCAAGTAGTACTGTTCTCACTTCACATATCTGATGTAATAATTGGAAGCGTGGCCTTGTCTTGCAGTCTATACATCTCTGATTGCATTGGCGAGTACTTCCGTCGCGCGCGGGCACGAATTGCGCTGTTCGCGTATCTTCGCCGCCGCGGTCACCCGACGTGCGTGCATTGCGGGTACTCGCTGCGCGGTGTAAGCGGTGCCGCATGCCCCGAATGCGGTGTCGATTGCTCACCGGATTGATCGCAGCGATGGGGGCAGGTGGCACTGTCGAAGTACGAAAACCGTGCGTGTGCCACTGCTTTGCAAGCAGCGCGAATCGACAGCGCGGCAGCGCCACGGTCGGCAGGCAACCCGATCGCCAAATCTCGTGCCGCCTTCCTCCGCCGGTCGCCGCCGCTCCACCCAAGCGCACTCCCCCGCGCATCGCCTCCGCATTCCCAAGCACTACGCTCGTTTTTCTAGATCCTTCGTCGCTCCGTCGCTCCGTCGCTTCGTCGCTCCTTCGCCCCGTCGCTCGCCCCCCCAATCAAATCCCCGCACAATCCCGCGAAAATCCTCGAATCTCACCGCAATTCCTCGGTGCTCTCCGTGACCTCCGTGGCAACCGGCTTTTGTTTCTCATAACCTCGATGGCATGATCGACGCACCCACCAATCCGACCCACCCACAAACCAACCCCAGCGTCCCATTTCTCGCCACTCCGGTAAAAACCGCCCCTGCTCGCAATCCGCCGAAGATGGTCAACAAAATGTCACGCCGCAACGCAAACTTGACCATCTCGACGCCTCGCGCCTATCAGGCAACCTCCGAGCCGGGCCGGGGAATTCGCCGATCGCCGTCGATACCGAATTCGAATACGACCAACTCGGCAACCGCCTCTCGCGGACCGACAACACGATCACGCCCGCGACCGTTACCGGCTACGAATACGACGTGCGCAATTTTCAGGCCGCGAGGACGTACATGCGCAAGGATGAGGACGATGAATCGCAGCTGCTTGCGGGCGCTCCAAACAAGTCAAGGGCGGCTGCTCCACAGCGCATGGAGCGACCGCCCTCGGTCGAGCGAAGACTTCAGCACGACGCTAGCGCCTACACGTCGAACTTCCAGCCGGCGCGATATTCCTTGGTCAGGAACTGATTCGCCTCGGCCACGTTTGTCACCTTCATGTTCGCGCCGTCGTATTCCAAGCGCCGACCGACGCGCAGCGCGACGTTGCCCAGCAGGATCGACTCGGTGAACGGGGCGGCGTAGGCGAAATTCGACTTGGGGAAGTCGATCGGCTTCTCGCCGGCGATCGCCATGAGCCATTCGCGCTGGTGGCCCGGCGAGCGTTCGAGGAGCTGCTTGGGTTTGCCGATTTCCTTCATTTTGGCTTCGGGGATGATGCGCGGGCTTTCGCCATAGTCGCCGCTGACCAGCATGGACGCCTTGGTTCCGATGAAGAGGTTGCCGGTGGGCGGCAGCTTACGCCCTACCTCGAGATCCTGCGGCAGCTTGGGCATCAAACCGCCGTCATACCAGTAGCAATCAAACGCGGGGCGGCCTTCCTTGGCGGCGAACGTCCACTTCACGGCGGCGGCCTTCGGGAACGATTCGTTGTTCATCGGCGTCGAGACGATCGGCTCGATGCTGGTCGGATAGCCGGGATCGAGCGCCCAGAAGATGCCGTCCATGGTGTGACAGGCCATGTCGCCCAGCGCGCCCGCGCCGAAATCCCACCAGCCGCGCCAATTGAAATGGTGATAGACCTTGGCCTTGTAGGGGCGTTCGGGTGCGGGGCCGAGCCACGCGTCCCAGTTGAGCGAGCCGGGCACGTCGTCGCTGCCTTCGGGGCGGCCCATGCCCTGCGGCCAGATGGGGCGATCGGTCCAGCTATGCACTTCCTTGATGTCGCCGAGGGCACCGCTGCGGACCCACTCATAGACGAGTCGCCAGCCTTCGAGGGCGTGGCCCTGGTTGCCCATCTGGGTAACAACTTTGTATTTCTTGCTGGCTTCGAGCAGTTTGCGGGCTTCCCACGGCGTGTGCGTGAGCGGCTTTTGCGTGTAGACGGCCTTGCCGAGCTGCATGGCGATCATTGTCGCCGGGAAGTGATGATGGTCGGGCGTGCCGATCATGACGCCGTCGATGTTTTTGTGTTCGTTGTCGAACATAGCGCGATAGTCTTGATAGGCCTTGGCTCGCGGGAAGTGTTTGAAGCCGTTATCGAAGCGTGTGCTGTCGACGTCGCAGAAGCAGAGGCAACTCACGCCGAGCTTGGTGGTTTCCTCGAAGTGATGACCGCCGATGCCGCCGGTGCCGATGTAGGCGAGGCGGACGTTCTTGTACGACGGCAGCGACTCGGCCGGTTTGGAGTCGGCAGGTTTGCTGGTTGCATCCTGGCCGAGGAGCCAATCGGCGCTGTAAGCGGCGGCACCGAGCGTAGCGGCGTCGCGAATGAATTTGCGGCGTGAGGGTCGTAGATCGGGTTGCATGGCGGATACTCGCTTTCTATGGACGCACGCCCGCAACGGTGTACGTCGAGAGGCTCTTTCAACCGACGAAACGAGTCAGGATTCTCCGGCGGCGGGACGAATTTCGCAACGGGGGCGGGAGACAGTATCGAGTAGCGAGTAGCGAGTTGAAGACAGCGCCTCGCGTCGGCGTGCTGTTTGGATGCCCAACTCGCTACTCGCTCCTCGCTACTCCATCCTCGTCACCGCATCGCCGACGGCGAATTGACCGGCTTCCAGTACTTCGCCGTAGACGCCGGCGCGGCATTCGGGTTTGAGGGCTTCGAGCAGGCCGGGCACGAACTCGTTCATCAGTTCGCAGGGCCGCGTTTCGGCGTGGATGCGAATGAGCGCGGTGCCCACACGCACGGTCTTGCCGAACCACAGGTCAAGCCGCGCCGCGTCGACGAGGACGTTTGCGCGGCGCGTGTGCCACGGCTTGTCGCTGCCGAGCAATTGCATGACCGCGGTCCATTGAATTGAAGAGATGAACGTGACGCCGCGCTTGGCCGATGGTTTCTCGCCGCCGATGATTCCGCCGCCGATTTCGACGTTCGCCGCGGCGACCTCGCGCATCGGTCCGCCGCTCGCGGTCTTGATCGCGATCGCTTGAATCTGGGCCAGCGCGATACTCATTGATCGCTCCAATTATCCGTCACTCGATGCGTCGGTCACCGGACCCGCGCGTTACTGCACGGCATCTTACGCGAGCGTGCGATCGGGCAGTAATCGACGGGACTCGCAGGCATTAGGCCGATCGCCAGGCATCCGACCGTGCGTCGACGCATCTTTTATCGTTCCTACGTCGGAGCCGGGTGGACATTCAGCGCCGGCGGCGGATTTCGCCGACGGATGCGACCGGGCGCATGGCATGCTTATAGCGACGTGCGGCGCGGCAGGCCGATACGACCTGTAAGCGCGAGGGCAGGATTCCGGCGGCTGATGCCGGATCGCTCGACCTGCGCCGTGCGGATATGTCGTTCGAACGAACTTGCGCCCGTGAGAGCTTGATCAGATATGAGCGCAGCCGACTCAACCAGGCCGCCGGAGAGCGAGCACGCGATCGACCTTGCATCGCTGCAGTCGGTCACACATGACATCGTGTCGCGCATGCAATCGCTGCGCGAGTTGATGGACGCCCGCGCCGCCGCCCTCGATGCGTGCCGAGGGTCGCTCGATGAATACAACGCGAACTTGCAAGCCGAGTCGACGCAGCTCGCCGCGCGCGAAAGCGAGCTTTCCGAAACGTATGAGCGGCGCGAACGCGAGCTTACACAGCGCGAAGCAGCGTGTGCGGCGAACGAATCGGGTTTCGCCGAACGCGAGCGCAGCCTCGCCGCGCTGAAGAAAGAACTGGAGCAGCGACAGGTCACGGTGTCTGCGGCGGAGAGGGAAGCACAGACCCGCGGCGAGTCGCTGATGCAGCGCGACGCGCAGGTGCAGCACGCCGAGAAGCAGCTTGCGGCGCAGATGAGCGGCTTTCAGGCGGCGATGGCCAAGTTGGACGACGAGCGGGCTGCGCTGACCCACTTGCAGCACGAGATTGCCGCGAGCGGAGCGCAGTTCGAGCGGCGAGAGGCAGAACTGGCCGAGCAGCGCAAGCGACTCGATGCCGCGCGCGCGGAGTGCGATGCCAAGGCCGCGGCATGCGCGAAGGAGCGCGCCGATCTGGATGCGCTGGCGGCTCGCACGACCGCCCAGAAGACAGACGTGGATGCCAGGTCGGTGGAGATCAATTTTCTGCGCGATGCGTGCGAGTCGCGCAAACGCGAATTGGACGCGGCGACGGCGGACATCGACGCGCTGCGTCGGCAGCTTGAAACCGAGTTGAAGCGCGTGACCGACGGCGAAGCGAATTTGTTGCCCAAGCTCGGCCTGTCGGACGGTTCGCGACGCGGCAAGCCGGACGGCGATTTGCCGCGCGGCGTCGATGCTGAGTCGCGTGCGTCGGTCGAGCGGTTTCAGAAGTTGTGTCGCGATGCCAAGCGTAAAGTCGTCGGATCGTCGTAATCATCGGCGGAGTGTTTGTCATGGGATTTTGGTCATTCGCATCCGCGAGCGCGAGCCGCTCGCCCGACGCCGTCGGCGAAGGCGCGACGGCCACCGCGCGCCCGTCTGGTGACAGCGGCGACTCGCTCGCCGCGGCGCTCGAGGCCGGCCGGTTCGGCATGGTCGCGGTCGCGAACAGCCCGTGGCGCGATCAGCCGGGGTTCGACAAAGCTCGCCGCACCGCGATCGCCGCGATTGACGAGCGGCTTGCGTTCGTGCCCGAAGGATTCGTCTCGCTCGCGCTGACCGTCAACGGCGAACCGGGCGGCAAGGAATCGGATCACTCGACGAGCGGCTTCATGCTTGCCCGACATGCGGTGACCAACGCGGAGTATCAGCGATTTGTCGACGCCGACGCCTACGGCGACTATCGCCATTGGCCCGAAGACGTGTTGCCGCATGTGGTGAATTTCAAGGATCGCACTGGCAAGGCCGGTCCGCGCTTGTGGCAGGACGGTCGGCATGACAAGCGTCTGGCCGATCACCCGGTTGTGGGCATCTCGTTCGTCGAGGCGCAGGCGTACGCGGCGTGGATCGGTATGCGCCTGCCGACCGAGATCGAGTGGCAGATGGCGGCGAGCTGGCGCATTCGCAGCGAGGCGAACGTCACGCGGCGATATGCGTGGGGCGATTCGTTTGATCTCGAGTGCTGCAACGTCTGGCACAGCGGGCACGGGCACACGTTGTCGGTGAACGCATGCCCCGCCGGCGCGTCGCCCAACGGCGTGCTGCAACTGATCGGCAATGTGTGGGAATGGACCGCCAGCGATTTCGCGGGATTTGATAGCGAGGGACGCACGATCGTCGGCGACATGCTGATGAAGTCGATTCGCGGTGGCGCGTTTGATACGTATTTCCCGTGGCAGGCGACGAGCACGTTTCGGTCAGGAGCGGCGTGTCTGGCCCGTGTTCACAATATCGGTTTCCGCTGCTGCATGGATTTGATCGACGGATAAGCGACGCCCGTCGCGAAGGGAGCCGCCGTGTACGCGAGCACACTGTCACCATCGACCGCCTGTCTAATTTGCGATCGCGAGAATTCGCCCGGCAGCATCTTGTGCGGCGGATGTGCCGCGCCGATGGCGCTGGTGCATGCGACCGAGGCCGCGCAGCGACCGCCGCGACTGGTCACGATTCTCGGCGACAGCAACGTCGGCAAGACCGTCTATCTCGGCTTTCTGCTGGACATGCTCACGCAGCGGGCGAATGGCTTTGAGGCGATTCCGCGCGGGGCGCAATCGATCGAATTGTCGCAGCTCGTCATCAGTCATCTCGCGTGGCGCATGTTCCCGCCCAAAACGGCGATGGAAGCGGATACGTGGAAGTGGTCGTATTTTGAGGTGTGCAAACGCGGGCGCAAGGAAAAGTGGGTCGATCTGATCACGCCCGATCTGGCGGGCGAGGCGATCGCGGCGGAGGTCTCGTCGCCGACGACATTTACGATCATTCAAAAACTGCTCGACCGCACGGCGGGAATCATGTTGCTGGTGGACGCGGCGGCCGCGGCGAATGGCTCGGCCCAGCCCGACTTCTTCGCGCTGAAGATGCTCAGCTATGTCGATGCGCTAGGCGCGGCGCGCAAGAGCAAGAAGATCGACACGCCGGTGGCGATCGTGCTGACGAAGGCGGACTACGTGCCGGAGTGTTTTGAGCAGCCGCGGCGGTTTGCGGAGGCGAATCTGAACCGGTTGTGGAATTTGTGCGAGAGTCGGCTGAGTCGTTACGAGTTCTTTGCGACGAGCGTGGTCGGTTCACTGGGGTATGCGGTCGATCCGAAGGGTGAGAGTGCGATCCCGGTGCCGCTGCACACGTCGCTGCGTGGGGTATTGGAGCCGTTCGAATGGATTGTCAATCAG
>JBJXFK010000313.1:0-4389 GCA_046155505.1 Phycisphaerae bacterium
CCCCCGGGGGGTCTCTCGACCCCACCCCCAAAAACCGACCCGGCCCCCCTTTGCGCATTGCCTGTTCTTCGCGCACTCCGGAGCGTTGAAAATCTGGAAGTTGCTCCTGAGGGACGAACGGGCGCGCTTGCCAGAATGCCAGGGTGCGCACATCCGCGTGCACCCGACGCGCTAGTGCGCAACAACGACGGCGCCGCACATTCCTGGGATTCCGAGAGGTGGGTCGGACCGCAGTCAAAATCGCGGCGTGCGATATTCGGGCCGTTGGCGATGCATGGTTTCCGAGCGTTATGGAGGCTGTTCTTTGGCGCCTCTCAAAGTCTCCCCATCGCTGCCGAGGTCAGACTGCATCGCTCCCTGAGGGGTAGGCACATCGAAGGATCGGTCTGTTAATGGCGGCTTAAACTTTTCTCGCTGTAATTGAAAGATGCGGACCCGTGTTTCCGCACCGGAAGAGACAGAAAGTCATGATCGATCCAAACACACCGTGGCATGCGCTGGCGACCACCCACAACGCCTTCTCCATGTTGATTGGCGTTGGTGGCGGCATGCTGTTGCAGGCGCTGCTGAACGACCTCTTCGAACGGCGCTCCGAACGACGCGCGCGAGCACGGGAAGCGTTTGAGGATTACATCGATGAGGTCGTCTGGGTGCAGACCTCGGCGTTACGATACGAATCGACCCTTCGCGAGGCGACGCATCAAGCGCGGCCGCCTGCTGCGCGTCCCGACCTCACCATAGTCAACGCTTAGCGTGCTCCCATGACGACGCAACCGGTCACCCCTATGTCAGCGCCCGCTCCGGAACTGTTCGAGCGTCGCCACGCTACGCGGTACTCCCTGTCCGCTCCGGTTCAGTTTCTTCTCCGCGGTGAAATCAATGGCGAGGGATTGGTCGTTGACATCTCGGAGTCCGGCCTCGCGATGTGTACGGACGTGGCTGCAATGCACGCCGATAGCATCATTCTCTATGTGCAGAGCCTTGGCCGATTCGAGGGACAGGTGGCCCGTGTTTTTGAAGACGGGATCGGCGTCGCGTTCTTCCTCTCTCCCAAAGGTCGCGCAGTGATCCGCAAGCGGATCACTGCTGCATTGGATGGCATCCCGTACTTCCGCATTGTCGAAGAGCGGCTGGGCCGTCGTTTTTCGTACAACATTGAATCGTCGGCGCGATTAGGCGACTCCTCCGCGTGTGTGCCATGCACGATTATCGACATGTCGAAAACCGGGTGCCTCGTGCGGTGCGCCGTACAGCCTGAGATCGGAGAGCGCGTGGTGATTGGCATTCTGAGGGGCGTCGCCGTGCGACATACTGAAATTGGTTTTGCTATTGAATTTATCCGGGGGTGAACGCGGTCGCCCGCGCGTGGTTCAAGCACATTAACGAGAAATCAACCATTTCCCGGTACGATTGAAACTGTGCAACCCCTTGCGCTGCGGCTTCCACAAGGCCGCACCTAGTAAAACTCCGGCGCGGGTGTTGTCACGTGCCGGAGTTTTTCTTTTCTAAGGACTATCCGACCATCGCGCGGTCGAATCTGGATGCTCAGTCACGTCGATTGACGCTTCGCCCGCCGACGAATGGAATTCTCTGATCCAAGAGCGGGCGGATCGGATGCGACAGTGCCCGCCTGCGCAACTTGATAGACCACCATCTGGAGATGTTCGAGGGCTCGGTCTTCGATCCGCATGAGCGCACGGATAAAGCGCGCCTTGGTCGGCGTGAGGTTTTCAAGCACGACGGTCGAGGAGTCGAAAGCCGACGCGCCATCATCCGGGGCAGTTGAAAAGAAAAACGACACCGGCACGCCTACCGCGTTCGCGATGGCGTGCAGCCTGGCGGCAGTGATGCGATTTTCGCCAGTCTCATACTTCTGGAGTTGTTGGAGCGACACGCCAATGGCGGTCGCCAATTCAGCAAGGGGCAGCCGACGCAACTCGCGGGCCTTGCGCAATTGTGTGCCAATCAGGCAGTCGAGCGCACTCGGCGCTCGGCGTGGTGGGGATACCGGCTGCATCGAACGCTACGCCTCACAGGGTGTACCCCGCGTACACCTTGTGCACCGTCTGAGCCGATTCGGCTGTTTCGTCTGTGCGGTCCATACGATAGGGTCATGCGATGGCCGAGCACTCCAATCGCTTCTACGTTCGATGCGATCCCACGTTTTTCACGATCATTGACGACTGGCGTCGGAATCAGTCGCCGATCCCCAGTCGAGCGCGGGCGATCCGCGAACTGGCGATGCGAGGGGCCTCTGCCGATAAGTACCTTGCGACGATACTTAAGCAAACCAACGACCGGCTTGCGCAGGCGGGGCTTATGGAAGCCGGTCAGTCCGACGATTGGTATCGTCGCCTGCAGGCGTGGATCGTTGAGAATCTGGATTTTGCTGCACGGATCGACTCGCTGCCGCCGGCACAGGGGCTTGAGGCGCTCCGTGAAGATGCGCAAGCGCATGGAGAACCTCAGGAAACGCCCGCTTCAAGTAGGTCCGAACGCGAAACGCGACGACGCTCTCGGTAGGTCGTTGTTTTTCAATCATATCTTTGAGAATGACGATCCTAGGCCTCTCTACCAGAAGCGTTCCCGCGCTGCGAGATATTCTTAACCTTTCGTTTACCGCACCCGGCCGACCGTTCCCACGCCCATTCCGGGCGAGAAGAGAGGAACGGTATGACCCGCGCACGATTGGATGCCCGCCGACACCAGCTGAAGATTCTGAAACTTGAGAAGCGAGGGTTGAAGCCACTCGCGACCACCCTTTTATCACCGCACAGCACCGCAACGAAACTGGCTGCGATTGGCGCGGTGAGCGCCATGCTCCTCTCTTTACAAGACGCGCCTGAAGCGTTCTATCGTGATGTTGCGGGTGTGGGAACCGACCGTCCTGTTACCGCATCCACGGTATCGGATGCGTGTTCACTCTGTGAACACTTGTCACAGCTGGTGAAGGACGACGCCTCCGCGGAGCGGCTGTACTCAAGCGTCGAGAGTCTCTTTCGTTTCGTGCGTGACTCCCATCAAGCGGCGGAAACGGTCGCGAAGGCCGCGGGCGCGCGCTTGATTGAAGAGAGACCCGTCGGTGGGGGCGGCAAAGATGATCCGCTGCGATGGTTGAGCCAACTGTCCATTGGGCTACGTGGGTCTTCGTCTGGCTTGTAGCCGTCATGATGACTGCCGCCGGCGGGGCCGCACTGCCGCCGGCGCGCGACCTGCGCGTCTTGTTGGGTGCAACCACATTTTTTGGTGCATGGCTCGGGACGCTTTTCCTGCAACGCGCGTTTCAGGACTGGAATATTACCAGCGCGTTTTTCATCCTCGACATAGGGTACTGCACCCTCTTCTACCTTCTCTCACGCCCGTCCCCCAAGTCCATCGGCGGGACCGTGTACGAGCGGAACTGGGCGGGCGATGTGTTCTTCGTCTTTGCTGCCATCGTCATCCTTGAACTTGGGCACTTCGCGGAGTTTTATGCCCCGCAACTAGTCGGTACGCTGATCCTTTCTCTCATCATCGTGTTCGCGTTTGTTGTGGCGATTGGTTTTTGGCGGGGCTTTGGTCTCGTGAGTGCACTGCAGTTCACCGTGTTTGCGGTCGGCATGGCTGTCGCGACCCACCTCTCGTATGGTGCCAGCTTGAACTTTCTTTCGGCCTTGGCGGTGGCGATCATCACCATTCGTGGCGTGCGCATCTCGTTCCGGAACATACGTCGTTGGACTGCACGATCGCGCAAGTCCGATGAGCCGCCGCCTCAGCGTCGAGATGATCTGACGCACGCCCGCCTTCGGTGAGGCGAGCCTCGCGAGGTCGATGCGCGAGACGTGCCAGTCTCTCCCCCTGGATTCCCGGGCATCCGCGCCCGGATTTTCATTGGGACACGCTCATTGTCCCCCTCCAAGGGGCGCTAATACCAACCCTCGCTGAAGATCATTCATGAGCCCATTGGCGCAGTCCGATGGACATGATGCGCCACGGCTCGGCGAGGAGTTTGTTCCACGCATGGCAGCAGTGATCGACGATGTCGTCATAGGATTTGAAGACGCGGTTTGAGAGCCAGTTTTCCCTCATAAACTGCCAGACGTTTTCGGTCGGATTGAGTTCCGGCGAACGAGCCGGCAACGGGATGATGGAAATGTTTGCGGGAACACTGAGTTTCGGGGTCAGATGCCAGCCGGCCCGGTCGACAAGCAGGACGGCGTGGGCGCCCGTCGCGACTTTTGCGCTGACCGCCTGAAGATGGAGGTTCATCGCCTCGGTGTCACACCAACCCCCGTTGATTGAGGCTCATTTTTAGGATTCCCAACGATCGCGAACGCGGATTCAAGATGGCGAACAGGGAGTTTCGCCATGGCGGGTGCGATCGCATTGCGTAGGGACTTTGACGGAAAG
>JBJXFK010000318.1:0-6087 GCA_046155505.1 Phycisphaerae bacterium
CCTTCGGGCGCGGCGGGAAACAGATGAAACTCGACACCATCATCCACGGCGGGACGCTCGTCACCGCTTCCAAAACCTACAACGCCGACATCGGCATTCGCGGCGAGACCATCGTCGCCATCGAAAAAGGCCTGCTCAAACGCCACAAAACCGGCGTCAAGCACGTCGACGCACGCGGCAAATACGTCATCCCCGGCGGCATCGACGTACATGTACACCTCGCCCTGCCGTTCTGCGGCACCGTCTCGTCCGATGACTATGACACCGGCACCCGCGCGGCGGCTCGCGGCGGCGTCACGTCGCTGATCGACTTCGCCATCCCCTATGGCGACGAGACACTGCAACAAGGCCTCGACAATTGGCACGCCCGAGCCGCGGGCAAGGCGTGCGTCGATTACAGCTTCCACATGGCGATCACCAACTTCGCCCGCCATCACAAAGAAATCCCGCGCATCGTCAAACAGGGCATTCCGACGTTCAAGCAATTCATGATTTATGAGAAAGAGGGCTGGCAATCCGACGACGCGGCGATATTCGGCGCGCTCGAAGCCCTGCGCGACCTCGGCGGCATGTTGCTCGTCCACGCCGAGAGCAGCCGCGTGCTCGACCTGCTGATCGACCGACAACACACCAAACCACTGATGAAGCAGCACGGCGCGCTGCTGCATCCGATGACGCGGCCCAACTACATCGAAGCCGAGGCGATCGAGCGACTGATCCATTGGACGCGCGTCACTAAGGGTCGAGCGTTTGTCGTGCACATGAGCACCGCCGAAGGTGCTGATCTCATTCGCGCTGCACAGTCGGGCGGCGTCGATATTCTCGCCGAGACGTGTGTGCAGTATCTCGTGCTCGACGATCGCGTCTTCGGCGAAAAAGACGGCCACCTGTACGCGACGTGCCCGCAGCTCAAGACGCCGCGCGATCAGAAACGGCTCTGGACCGGCCTGCGCGACGGCGAGGTGTGCAACATCAGTACCGACACCTGCACATTCACCCGCAAGCAGAAAGCGATGTGGAACGGCGACTTCACGAAGATTCCGATGGGCATGCCAGGCCTCGAAACGCTGCTGCCGCTGGCTTACACGCACGGCGTGCTGAAACGGCGGCTCACCCTCAATCAGTTCGTGGACAAGTGCTGCACCGCGCCGGCACGCATCATGGGCCTCTATCCGCGCAAGGGCGCGCTGCGCGTCGGCAGCGACGCTGACATTGTCGTCTTTCACCCGACCAAGACGCGGGCCGTCGATTGGAAGACGATGGAAACCAATTGCGATTGGAGCCCGTTCCAGGGTTGGGACTTGGCGGGCTTTGCCGAGCACACATTCTGTCGCGGTCGGCACATCGTCGATGGTTACAAGTTCGTGGGCAAGAACGGCTGGGGCAAGTTCCTACCGCGCGACAGCGTCGGCAGACCGTAGCGTTCGGGCCGTAGCGTTCGGGCCTCCGTGCCCGACGGCGAGCGGCAGCGAGCCCGAACGCGACGCGCAAGCGAGTGATCGGCGAAGCGCAGCGAGCCGAACCCGAGTTCCGACCGTAAGCGAGGGATCGTGCTCCAGCGCAAACGGCGTTGGCCACAGAGAGCCGATCGCTACTGCGCGCTCGAACTCGACGTTGCCGGCGCACTCGCCGGGGCATCGCGCGCGATGCGCCGCTCCGACTCGTTCTTGCGAATGATCGGCGACAGCGTCGAACGCGCAAAATCCTGGCGCATCCAGCCCATGTGCGTGCCGAACGCGCCACGCTTGGCCATCTGCGGCGTCCAGCGCACCTGCCGCAGCTTCGACGCATAGAGCTTGCGCCCGTCGGCGCTCAAACGTTGCGGATACTCGAACCCAATCGCCCCCGCCGAGGGGCCGCGATCGCGATCGATCGAGCCGAACACCGTTGTACCAATGCCGAGGAATCCGAGATCGAGCTGCGAGTAGTAATTGACGATGCCCTTGCGCGTGCGACGCAGGGCGCGCGACAAGTCATATTCCGGCGAGAGCGCCGGTGCGAGCAACACGACCTGATCGACTTCGATATCCGCGGGCAGTGCCTCGAGCGTGAGCACCGCCATGCCGCCGCCGCCCGAGTGGCCGATGAGATGCACCGGCGTTCCGGGATTGCGATCGACATGCTGGATGATGCGCTGCGCGAGCTTGGCCGCCTGCTCGCGATTGCGCTCGATGTTGGTCAGATTGAAGATGTTCGCGCCGGGAATCTTGTAGGTCCAGTCATAGACCTCGATCGCCGACACCACGCCGCCCTTGTCGAGCCCGATGGCAATGTTGCGGTTCCACGGGCTGGTCCCCTCGATTCCCGGCAGCACAAACACGACACCGTTCTTGTATCGCTCCGGCGTGCGCAGCGCGGCGGGCGCGCGGCAACCGGCCGCGCCGAACAGGACCAAACATGAGACGATCGAAAGCAACAGGCCGCGTGGGTGGATGGTTGGACCGCCTTCTCGAGAATATCGCTTCAGACACCGCCGCCGCGCCGACGTTTGTGGGCGAATCGCTTCGACCCCAATCGTCGTGCACGCCCAATGATTCGTAGCGAGGAATTGTAGGCGCAAGCGCGACCGGACGCCCGATTCAGCGCCGCGCCATCCGCGACCCGCGCGAACGGCTGATGCCGAACCACGGCTGCGCCGCGACGAACACGGCCAGCGCGCAAGCGATGATCGACGTGAGCGCCGCCCAACCGACGAGCTCCGCCCCCGACCGCACGCCGTGCCCGACCCACAAGCGATCGTAGAGCGCGACCGCGATCTGCGCCGGCCACGCGCAAAGCAGCGAGATCGCCAATCGCATCCACCAGTCGCGCGTCTGCACCCAGTCGCGCAGGAACGTGATCATCATTCCGCACGCGCCGAGCGCCAGCGCGTTCGACCCGAGTGCCGCGGGGTCGGTGCCCAAATCCTGCACCAAACCGATCAGCCAGCACGCGATCCGCGCGTCGTATGCGGGCGCGCAAAGCGCGCAGAGCACGGCCAGCGTGAGGAACAGGTCAATCGCCGGGGCGTGCAGCACCCACAGCACGGTCTTTTGGAGAATGAGCGTGACCAGCAGCGCCGCGGAAAACGCGCCCCATCTCATGGCCGCGCTCCGCCAGCGGGTTCGGTCTGCTGCGGCTCGTCCGTCAAGACCTTGCGCTGCGAGGCGCGCGGCCGCGTGGTCGGCTGTCGCTGCTCCGGGGGCGTGCGGCTCTCTTCCATGCTGCGTACCGGCCGACTTGTCGCGTTTCGTCCGGCGAGCGGCACGCGGAACCGCCGTCCGCCACTGGTGAGCATCGATCCGCTGGCCCGCTCCAGCCCGAACTCGATCTCGATCTCCTTGCCGGTCAGATCGAGCGTTTCGGGCCAGGCCAGCATGAAGCCATAGTGATATCCGGTGACGGCCAGCCGTCGCACGCGAAAACCCATCGCCTGCTCGCGCGTAAATTCCCAGGTGTGTACCGGGCGCGCCTTGGCACGTCCGTCGATGCCGCGCTCCACGACCGAGACCCAGACCAGAATACGCGTCGCGACGAACGAGCCTTTGCCCGTTTCGCCGGAGACAAAATAAACCGGAACGCGAAACCCGACGACTTCATCTTCGGCGTTGCTCAGCCAGGGCCAGCCTTGCCAAAACATGTTGATCGACACGATGTCGTCGCGCTCGGCGATCTTGGTCGGATCGATTTCGTTGCTCTCGCGTTTGCCGCCGGTCGTCGAAGCGGCCCCAGTGCTGAACAGCATCGACTTGGGGGCCGCCGATTTCTTGTCGGTGTCACGTTTGTTGGAATCGGCGCAGCCGGTGCAGAGCATTGTCGCCGCAAGCGTGAGCGTGATGAGCCGAAACGACGCGGCGGAGACGGAAGCGGATCGCGACCGGCGCGCGACCGAGGACCGGCCGCCGAGCGGTAGCGATCGGGCCTCTGTGCCCGACGCCGGCTCGTGCAGCGAGCGTGTGCTACGGGCTTCCAGCCCGTTCTGATGGACCGTGGGCGTCCTCGCCCGCGAGTGCTCACGAGTCAAAATCGCGCCCTGCGCGTACGCACGGGACTCGAGTACGCGAACGCGAAGAACCCCTTCCTTACGGTCGGGGCTCGGTTTGCTCGGGCGGGCAGGATGCCCGCCCCACCCGCTCGCGGCGACAAACGTCATTTACGCCGCGCCTCCGCAACCGACTTGCCGCGCGACGTCGCGCGCGTGATCGGCACGTCATACGAACTCGGATCGGACTTCGGCGAATCCGCCGACGGGCTGCGCCGCGGACCGTAAATTTCCGGATCGTCCTCGGGAGCATCGCCCGGCTGCGGCTCGGCCTCATTGGGATAGGGCCCAATGTTCTCTTCACCCTGGCGCGGCAGCAACTCTTCCGGCTTGACGCGCAACCCCTGCATCAACGGGTTCAGCAGCACGTCTTCGCCGATGTTGCCGGTCAGATCGCGCTCCTGCCGCGAAAGCTCCTGATAATCCTCCGGCGTGCGTACGACGCGCGGCGTCAGGATGACCAGCAGTTCCTCCCGGTTCGATTCCTGAGATTGTGCACGGAAGAAAATTCCCAGCAACGGAATGTCGCCCAAAATCGGAATCTTTGTCTCGCCGACGAATTCGCGTGACGTGATCAAGCCGCCAAGCACCACCGACTCGTTGTCTTTCACCGTGACAAACGTCTCCGCGTTTCGCTTCAGAAACACCGGGGCGCTCACACCCGCACCGACATCGATCGTCGAATCGGTCAGATCGGAGACTTCCTGCTTGATCTCCATCCGCACGAAGCCGTCGGGGTTGATCCGCGGCGTCACTTCCAAAATGATGCCGACCTCTTCGCGACCGACTGATGTCGTGATCTGACCGGCGACCGCGCTACTGCCGGTGACATAGGGCACGTCCTGCGTCACTTCGATTTTTGCGAGCTGATTGTCCATCGCGATGATCTGCGGCCGGCTGAGCACGCTCAGGCTGCCTTCGTTTTGCAGCGTGCGGATCAGGAAGTTGAAATCCTTGCCCGTTACGGTAAACGTAAAGCCGCCGAGGCCCGCGCCCGCCGCGCCGATGTCCGTACCGCCGACATAATCGAACGTGGTACTGTCGGTCGGTCCCGCTTTGGTGAACTGCAAGTCTTGGAACGCGAACTCGGCTCCCAGCTCGAGCGAATTGTCGAGCCGCACGTTGACGATGAGCACCTGAATCATCACCTGCGCCGGCGGCTGATCCAGCTCGCGGATGATCTCCATGATCTGGCTTTGCCGCCGCGGGTCAACGTCGACGACGATCTTGTTCATGTCCTCGCTGCTGATGGCGACGAATTGTCGCTCCTGCTTGCGCGAGGCCGAAATTTCGCCCTCGAGATCGTCCAGCGTCTGCTGCTCTTGGTCGTTCAGGTCGCTGAGCATCTGCTGCAAGACCTGCGCCGGTGCATTGCGCGGCTCGAACACGATCTGCACGCGATCCTTGATCGGCTGGCTGTCCAGTTGCAAAACGGTGTCTTCGGCGATCTTCAGATATCCCTTTGTTCCGGCGGCGATAACCGAGTTGGTGCGCTTGTCCTTGGTGAACGTCACCTCTTCGCGACCGCTGCCGGTCCCGCCCTCGAACGACAGAGTCCGCGTCGAATCGCCGCTGCCCGAAGTCGATGACGTATTCGTCGCACCCTGCCGCTCGAAGAGCTCTTCGAGCGTGGTCACCATCTCTTCGGCATCAGAATTGCGAAGCGGCAGAACCTTGATCGCGATCGATTCCGGCGGAAGGTCGATCGCCACGATCAGCGACTCGACCAGGCCCATGCTCTCGGGCGGCGCGGTGACCACCAGCGAATTCGTCCGAACGTCGTCGATCACCGTGATCGACGTGCGCAGACCCTTGAGCGTCTGCGTCGTCAGGTCGGGATTCTTGGCCTGATACACAAGCATCAGTTGTTCAAGTGCGTCTTCCTGCGAGCCGCCGCCCGAACTGCCGCCACTGCCGCCGCCCACGCTGCCGCTGCGGCCTTCGAGAATGCCACGCAGCAATTCGCCGGCGTCCTCGGCGGTCGCCTGATCCAGCTTGAAGATCTTGACGACGCTGCTGCCGCTGGCCGCCGTGTCGTTGAGCTGATTCAGGAAGCTGACGATGTC
>JBJXFK010000337.1:0-8655 GCA_046155505.1 Phycisphaerae bacterium
ACGAGCGGCACCGGCATCAGATCCGCCGACATCGCGCCAAAAATCACGGTTGCATCGTGCATGCCACGCTCGCCGAGGTCGCGCGCCAGATACAGCAGCGGCGGAATGCCCACGCCGCCGCCGACCAGCAACAACGGACGCGGCGAATCGGGGATTTGAAATGGTTGGCCAAGCGGACCGGTCACATCGAGCGTATCGCCGACTCGCACGCGGTCGAGAAACCGCGTTCCGGGGCCGATGGCGCGCGAAATGACGCTCAGGCGCGAGCCGCTCGGCGTCTCCACGCGGTCGGCGATGCTGAAGGGCCGCCGGACGAACGCCTCGCGCTCGGTCCAATGCGCTTGGGGCAGCGCGAACGGGCGATCGTCGTCCCACGCCAGCGTTACGGGTGGATCGTCGTCTCCAGGCGTGCAAAGCAGTTCGAGGAATTGACCGGGGCGCGACGGCGGAAAGTCGGGCAGCTCCATGTCGATTGCAACATGCTCGCGACACGGGTGCGTGACGCGCGAGACGCGTGCGTTGACGCCGCATCGCCGCGTCGACTGTTCGAATCGTTCTAATGCGTTGATGGCTGCCAAGGTCTCGCCCCCACGTTGCGGGTGATGATACCTCGCGCTCGCTCCGCGCGCATCGGAACGACGCGCTGCGTCGAAGACAAAACAAAACTTCCGGGATCAAGCCTCGCGGCCGATCCCGGAAGTGCGCCACGGCTAGAACAGCCGCTTAATCCCTGAGTTAGCTTTCGGAATATACCCCATCGTCAAGAGCATGTCTACGAACGCGCGCGGAATTGAAAGGAAGTTTGCAAACACCGTAAGTGCATAATTCGCCGAGTGTTATGAAACAAGGCGAAGTGAGGAATTTCGCGCATCCAGCCATTCGGAACCGCTCCCGATCGCATCGAAAATCGCCGCTAGGGCTTGCAGCGAAAGTCGTTATGATCGCAGAGCGGCAGCGCGGGGCGCCGCCCTCGGAACCGCAAAAATGTCCCGGCCCGTTCTACACGTCGCGATCGCCATCGTTCGGCGGAACGCCCGATATCTCGTCGCGCGCCGCCGTGACGACGCCCACCTCGGTGGCCTGTGGGAGTTCCCCGGCGGAAAAATCGACCGGGACGAGTCGCCCGAAGCCGCCGCCATCCGCGAGTTACACGAAGAATGCGCGGTCGAGGCAACCCCGATCGCGCGGCTCGATGCGATTCAATTCGAATATCCCGATCGCATCGTCGTGCTGACGCCGGTCTGTTGCGAATGGCAGTCCGGCGAACCGCGACCGCTCGCCAGTCAGGAATGCGCGTGGCTGAGCCCCGAGGAACTGGCGGCACTCGACATGCCGGTGGCCAACGGAGCGATTCTCGACGAGTTGCGCGAGTGGGATCGCCGATGAGCGCGGTTTGCCGTCACCGACCGGCGGACTAAACTCTCGCCATGCGTCTGCGCGTGGTGTCATACAACATTCACAAAGCGGTCGGCACTGATCGCAAGTTCGACGTTGATCGCATCGTCGAAGTGTTGCGACATCATGATGCCGACGTGGTGCTGCTTCAGGAGGTCGATCGCCACGCCGGTCGATCCAATCATCTCGAACTCGCGGCGGTGATCGGGCGACGGCTCGACTACCCCTATCGATCGATCGGCATCAACCACGCCAACCGCGCCGGCAAGTACGGCAATGCCACGCTGTCGCGCTTTCCGATCGGGCATCAGAAGAACATCGACCTCACCGTCGGTTGGCGGAAACGGCGCGGCGCGCAATTCACGCGACTGCACCTGCCGCGCGGCGGGCCGGTCGCGGTGGTCGATGTGTTCAACATTCATCTCGGGCTCGCCGCGCGGATTCAGCGCGTGCAGGTCGCGCGGCTGCTCGATGATGAACTTGTTTCAGCCGATCAGCCGAATCGAGCAGTGATCGTCGCGGGCGACACGAATGACTGGGCCGGCCTGCTGCATGGGTCGTTTCGTCGCAACGGTTTTCAATGTGCCAGCACGCGGCGACTCGGTGTGGCGTGGGCGATTCGCACGTTCCCGAGTTTCGCGCCGGCGGGCGGCCTCGACAAAATCTTCTATCGCGGCCCGCTCACGCTGCTCAGTTCGCATCGCAGCCGCCTGAAGCTGGCGCGCGTCGCGAGCGATCACCTGCCGATCGTCGCCGACTTCGAAGTTTCGCGCACGCCATCACCACTCGTCGCGCTCAGCGAAGCGTGAGCGCGAATGGATGTCACGGCGCGACTGTCGCGCGACCTCGTGCGCATCGGTCTTGTTCTTCTCTGTGCTCTCTGTGCCTCTGTGTTTCATCTTCTGTCCGCCGCGCGGTCGATCACGCCGCGCAGAAATTTTCAAAATTTCTTTCGCGCGGGCGCTGCTAATCGCGCAGCGATTTGGTATACATACGTTCTGTGATGCGCGTCGCGCGTCGCAACGACAACTGATAGTGCCGCGATTCGACTAATCCCCGAATCGCCATCGATGGAAGGGAACCGTGCGCCACGGCTAGACCTTCCATCTTTTTTTTGCGCTCATCTCGCACGACGCAGTCGTGCATCGCACGGCGGAGATCGCGGATGCCTCGCATCAACCGAAAGACCACACCGAAAGTCCGCGACGGTCGCGTCCGCAAGAAGAATCGCACGGCTGAGACACCGAACTTTCTCAACACGCCGCATCGATGGCCGACGATCGATCGTCGCCGACCGGGCGCGGGATTTCGGCATGTCGTGACAAAACGCGATGTCGAGAAGTTTCTCGAGCTGCTGCCCGATTGGGACGAGCTGTCGATCGGATTGACGGCGATCATCGTCGACTCGGGATGGGACAACGTCATGGGTTGGCATGAACCCGGCGTTGTCGCGTTATGCGCGTGGGATGCAGATTTGTGGATTCAGCACAACCACCCGTTCTACGCGGAGCACCGCTCCATCCTCGAACGTCTCGGCGTGCCCACACGTAAAGTTCGCGGCAACGACGGCACATACGTCGAGTGCCGGTACACCGAAGAAACCGCGAAGGCGTTCTTGTTGCTGCACATCCTTCTACACGAACTCGGCCATCATCACGATCGCATGGCGACGCGCTCAAAGGCCGATTCTGCCCGCGGCGAGGGGTACGCCGAGGCGTACGCGCTGCGCTACTTCGATCACATCTTCGACCGCTACTGCGACGTCTTCGACTTTCACCCCTGATTCGGATTGCGAGTTATCAGCCGATTGTTCCTCGCAATCGATTGCGCTATCATGCACATTCAGTCTGGGCCGAGCTATTTGTTTTTCGTTGCATCTGGGGGTTCACGCCGTTCGCGCTCATCGCAGCGCCATGGGGGCAAACATGCGCAGATTCCGACCCGTCTCTCGCTCAATCGTTCTCGCACTCACCGCAGCGTTCTCCACCGCCGCAATCGCCGCCGATGTTCCGTGGCGGACCGGTTCGGCCGACATCCTTCAGCAAAACGCCGCCGCCGAATTGGCACAACTCGCAACGCGGCCGGATCAGCGACACGTCGTTCTCCAGTTTCACGCACCGCTCAGCAACGCGCAGCGCGAGCAACTCGCCGCGGGCGGCGTGCAGTTGCTGGCGTACGTAAGCGGTAACGCCTACTTCGCTGCCGTTGAGTCCGATGCGGACATCAGCGCGACCGCAAACCTGCTCGCCGGCGCGAGCGCGATCCACACGAACTGGAAGCTCCACCCGTTGCTCGCCCGCAACGAAGTGCCGACATGGGCGGTGGTCGCCGACGGTGCCGATCCGGTAATCGGCGCGTACGTGCTCTTTCACACCGATGTCGACATGAAACTTGAAGGCTCGACGGCAGTCGTAGCCCACAACGGCTTTGCGCGCAGCACGCTGCGTAGCGTGAACGGCATGGTCATCGAAGCTCCGATGTCCGACCTCATCGCGATGGCGAGCGAAGACGCCGTGCAGTGGATCGAGCCGGCCCTGCCGAAACTGGTCGAGCTGAACGCTGAGAATCGAGCATTGACCGGCGCGAACACGATGCAAGCCGCTCCGTACAACCTCGACGGAACGGGCGTGACGGCCATGATTTTCGACGGTGGTTCGGCCCTCGCGTCGCACCAGGATTTTGGCGGTCGACTGACCGTCGGCGATACGTCGAGCCTTTCGTCCCACGCCACGCACGTCTCGGGGACCGTCGGCGGCAACGGATCAGCCAGCGGCGGCGTCAATCGTGGCATGGCACCAAACGTCACACTGCGTTCGTATGGATTTTCGGCGGCAGGCGGCGGCACGTTTCTCTACACCGATCCCGGTGACATCGAAGCGAACTACACCGACGGCATCAACAACGGCGCCGACATCACCAACAATTCGATCGGCACCAACACCGAGACCAACGGATTCTCCTGCACGATTCAGGGCGATTATGGCGTGACTGACGCGGTGATCGACTCGGTCGTCCGCGGCTCGCTCAGCGGCGGCGTGCCCTATCGCATCGTCTGGGCTGCGGGCAACGAACGCCAGGGCAGTCGCTGCGACGTCGAGGGCTTTGGCGATTATTACAGCTCGGCCCCACCGGCTGGCGCGAAGAACCACCTGTGCATCGGCGCAATCAACGCCAATGATGACAGCATGACCAGCTTCAGCAGTTGGGGCCCGACCGATGACGGTCGCCTCAAGCCCGACTTCGTCAGCACCGGCTGCCAGTCGGGAGGCGACGGGGGTGTTACCAGCACAACCAGTACCAGCACGACGGGCTACACGACCTTTTGCGGGACATCGATGGCATGCCCGACCGTCACCGGCCTCGCCTCGCTGCTGCTGCAAGACTATCGCGCACACTTCGTCGGCAACGATCCGCGCAACTCGACGCTGAAAGTGCTCTTTGCACACAACGCAATCGATCTTGGCAATGTCGGCCCGGACTACGTATTTGGTTATGGCTCGGTGCGAATTCAGCCCACCGTCGAGCACGTGCGCAGCGGACTGTTCACCGAGCAGGAAGTCGGTACCGGCGAAGCCGTGAGCTACGTTGTCACTGTACCGCCCGGCGCAACCTCGCTGAAGCTCACGCTCGCGTGGGATGACGCCCCGGCTACGCCGAACGCGCTCCCCGCACTCGTGAACAACCTCGACCTGCGCGTCTTCAGCCCCGGTGCGGTGCAGTCGTTCCCGTGGACTCTTGACCCGGCCAACCCCAGCGTCGCTGCCGTTCGCACGCAAGCCGACAACCGCAATAATCTCGAACAGGTCGTCGCCGACAATCCGGCCGCCGGCGAGTGGATCGTCGAAATCGCCGGCACCAACGTCCCCGTCGGCCCGCAGCCGTACTCACTGGCCGCGTCGCACACGTTCGTCGAGCGCGGCATTCGCATTCGCCTTCCCGGCGGCGTGCCGAACGTGATGACACCCGGCGTTGGCGTCACACTGCCAGTCGAAGTCATCGCCGGTTCCGAATCGATCGTTCCCGGCTCAGCGCAAATGCACGTCCGTTACGCGGGTGCGAGCTTCATTTCCATTCCGCTCGCGCATCTGGGCGGAATCAACTACGAGGCCGTCCTGCCGCCTGCCGTCTGTGGCAGCAACCCCGAGTTCTATTTCACCGCCGAAGGCTCAGTTTCGGGCCAGGTTAGCAATCCGGCCAGCGGCGCGACGTCACCATTCACTGCTGACGTCTCGATCACCGAGACCAACTTCGCCGATGACATGGAGCTCGACGCTGCATGGGTCGGTGGCCAGCCGGGCGACAACGCAACCACCGGCGTCTGGACGCGCGTGAATCCCATCGGCACCGCCGCTCAGCCCGAGGATGATCACACGTCGGGCACGGCGATCACCTGCTGGGTAACCGGCCAGGGATCGCTCGGCGGCTCGTTGGGCGAGAACGACGTGGACGGCGGTCGCACAACGCTGCTCTCGCCGACATTTGACGTTTCCGGTCTGTCGAACGCCACGCTTGGCTACTGGCGCTGGTACAGCAACAGCAGCGGCGCTTCGCCGAACGCGGACGTGTTCACCGTTGATATCTCCAACAACAACGGCGCGAGCTGGGTAAACGTTGAAGTGGTCGGCCCTGCCGGCCCCGGCACGAGCGGCGGGTGGAACCTCGTCGAAGTGGACATCGCCGGACTGCTGACGCCGACAAATCAGATGCGCGTGCGGTTCATCGCCGAAGATGCGGGCAGCGGCTCGATCATCGAGGCCGCCATCGACGACGTAACGGTGTCGGGCGTGGGCTGCGACGCTGTGCTCGCCGACTGCAACGGCAACGGCATTGTCGATGCTGACGACATCGCATCCGGCCGCGCGATCGACAGCAACGGCAACAACGTACCGGATTCGTGCGATCCGCCAACGGGTTGCGTGGGTGACGTGAACGATGACAACGTGATCGATCTGATCGACCTGTCGCAACTCCTCGCGGCGTTCGGCACGAGCGTGGGCAATCCGGCGTTCAACGCGGGTGCCGACTTCGACAACAACGGTTCGATCGACCTGAGCGACCTGGCATCGCTGCTGGGGGTCTTCGGCGCCAATTGCCCATAATCTCGGATCATCGATCGTGATGAACGATCTGTCGCGGGGCGATGCCGAAAGGCGCCGCTCCGCTCGCGTTTCGATGGGCGGCGGATTGCGGGCAGAAGCGTCGCCGCCTGGATCTCCGGAAACTGTTGATCCAGCCTCTCGTCAGAATCGGTATGAGACCGTCGGGCACTGCGGCCCGATCGCTACGCGTTCGCGCTGGCCTTCGCCTCCAGCAACTCCCATCGCGCATACACCGCCGCAACTTTCGCTTTCGCCGCGTCCAGCGCCGACCAGCGCTTCTGCAATTCAACATGATCATGCCCGATCGACGGATCTTCCGTCGCGCGGGTCGCAGCCTCCACCGCCGCCTCGGCCGCTGTGATCGACGCTTCGATGTTCCTGAGTTCTTTCTGCTCGCTGGCGCTCAGCTTCCCGCCTTGTGATTTGCCCCCCGACTTTTTCGAAGCGGCGGGTTCGACAGCTTTGGCCGCCTCGCGTGCTCGCCGAGCGCGGGCCGCCTGCCACTGGCCGCAACTGGCATAGCGACCCACCTCGCCGTCACCGTCGAGCGACACGATTTCGTTGCAGACGCGATCGAGCATGAAGCGATCATGTGTGACGAGCACGATCGCGCCCGGGAACTCCAGCAGGCTCTCTTCCAGCACGTCGAGCGAGTGAATGTCGAGATCGTTGGTCGGCTCGTCGAGCACCAGCACGTCCGCGGGCTTCAACATCAGCCGCGCGATCTGAATGCGTGCCCGCTCGCCGCCCGACAGCTCGTTCAGCAGCATTTCGAGTTGATCCTGCTTGAACAAAAACCGCCGTGCCCACGCGCTGACGTGAATCTCGCGCCCGCCAAACGTCACGCTGTCGCTGTTGCCGGCCAGCGCCGTGCGCAGCGGGTCGCTCATCGGCAATTGCTCGCGCATCTGGTCGAACACCACCACGCGCAGCTCATCCGCCGTCTCGATCGTTCCGGCGTCGGGCGGCAATTTGCCGGTGAGCACGCGGATCAGCGTCGATTTGCCGCTGCCGTTGAGCCCGAGAATGCCGAGCCGCGTGCCCGGTGCGAGTTCGACGTCGGCATCCTTGAACAGCAGCCGCCCGCCGAGCGACTTGGTCAGCCGCTTGCCGACCAGCAGCTTGCGCGATTTGCGACCCGTCGCGGCGAACTCGATGCCGGCGGACGCGACCAGCGAATTGCGGCCTTCGACCTCGGCCAGTTGATCCTGAAGTTTGTATGCCTCTTCGATGCGCACTTTTGATTTGCTGCGCTGCGCCTTGGAGTTCGATTTCAGGAACGCATTTTCGCGACGCACGATGTTGGCCAGCGTCGCCTGCTGCGCCTGCTGCGCGTCGAGAAACTCGGCCCGCTTGTCGAGAAACGCGCTGTAGCTGCCCGAGACGCTGAAGAAACCGTCGGGATAGACCGGGTTCAGCTCGACCACGCGATCGGTGACCCGCTCCAGAAAATATCGATCGTGGCTGACGACCAGAAACGCGAACTGCCGCTCGCTGAGTAGCTCCTCCAGCGCTTCGATGCCTTCGATATCAAGGTGGTTGGTCGGCTCGTCGAGCAAGAGCAGATCGGGGCGGCGAATGACCTCGCGCGCGATCGCGAGGCGTTTTTTCCACCCGCCGGAGAGCGTATCGACGCGTTGCGACGGGGCGGGGAAACCGAATTGCGTGCAGGTGATGGCGACGCGCGTGTCGCGTTCGTGCGGCTCGATCGGGATGTCCGCCAGCGCCGCGGACAGCACGGCTTCGACCGTCTCACCGGTGGGGAACACGTCTTCCTGCGGCAAATAGCCGATCCGCGCGCCGCGTCGCCGGTTGAGTTCGCCGCTGTCGGGATCAACGAGGCCGGCGATCATCTTCAGAAAGGTACTCTTGCCGGAGCCGTTGGGGCCGAGCAGACCGACGTGTTCGTCTTCGTCAAAGCCGATCGACAGCTCGACGAACAGATCGCGCGAGCCGTAGTGCTTGGAGAGGTTCTTACAGGTGAGGAGTGTTGCCATTTGCGGAGTCTAGCGGGCGTGGGCTGCGATTGGGTGCGCGATCGCTAAAGTGGAGTGCCGCGTGCGTTGGCTTTCGTCGTTCGCTTGTCGCCACGATCGTGACCGTCGCCGCGTCGGGGTGCTCTTCCCGATGAATGGCTGGGTGAGCGCACGCACGTTACGTC
>JBJXFK010000340.1:0-3605 GCA_046155505.1 Phycisphaerae bacterium
GGTCTGCGGCGGATCGACATTGTCGAACCACACCGCCGCCCCGCCGAGATAATCGGTCGTGTCCACCGCGATGCCCGCCGGCAACCCGCGCAGGACCGCATCCAGCCGCCGCTCAGTCACCGGAACCGGACGACCCTCGGGCGTTTTCACTTCATACGCCAGTTGCGGCGTGGTTTGCAGGCTCTCGCCGATCGCGTCGACCAATGCATAGCGGACCAGCGCCTTATTCGTCTCGGTAGTGGTGATGGTGAAGAACTTGCCCTTCTCGCCGCCCACTTCGAGCACCGACGCGATATTGGCACGGCGAATGTTCTCGCCCGCGAGCGGAACGCTGTCGCCGCCGCGATCGGCCAGTGCCGCCACTGCGCCGCGCACCGCGTCCGGGCTCATCTCAGTCTTCACGCGGACAAGCACGGCCTCCGGGTCGCCCGGCACCATGCTCACGCCGCCGCGTTGCAACAACTCGCCCGACTCGCCGCTTTCGAGCGGTTCGGTGATCATCGCGGCCAGCATCGCCGCGGGCACGCCGGGTGCCTTGACGATAAAGCCGCTCGCGTCGCCCTCGATCGACGTGGCCGTCGCCGATGCCAACTTGCTGCCGGCTTGCTCGATCTTGCTGCCGGCTTCTTCGATCAGCTTGCGCACGCGCACGTCGTCAAACTCGGCCGCGACCGCGTCTCTGATTTGGAACTCGGCATTTACGCCGCCGAGAAACTCGACATCGAACAAATCGCGCGGGCCGCGCAACACAAGCAATGCGAGCCCGATCAAGATGATTGTCGCCGACGCCGGCACGAATTTTTTCCGCAGGCCGTACCAATCGACGTTGGTCACGCCGATCAGCTTCATCATGCGAATGTCTTTGATCAGGTTGAACTTGAGCATGACCATGTAGAGCGTTCGCGTAACGAACACGGCGGTGAACACGTTCAGCGCGATACCCCAGCCGAGCGTCAAGCCGAATCCCTTGATCTCTTCGCTACCGACGTAATAGATGATGAGACACGTCAGCAACGTGGTGATGTTCGAGTCGAGAATCGTGGTCAGCGCCTTGTCGTAGCCGTTGCGAATGATCATCCGCAAGGACGAGCCGCGCTCCTTCTCTTCGCGCATGCGCTCGAAGATCAGGATATTCGCATCGACCGCCATACCGAGCGACAGGATGACGCCCGCGATACCCGCGAGGTTGAACCGCGCGCCGAGCATGGCCATCGCCGCCAGCGTGAACAGCAGGTTGAGCAGCATGCCGACGTTCGCGACCGCGCCGCTGACGCCGTAATAGACGATCATCACCACGATCACGATCGCCAGGCCGATCTGTCCGGCGCGCAGGGCCATGTTCAAATTGGTCTGGCCGAGGCTCGAACCGACCGTGCGCTCGCTGATCGGCGTGTCTTTCAGCCGCGCCGGCAGGGCACCCGCCTGCATGGTGTTGACCAGATATTGCACCTTCTCGGCGCTGAAATCGCCGGTGATGATGCCCGACTGGCGAATTTCGCTTTCGATGTTGGCCGCGGAATACGCGACGCCGTCGACGAAAATGCCGAGCTGCTGACTGATGTTGCTGCGCGTCAGCTCGCCGAAGCGCGAACCGCCGATCGGGTCGAGTACAAACCGCACGCATCGCCGACCGCGCTGATCGCGATCTTCGCCGGCGTTCTTCAATCGCCACGGCGTCTGCGACTTGTCAGCCAGCAGGCCGTGCTCGGGGCCGCGCTTGGCCAGCGCGTACCACTCGCTGCCGCGCTTCTCGACGACGTGATACGGCGCGTTCTTATAGTTGTACTCGCCCAGCTCCTTGGGCGACGCCAGGTTCAGGAACGCCACCGGATTGTCGATCTTGAACCATTGATCGGTATCGCCCCGCTGCGGCGATGCACCGTATTTTTCCAACTGTTCGCGATAGCGGTCGAACTTGGTCGGGTTGCCAGGCTCGGGCTGCGTCATGATACGAAACTCAAGCACGCCCGCACCGCGCATCAGGCGAATGAGATCCTGCGGACTATCGAGAAACGCCCGCTGCGCCTTCCAGCCTTTGTATTTCTCGATGGTCGCGTCGAACGCGCTCGCAAGATTGGGAAACGTCTTCTTCAGGTCATCAAGACTCGCCTTGCGAATCTGCGAATTCTCGTCGAGCTCAAGCAAGTCGGTGAATCGCCGCGGGTCGAGGTTTTTCGACATGACCGCATCGACCGCGTCCTCAAATGCCTCGGTCGCGTCGCGCAGCGCGATTTCCAGCGCACCGCGCGTCGGCTGCGTCGCCTCGGCCGTGGTCGGAGTGCTCGCGGGTGGGGCGAACTCGGCCAGCGCCTTCTGCGCCGCCAGCTTCTTGTCATGCTGCTCGGCCGCCTTGCGCATCGCCGCGATGCGCTCCTGCGACCCGCCCGACAGTCGCGTGAATTCCTCTTCGCGGCCCGCTGCATCTCGTGCCAGGGCCGATTCGAGGTCAGTACGCTTCACGTTTGACTTGAACAGGTCTTCCTGCGCCTTCTCAAACGCCTCGCGCAGCTCCTTGTTCGCCGCCGGCGAGAGCGGCATCTGCACTTCCAGACGATTGCGACCCACGACGCGCCAGACGAGGTCGTACACGCCCTTCGGGTCGACGCGCTTCTGTAGCTGCGCCTTCATATTTTCGGCCAGATACGGATCGAAATCGCCTTCGTCCTCGTCGATCTCAAAAATCATCGCCGTGCCGCCCGCGATATCGAGACCGGGCTTGAGCCGGTCCTTCGGCGGATAGATCAGCCAAACGGCCAGTAACGTGACGATGCCGATGATCAGCAATCGTTGATTGAGTGCCTTGTCCATAGTCTTCGTTTTCCCTAAAGCGGCTCGCGGCGTCGAGATTCGGTGCCGGGAGAGCGGTGTGAAATTTCAACAGACAGGAGATGCGAGCATCGCCGCGGCGCGCGAAAAGGTCGCGCGTGCAACGCTCACGCAAGTGGGATCGAGCAGGCCGGTGGGCCGGTGCGCACAAGCTGCGGCAATCGCGCAGGCTGCGGCGAGCGGGCCGATCGAATCGCTGCGGCGACAACTCGCCCTTCGACGAATCGCAGCAGCGCCGCGCGGCAACTCAACGAGGCAAACGTCGGCGCGACCTGCGGCAGCGAATCGGCCGGCGGGTCGCCATCATCCGCGATGGATGGACGCGACACGAGATCGACGAACCGTGCGATATCAAACTGCTCGCGCGATTCGCACGCCCAGCGCGGCGGCGTCGCCACAACTGTGCCGACATTCTCGAACGACAGCGGTCGCTTGGTCGGCGTTGATTCGTCGGGCGTCGGCTGGGTATCGGCCGCGGGCGGCTCGACCACCGGCCACGACAGCAGTTTGTGCTGCGTCAGGAGCGTGAGCGCAAAGCCCAGCCCGACGCAGATTTTCAGCACGATGCTCGTAGGTCCGCCCAACATAGGACCGAGCAGTGTACCGCCGCGGCGCACGCGACGGAAGGCGGGATTTTCGCCCGATCGGGCCTAGGGTCGGCGTCAGGTTTGTGGGTAAATGACAAAGGCCCGATCCTCGGTTTCAATAGCTTCGGGTTTCAAACGAGCCATTTGGCCAAGGAGGGCCATGTGAATCTTACCGAAGTCGCCGAAACCGTG
>JBJXFK010000341.1:0-16096 GCA_046155505.1 Phycisphaerae bacterium
ATCGGCCTCCGGCCGGTGCGTCCACAATTCGCACCGGCCGGAGGCCGATGCTCCCCGGACGCACTTTCCCCCATCGCTGACGACGGCGACGCACTGCTCGCCGGAGCCGTGACGTTGCACGAGCACGCCAAAACGCTGCTCGCGCTCGCCGAGGAGAAACTCACCAGTCTGAAGAAGGCCGACACGGCCACGCTCTCACGTATCGCCGCGGTGGAGGTGCAGACGCTCGAAAAGCTGCTCGCCGAAGAGCGCAAGCAGGGCGCGCTCATCGTGCGCGTCGCGCAAGCGCTGCGAGTGTCGACCGCCGGCAAGCCGCGCCTGTCGGATGTGGCGGAAAAAATGTCCGAGCCGCTGCGCTCGCAAATCACTGCGAAAATCGCAGGTTTGCGAGCGGTGACCGGCAAATTGCAGCAGATGAACCGCCGCGCCGCAGATGTGGCACGCCATCTGCACTCGCACATTCGGGAAATCTTCTCCGCCGTGGCGAAGATCGGTCAGCAGCAGACGGGTTACGACGGACGCGGACAACACAAACACTCGACGACCCAGCAATGGGTCGATGCGGTGGGGTGAACTGTGGCACTGCTCGGCGCATCATTTCAGATCGGTCGCAGCGCGATGGCGGCCTATCAGGCCGCACTCGCCGTCGCCGGCCAGAATCTGGCCAACGTCGGCAACCCGAACTACACGCGTCAGACCGGTCGGCTCGAAGCCCAGCCCGGCGGCCCGGTGCTCGGCGGCGTCGCTCCCGGCTCGGGCGTGCGACTCACACAGTTGAATCGGCACATCGACGAGGCACTTGAATCTCGGTTGCGTTCGGCGCTGTCGAGCCGCAGTCGATCGGAAGTGCTCTATCAAAGTCTGACGCAGACCGAGGCTCTCTACAACGAACTCACCGAGGGCGATCTCTCGACGCAGCTCAGCGAAATGTTTGGCAAATTCGGCGGCTTGCAGGCCGAGCCGAAGGATTCGACCGCTCGCGATCTAGTCATCTCGTCCGCTGACGCAGTGATTGCAACGCTCAAGCGGCAACGCAGCGGCTTGCAGCAGCAGGTCATCGACCTGAACACGCAGGCGGGTGACGTAGCGAGCGAAGCGAATCGTATTTCTAATGAAATTGCACGGCTGAATGGCCTGATCGTCTCGACAGAGTCCGACGGCGTCAGCATCGCCAGCCCACTGCGCGATCAGCGCGACGCGCTGCTGCGCGACCTGAGCGAGATCATGGACATTCAGACGCGCGAGCAGGACACCGGCGCGGTGAATGTCTACGTCGGTAGTGAACCGCTGGTGGAGTTCAATCGTTCGCGCGGCGTGACGGTGATCAAGACGCTGCAAGACGGCTTGGAAATCGGCGAAGTACGTTTCGCCGACAACGAAGGCACCATCACCGTGCGGCAGGGCAAGTTGGCGGGGATGCTCGCGGCGCGCGATACGTACGTGCGAGATCAGCTTGAACGGCTCGATACGCTGGCCCGCGGCATGATCTTTGAAGTGAACAAGCTGCACGCCGGCGGTGCGGGCCTCGTCGGATATCAGAACATCACGTCGCAATATGACGTGGACGATCCGACGGCGGCGCTCAACTCGACCGCGGCGAATCTACCGTTTCCGGTCAAGAACGGCTCGTTCATCGTGCATGTGCGCGACACGGCGACCGGACAGGAAACGACGCGCCAAATCGCGATCGATCTCGACGGGCTGGGCGGCAATGACACGACGCTTGCGTCGCTGGCGACGGCGCTAGGCGGCGTGCCGGGATTGAATGCGAGCGTGACGGCGGATAATCGGCTGCAACTCAGCGCCGGCAACGGCCTGCAAGTGCGATTCAGCGAAGATTCGTCGGACGCGCTCGCGGCGCTCGGTGTCGGCGCGTTTTTCACCGGAACAAACGCCGCGAACATCGGCATTGTGAGCGAAGTACGAGCCGATCCGCGGCTGATTGCGGCGTCGCTGACCGGGGCCGACAACGACGGCGACATGGCGGGCCGCATCGCCGCACTCGCCGAAAGCGGCGCGAGTAGCAGCGTTCTCAGCAATCGCAGCATCACCGAATTTCACACATCGATGATTGGCGACCTGGCCGTTACCGGAGCGGCGGCACTGACTGAATACGACTCCGCCGACGGCGTGCATCAGGGGCTGTACGCCCAGCGCGAAGCCCTCAGCGGCGTGAGCCTCGACGAAGAGGCGATCAATCTCTCGAAATTCGAAAAGGCGTTTGAAGGCGCAGCGCGCTACGTAAACGTGTTGAACCAGCTCAGTGATGAACTGCTCAATCTCCTCTAACGAGTGTGGTGTGAAACGTGGCAAGTTCAAAGTTCGAAGTGGATGAGGGGGTCGCACGCGGGGCGTGGAGCAGATTGTCTGCGGGCTGGAAGCCCGCAGTACACCAGAACGGGCTGGAAGCCCATAGCACAGCGGATTCGCATTCCGAGCCTTCGCTGAGCACTGAACACTGAGCACTGAAAACTGAAAACTAGACACTAGGCACTAGCCACTAGGCACTATCATGGCCGTCTCACCCGTCAACATCGCTCGCGTCAGCTACAACCTGCGTTCAGCCAACCTGCTGCGCACGGTGCAGGGTAGCCAGCTCGGACTGTTTCGCACGCAGAATCAACTCGCCACCGGGCTGCGTTTTCAGACGCCCAGCGAGGATCCGGTGCGAGCGGCCCGCGCGACGCGGCTCGATGGCAAGATCGACATCTTGAAAAACGTACAGGGCAACCTCGACACGGCCAATGCGTCGCTCCGCGAAGGCGAGCAGGCGATGCAGGACGCCGTCGATCTCGTGCGCCAGGCCTACAACGTCGCCAGCGAGGCAGCTAGCGATTCCATCTCGACCGATGAACGCAAAGCGCTCGTCACCGTCATCGATTCGCTGCTCGAACAATCCGTCGCCGTCGGCAATCGCACGCATCTCGGGCAATATCTGTTCAGTGGCCTCACCAGCGCCGAGCGCCCGTTCGAACTCACCGACGACAGCGTGCGTTTTCACGGCGATGACGGTCGCCGCAATGCGATTCTGGACAGCGATCTCTCGCAAGACGCTTTCACCATCAGCGGCCTCGACTTTTTCGGCAGCGGCTCGCAGCGCGTGGTAGGCAGCGTCGATCTCGATCCGATGGTCGCGCTCGACACGCGCCTGCGCGACCTCGACGGCGCGACCAGCAGCGGAATCGACACGGGCCGCATGTTGATCAGCGACGGGACTACCTCGATCGAAGTCGATATCAGCGGGGCCGACACGGTCGGCGACGTGATCGACCTGCTCAATGACCAGATGCCGAGCACGCTCGACGCATCGCTGGGCGGCTCGGGCATTCAGATCAGTTCATCGAGCGTCGGCCCGGTGAATATCACCGTCGCCGACATGGCCGGCGGCACGACTTCGGTGAAACTCGGCATCAACGCGACCACGCCGCAGCCGTCGATCATCGGCCTTGATTTGAATGCAAAACTCACGCCACGCACGCGAATCGTGCAGCTGCTCGACGGTTCGGGCATCGACCTGAATGCCGGCATTCGCATTCGCATGGGCTCGGAGACGGCAAACGTCGACTTCACCGGCGTCGAGACGATGGAAGACGTGATCAATCGTATCAACGCCACCGATCTCGGCGTACACGCGGAAATCTCGCCCGACGGCACGGCGCTCAACGTGACGAGCCGCGTGTCGGGCGTGGACATGAGCATCGAAGAGAACGGCGGCACAGTCGCCTCGGCACTCGGCATTCGTACGCTGCACGGGGGCGCAAGACTTGCCGATCTGAACGACGGCGACGGCGTGACCACGGTCGAAGGCGATGACATTCGCATTGTCACCGCCGACGGTTCGCAGATCGACGTCGACCTCGACGACATCGACGTTACAAACGGCACGCTCGCGGACGTGATCGGCCTGCTGAACACCGCAGGCGGCGGACGCATTACCGCGTCACTGAGCAGCAGCGGCGGCGGCGTACTCATCACCGACAACACCGCCGGCGGCGGGACGCTCCAAATTCAGCGGCTGAATGTCTCGCCGGCGCTCGACTGGCTGGGCCTGGCGGTAAGCCCGACCGGCAATCAGCTCGTCGGGAGCGATGTATACCCCGTTCGCGTGGACAGCGTGTTCACCGGCATGTTGGAACTGCGCGAAGCGTTGAACCTGGACGATCCGCAGTTGATCACGCGGGCGGGCGAGCGCATCGACCGCACGTTGCAGCAGATGCAGAAAGTGCAGGGAGAACTTGCCGCCAAGGCGCAAGTGATGCTCCGCCGCACGGACCGCATCGATGACGAATCGACATTCACCACGACGCTCTTGAGCGACGTGAAAGACGTGGACCTGACCGAGGCAATCGTGAGATTCCAGCAGATTCAGACGGCTCTGGAAGCGAATTTGTCCACGTCGCAGCGAATCTTGGGGTTGTCACTGTTCGACTATCTGTGATGAATGAACGCGGATGCGAACTGTGGCATAGAACGTGCTGAGTCGAGGGTTCGGTGTTCAGGGTTCAGGGTTCAGGAAAGAGAAATGGCGGCCTTCGCATTTTCCTGAACCCTGAACCCTGAACCCCGAACCCAGCACGCGGCGTCGGGCACAGATGCCCGATGGCGATGGCGGATGGGGAAAGTGAAGAACGTCTGTTCGCGATCGGGCAATGGTCTGGCCGATCGCGTGATCGAAGCGGCGGATGGAGGCCGACGCTGGGCTCGGAGAGCCCGACGCAGCGCAGCGGAATGGATGCCTCGACCAGGTGGTCGAGCCGCGCGGTGCGAAATCGAACCGGCACAGGCCACGGGAGCAAAGGAAATGCTCATCGAGACGGTGCGTTTTGGAGTGATCGACATCGACGACGCGCGGATCATCGAATTCCGCGACGGGGTGCTTGGCTTTCCCAAGCACAAGCGATTCGCGCTGGTACAGACGAGCACCGATCCGGTTTTCTTCTGGCTGCAGAGCGTGGACGACCCGCAGCTCGCGTTCGTCGTCTGCGATCCGCTGGCGTTCGTGTCCGACTATCACTGCCCGATCAAGGACGACGATCGCAGCGCCTTGAACATGCGTGACGAACGCGATTGCCAGATGCTCATCATCGTCAACAAAGTCGACGGTCAGCTCACCGGCAATCTGCTGGGTCCGCTGGTCATCGGCGCGAGCAGTCTGATCGGTCGGCAGATGGTGCTGTCCGACAAGCGGTACACGACGCGACATCGACTGATGGAGTCGCGACCGGCCCCGCTGGCCATGACGGCCTGACCAAAACCAAGCCCCGCCCGCAAGGAAGGGGACTTGGCGATCAACAAAGCCCCGACCGTATCGGCGGGGTCGGCACACTCGCGATTTTCCGGGTTTCCCGCCTTGGCGGCGGGGCTCGCGAAAGAATCGGCGCGTGCCGCACGGATGGACCTGTTATGAACGCGCAAAGGAATGCTATAATGCTTGGCGACTCGGTTGGGATTCGTGCGGATGAGCCGGCGTGCGGCGACGCGACTCGGCTTGCCCCCGCCGCTCCGACGTGCGGTTGCCGCTCGCGTTCCTCTGAACTGGCGAAAAAATCCAAGAGTCTCGGCAACACCCAGGAAGGAGCCGCGGATGTTGGTGCTCTCGAGGCAGCGCGACGAATCCATCATGATCGGCGACAATGTGCAGATCACGGTGGTCGATATACGTGGGGACAAAGTGCGTCTGGGCATCGTCGCCCCGGGCGAAATCCCTGTTCACCGCAAGGAAGTGTTCGACGCGATCCAGCGCGAGAATCGCAAAGCAGCGGGTCTCGCAACGGGCGATCTTCCGGAATCCACCAATCCACCGCAGGCCGTCGGCGTCGCAGCCGCGCAGGCCTCACTGAATGGCGGGCCGTCTGTGCCCGCGCCGACGCCCGGGCCGCAGGGCAAACGCAAACACGGGTCGGCGTAGACCCCGCCACGGTAGGCGAATTCCAGAAAATCTCAGCAGTAGCCAAAACCGTTTCACGGAGGATGGCTTATGGCTCGCATTAACACGAACGTGTCGGCACTCACTGCCCAGCGACATCTTACGAAGTCGTATGGCTCGCTAAACAACACTATCCAGCGGCTCTCCAGCGGACTGCGCATCACGCGCGGTGCCGACGACCCCGCCGGCCTGATCGCTTCGGAGCGCCTGCGCTCCGAGATCCAGGCCGTGCGCCAGGCCGTCAGCAACACGCAGCGGGCCAGCACCATCATCGCCACCACCGAAGGTGCGCTCGATGAGGTCTCGCGGCTGCTCAACGACGTGCAGGATCTGATCGTCGAATCGGCCAACACCGGCGCGCTCTCCGAAGATGAGATTCGCGCCAATCAGTTGCAGATCGACTCGGCCATCAACAGCATCACACGCATCGCCAACAGCACGACTTTCGCCGGGCGAAAGCTGCTCAACGGTGCACTCGACTATGTCACCAGCGGCGTGAACAACGCCGTGGTCAGCGCGCTCGACATTCACGCGGCACAGTTCGGCACGCAGCCGTTCATCCCCGTGACCGTCAACGTGACGACCTCAGCCCAGCCCGCGGAACTCGAGTTCCGCGCCGGGTCGCTCACCGCCGACACCACCATCGAACTCGCCGGCCCGACCGGCGTCACGACGTTGCCGTTCAGCTCCGGCGCGACCGCCAGCGCCATCGCCGCCGCGATCAACGCGGTCAGCGACACGACCGGCATCACCGCCATTCTCAGTGCCACGGCGACATCGGGCCTGGTGCTGCGATCCGACACGCTCGGAAGCCGCTCGTTCATCTCGGTCAGCGTCCTGCCCGGCGGTGGAACGTTTGACGTGGTGGACACCGCCGGTAGCAGCGTCAGCCGCGATGAAGGTCGCGATGCGGTTGCCACCATCAACGGTGCCGAGTCGCGCGGCGACGGCAACAAGCTATCGCTCCAGACCGCGTCGCTCGACGTTGAACTCGAACTCGACAGCGGGTTCGGTCTGGGCACGACCAGTTTCGCCATCACCGAGGGTGGTGCGCTCTTCCAGGTCGGGCCCGAGGTGAACAGCGCCTTGCAGGTCAATCTCGGCGTGCGATCGGTCGCGGCTTCGCGGCTGGGAAATGCCGAGGTCGGGTTCCTCTCGCAGGTGCTCGACGGCGAGGAGTTCAGCGTCACGGGCGGCAACGCACGCGAGGCACAGCTCATCGTCACCGAGGCGCTGCGGCAAGTCTCGGTGCTTCGCGGTCGACTGGGCGCGTTCGAAAAGAACACGCTCGACACGAACGCGAATCAGTTGAATATCACAATTGAAAACCTGATGTCGGCCGAGAGCCAGATTCGCGACGCGGACTTCGCGTACGAAACCTCGCAACTCTCGCGGAATCAGATCCTCGTCAGCTCGGGTACGCAGGTACTCGGACTCGCCAATCAGACGCCACAACAGGTTTTGCAGCTTCTCGGCTAATCGCCGTGGGCTGATAAAAATGGATGCTCACCGCACCGCTCGCCGGATCGGCACAAAAAAGTGTCGATTCCGGCGAGTTTTGTTTTGTCGGACTTGACGCGAAGCGTCCCGTATTCAAGGGGGCGTGCGCCTGGGTCGATTCCACACACGCAACAACGCAGGCCGCGAATGAGGCCGCAGAGTAGAGCGAAACGCAAGCGTCGCATCAGGAGCGGCGAGCGGTCGCAGCGAACCGAGTGGATGACAGCCCAGGAGGCAATGGTCCCATGAGTCGCATCAACACCAACATTCCGTCGATGGTCGCCACGCGGATTCTGGGCGCCAACAACCGCTCGCTGAATCTGTCGCTGGACCGGCTGAGCACAGGCCTCAAGATCAACACCGGCAAGGACGATCCCGCCGGTCTGATCGCTTCTGAGGCGCTTCGCGCCGAGAAGATGGCCATCGGCTCGGCGATTACCAACATCTCTCGCGCCAACAACGTCGTCGCGACGGCCGAAGGCGGTCTGGACGAGATCAACAAGCTCCTGACCGAGCTGGAAGAACTCGTCGATCGCAGCGCCAACGAGGACGGCATCAGCGATGACGAGCGCGATGCAAATCAGCTCCAGATCGACTCGATTCTGGACTCGATCAACCGCATCGCGGCCTCGACCTCGTTCCAGGGCAAAAAGCTGATCAGCGGTGAGTTCGATTACACCACGTCCGGCGTATCGACCACAAATTTCGCCGACGTCGCGATCAGCAGCGCTCGCATCGCCAACGGCGGCAATCGCGCGGTCGTCGTCGATGTCAGCACCTCCGCGCAGTTTGCCTCGCTGACCTACGCCGCATCGGCCACGCCCGCCGGCACCACCACGATCGAAGTCGCCGGCAAACTCGGCACGGAAGTCATCAGTCTTACGTCCGGCGTCGGCGTCGCAACCGTCGTTACGGCGGTCAATCAGAGCAAAGAACTGACCGGCGTTTCCGCTTCGGTCAATGGCAGCGGACAACTCGTGTTTGCCAGCACCGAGTACGGCTCGGACCAGTTCGTGAGCGTGGAAGCCCTGCAGGGCGCATTCGCCGTCACCGGCGGAGACGCCGGCTCGACCAAGGACTTCGGCCGCGACGCGATCGTCACGATCAACGGCGTGAGCGCCATCACCGACGGTCTTACCGCCAAGCTGCAAACTTCCACGCTCGCAATCGAGCTGACGATGAGCACCGCGTTTGGTGCGAACATCGGCACTGATACGTTCCATGTCACCGGCGGCGGCGCGACATTCGCCATCGCTCCGGAACTGACGCTCAACTCGATCGCCAGTCTCGGAATCCGAAACGTTTCAACCTCGTCGCTCGGCAAGGGCACGGTCGGCTTCCTCAGCTCGATCGGCAGTGGACAGACGAATGACCTGAAGAGCGGCAACTTCTCGAACGCCCAGCGGATCATCCGCGCAGCACAATCCGATGTCTCGTCGCTCCGCGGACGACTGGGTGCGTTCCAGAAAGACACCCTCGCGACGGCGTCGAACGCACTGAGCATCACTCAGGAGAACACGACCGCCGCCGAAAGCTCGATCCGCGACACCGACTTCGCGAGCGAGACGAGCGCCCTGACGCGAGCACAGATCCTGGCTCAGTCGGCGACGAACGTCCTGCGACTGGCCAACCAGCAGCCGCAGCAGATCCTGTCGCTACTCGGATAATGAGTAAGCAGGGAACAACGTAACAAAGGAACAAGGGTACAAGGTGGGTCGGCCGCGCGGAAACGCGCGGTTGATTCACCTTGTTCCGTTGCTCTGTCGTTTCCTTGTTCCGTTGTTCCCTTGTTCCGTTGTTCCCTTGTTCCCAACTGGCACGCCTTCGATCGGGGCGGCGTACAATCTCGGTCTATGCCTGAACTTCCCGAAGTCGAAACCGTCATGCGCAAGGTGCGTCCCGGCTTGCTCGGGCGGCGAATTGTTCGATTCGAATCACTGTGGCCTAGGCAATGCACACCCAGCGCCGAGACGATCCGCGGCGCCGTCCGTCGCAAAACGATCGAAAGCGTCTCGCGCCGCGCGAAATATATTGTCATCACGCTCGCCGGCGACGGGCACTTGCTCATTCACCTGCGCATGAGCGGGCGGCTCGAATGGGCCGACGAATTGCCCGATCGCCCACGACACGTCCGCGCAACATTCAGACTCGACGACGGGCGCGAGCTGCTCTTTGACGATTCGCGCAAATTCGGACGAATCATCTTCACAAATGATATCGCCGCCGCGACCGCCGACCTCGGCATCGAGCCGCTCGAAGCGCAATTTACGCCCGAGTGGCTCGCCGCCGGTTTGAGAAAGCGCTCGCGCACGCTCAAGCCGCTGCTGCTCGACCAGTCGTTCATCGCCGGCCTCGGCAACATCTATGCCGATGAGTCGCTTTTTCGCAGCGGCCTGCACCCGACGACCCAATCCGATCGCGTTCGCCCCGATGACGCCCGCCGTTTGCACGTCGCCATTCGCGACGTGCTGACGCAGGCGATCAAGCGCAACGGCACGACATTCGACTGGATCTATCCCGGCGGCGAAATGCAGAACGACCTCGCCGTGTATGGTCGCACGGGCGAGCCGTGCCCGCGCTGCCGAACCCCGATCATCGCGATGCGTATAGGCCAACGAGGAACCCACATATGCCCCAAGTGCCAACCGAAGCCGCGCCGCACGAAAACGTAGGGTGGGCATCGCCCACTATTTGTCTAATGCTCGACAACCCATCGAATGGTGGGCGATGCCCACCCTACGCACTAGGCACTAGCCACTAAATGTGCGGCATCGCCGGCATCCTGAGCCTCTCCCCTACCGCCACCGTGCAGCGCGACGACCTCGCGCGCATGGCTGCCGCCCTGTATCATCGCGGCCCGGATGACGAAGGCATCTATGTCGATCCCGCCGGTCGTTGCGGCCTCGCGTTTCGCCGATTGTCGATCATCGATCTCGCCGCCGGCCATCAGCCAATGAGCAATGAGGACGGTCGCCTGCACGTCGCATTCAACGGCGAGATCTACAATTTCCGCGATTTGCGAACCGAACTGCAAGCCGCCGGCCATGCGTTTCGCACCGGCAGCGATACCGAGACGATCGTTCACGGCTTCGAGCAGTTCGGCTTTGACGTGTTTCGCCACCTGGCTGGCATGTTCGCGATCGCGATTTGGAGCGAGCGCACCGGCACACTGGTTCTCGCCCGCGATCGCCTCGGAAAAAAGCCGCTGGTCTGTGCCCGCGTCGGCGACTTTCTCTACTTCGCGAGCGAAGCCAAAGCAATTCTCGCGCTGCCCGGCGTGCCGCGTGAAATCGACCGCGCACAGCTCCACGCGTACCTGCTGTTTCAGTATGTGCCCGCGCCGCACTCGATCTATCGCGATTTTTGGAAGATCGAGCCGGGCACGTCCGTCGCGTTCCAGGCACACACCGACGCCGGCCCGGACGCACCGACGCGGCGATTCTGGAGCGTGCCAACGACCGCGCGATTCGACGGCACGTACGATGACGCCAAGCAGCAACTCGAATCACTCATCACGAAGGCCGTCGAAAAACGTCTGATCAGCGACGTGCCGCTCGGCGCGTTCCTCTCCGGCGGCATCGATTCTTCCATCGTCGTCGCGCTGATGCGCAAGCTCGGCGTGTCGCCGCTGCGCACGTTCTCGATCGGCTTCGAAGAGGCCGCCTACGACGAAACGCGCTATGCCGAGCTCGTCGCCGACCGCTTTCAAACCGAACATCGCACGTTTCGAGTCACGCCCGACGCACACGCGATTCTCGAAACGCTCGCCTATCACTACGACGAGCCGTTCGCCGATTCATCGGCGATCCCGACCTGGTACGTCAGCCGCCACACGCGCGAGCACGTCACGGTCGCGCTCACCGGCGATGGCGGCGACGAGTGCTTCGCCGGCTACGACCGCTATCGCGCCGCACAGATGGCGGGCGCGTTTGATCGCGTGCCCCTCGGCATGCGCCGCGCGCTCGCGTCAGCGGCGACATGGCTGCCGCACGGCAAACCCAAAACGCTCGGCAATCGCGCATATCGGTTCTTCACCGCGCTCGCCGCATCGCCCGCGCGACGCTATCTGTCGTGGGTCAACATCTTCACCCCGGCCCAGTTGCTCGCCGGCTATCGCAGCGATTTTCTCGATTCCATCGAACTAGAACGCCCGCTCGACTGGTTCGATCGGCTCTACCGTGAGTCGTCCGGCAGCGCGGCGGAGCGGGCGAATCGCGTCGATGTGCAGAGCTATCTGCCTTACGACCTGCTGACCAAGGTGGACATCGCGTCGATGGCGTGCAGCCTCGAATGCCGCTCGCCGCTGCTCGATCACGAGTTGATCGAATTCGCGCTCAGCCTGCCGATCGAATGGAAACTCGACGCGCGAGGCGGCAAGAAAATCTTGCGCGAGTGGGCGAAGTCTCTCCTACCGCACGAAGTGTTGAATCGCCCCAAGATGGGCTTCGGCGTGCCCATCGGATCGTGGTTCCGCAGCGAACTGCAGCCGCTGCTGCGCGAGCGATTGCTCGCCCCCGACGCGCTGAATTTGCGCATCTTCCGCCGCGAGTGGCTCGAACGCCTGATCGACGAGCACGTCAGCGGAGCCGCGAATCACGAACATCCGCTCTGGGCGCTGTTTATGCTCGAACAGTGGTCGCGGCGCTGGCAACCGACGATGTAGGCGCATTCCGCGAATGAAGAATGCAGAATGCAGAAAGTACCCCTCGTCCGCAAACCCATCCGAACGCGACGCGCAAGCGAGTGCACCGAGCGCAAGCGAGTCCCCGCACTTCCGAACCCCGAGCGCGAGCGAGCGGGGTAACGTGCGGGGAGTAGCGAGTAGCGAATAGCGAGTAGCGAGTTGAGGCGGGCACCTTTCCGAACGCGACGCGCAAGCGAGTGCCCCGAACGCAAGCGAGCCAGCATCTACCGAGCCCGCACGCGCGCCCGCGGCTCGGAATTTGCCGGCATCCTTCCGATAGAACAGCTAGCCGCCGTCGCGCGTCACCCAGGATTGCCGTATGTCGATGATCATTGATCAGGCCGAGATCGACGCCCTGCTTCAGCAGGCAGGCGTGATGAACGCGCCCGAGGCACCGACGCCGCCACCGCCGCCGCCCAAGCAGCGCATGGTCGCCCCGGTTGCGCCGGGGCGTCCGCTGTCGCGCGTCGAGCGGATCATGCGCATCCGCGTGCCCATAATCGTGCGGCTCGCGTCGCGTCGTCAAACCGTCAGCGAAATCCGCCGCTTCTCGGTCGGTATGATGATCGAGTTTGAGCGCAACGTGAACGATCATCTCGATCTACTGGTCAACAACCGCTGCATCGGCATCGGCGAAGCCGTGAAAACCAGCGAGCACTTCGGCCTGCGCGTCTCGCAAATCACAACCATCGCCGAGCGCGTCGCGTCGCTCGGCAAGTAGATCAACTCAGCCACCGTTCGCACGCGGCGATCGCCGCGCAAAAACCGCCAGCAGCATGCGCGACTCGGGCAATCCCAGCATCGCCGCGATGCCGAGGAACATCGCCATGCCCAGCCCCAGCCCGCCGAACGTATCGACGCACCGCGCGAGCAGCCCCATCGAGTCGCCCCCGATTGCCGTCAGCCACCAGCCGCGAAACCACCAGACCCCCGCCGCCGCCGCAATCGCCGCGATCAACATCCGCGCCATCGCGCCCAATGTCGCGGCGTCGGCGAATGCGACGCGATGCGCCCGGGCCAGCAGCCACAAGCCGGCGATCACCGCGCCGCCCGCCGTCACCGCCGAGCTGATCGCAAACGCCGACTCGCGCACGCCATCGACCCAGACGAGCGCCGCGCTGAGCGCAAAGTTTACCGGCACCGCGACCAGCGAAATTCGCAGCGGCGTCGTTACATCACCCATGCTGTAAAACCCGCGCAGCACGATATGCTGCGCGCAGAACGCCCACATGCCCGCCCCATACCACGAGAGCACCGCCGCCGAACGTTGCGTCGCGGCCGCGTCGAATGCGCCATGCTCGAACAACAGTCGAATGATCGCGTCGGCCAGCACGATCATCATCGCGCCGACGAGCAGTCCCTCGAACAGCGCTAGGCGGAACATCTGTCGCACTTCGACCATCCACGCCGGCCAGTCGCCGCGCGCCGCCAGTCGACTGAACGCGGGCAGCGCCGCCGTGGCCAGCGAAATCACCAGCACGCCCAGCGGAAACTGATAGAGCCGGGCGGCGGCGTTCACCGCGCTGAGCGCACCCTCCTGCAACGGATATGCAAGTGACACTCCGAAGACGCGCGCGTGCGTCGCGTCGCCGACCGCGGTCAGCGCGACGCACAGCTGCGTGTCCAGGAACGTGCTGATGAGCAAAATGCCCTGGCCGAGCAGGGCCGGTCCCAGCTTGAGCAGCAGCTCTCGCACCTGCGGATCGCGCGGCGAAAACGTCCAGCCGAGCTCGATGCCGACCGAGCGCATCGCGGGCAGGATGATGAGAATTTGCAGCACGCCGGCGATCACGACGCTCCACGCAACGAGCTGTACCCGTGCGGCGGCGCTCTCCCCCGCCAGCCACGGCGCGGCGAGCAGCGCCGCGATCATCAGGACGTTGAGCACGATCGACGCGAGCGCCGCGGGCCCAAAGCTGCCGACGCAGTTGAGAATGCTCGAAAAGAGCGCAAGCACGCAGATGCTGATCATGAACGGCAGCATGGTCGCCGTGAGCACCAGCAGCAGCCCGCGCGACTGCTCTACCTCCACCGTCGCGCCGGGTGCCAGCATCCAAATGGCCAAGACGATCAGCTCGATCACGATCACGATCGCAACCAGCGTGAGCGTTAGCAAACACAGCGTTCGAGCGAGCAACTTCCACGCCGCCGGACGACCCTCACGTTCCAACGTGCGGGTGAAGACGGGCACGAACACCGCGGCGAGCGCCCCCTCGCCGAACAGTCGGCGAAACAGATTCGGGAACTGAAACGCATACCAGAACGCGTCGGCGACCCACTTTTGTCCGAAGGCATGCATGACGAGCATGTCGCGCACGAGGCCGGTGACGCGCGAGAGTAGAGTGCAAAGTGCGATCAGCTTGGCTGAAGACAAGATGGGGCGCGATTCGGGCATCGTGTGCGTAGAGTAGCGGCAGGGGCGAGTGGCGCGGCGGCTGGGGAGCATCGGCGTCCCCGCCGGTGCGCACCCAACTCACTCGTACCGGCCGGAGGCCGATGCTCCCCGCGCGCATGCAGTAAACTTCGCGCGTTCGATCAAATACGAATCGGGAGCGAGCGAGATGGCGAGTCGATATCACGGCATGTGGCGCGATCTGTGGTGGGTGATCCTGGCCTCGATCATTCTCGGTCTGCTCATCGCATATTTCGTCGCCGTGGTGCTCGGCCTGATCATGATGGCGATCGGCGTGCTGACGCCGCTTTACTTCGCGTCGCTGCGCTACGACAAGGACGGTAACCAGAAGCAGATGTGACGGACTGGATGCGCTGGGCGCGGGGTGCGCGGCGCGCGGTCGTCCGCAAGATCGCACACTACCGCACTTGCGGAATCGCCGGCGGATCGGCCGCGAATTGCGGCTCGCGACCCGGTTCCCAGATGCCGGTGAGAAATGCCTCGACGTACGCGTGATACAGCTCAGTCTCGAAGAAAACGCCACGCGCGTGGCCGAGGCCCGGCAGGCGCGCGAGTTGCTTGCTACCGCCCGCCGCGTTGAAGAGCGCCGTCGTGAGCGCTGGCGGGGCGAGGCCGTCGTCTTCGTGCAAAAAAAACAGCGAGGGGGCACACAGTTCGCCGATCAACCGGTGGCTGATCAGGTCGCGATCGATCAGCGCCGTAACCTTGCGCGCGTTGCTGCGAATCATGAAGTCGAACCGCCGCACCGACGCCCCGAGATTGATCGGCGAGTCGAGAATCACGCCGTTCACGTCCTGCGGGCGTCTCGAAGCGACGGCGATCACGGGCATCGTGCCGACCGAAATGCCCATCAGCGTGATTCGCGGCTCGCGCGTGTATTCCTGCGTCCAGGTGAGCATCTCGTCAAAATCGCTGACGAGTGTTTCGAACGACGCCTCGCCGCTGCTGCGCCCGTAACCGCGATAGTCGTACATCATGACCGACCAACCGCTCTCGACCAGCAGCCGCGACGTGAAGAGATAGCACGACATCGAGCCCACCGCGCCATATGCGAGCAGCACGACGCCGCGTTGCTCCCGCGCCGGCAGAAACCAGGTGCAGAGTCCCTTGCCGCCGGGCAGCGCGACCCAGTTTTCCTCGAACGGCATCTCCGCTTCGCTGGGCAGATCGACGATGGGCAGGTGGTCGAGCAGAAACGCCTTGCGCAGCTCATCGCACGAGCGGTGCGGGCTGAGCAGCACGGAGTTCATCGTGTGAATGAGCTCGTCTCGATTGTCGCCGACGGGAAAGCCGAAATCCTCGCAGCCGCTGAGTGCGACGGCGATGCATGCAAACGCGGCGGCGGTTGATCGAAAGCGCTTCACAGCGGGCCTCTGCGCGACATATCTGTGAAAAGATAACGGCTTTCCAAGCCGCGCGGAAGCGATCGCGCGGCGTGCTCGAATGCGGGTCGGCGTCAGGTTTGTGGGTAAATGACAAAGGCCCGATCCTCGGTTTCAATAGCTTCGGGTTTCAAACGAGCCATTTGGCCAAGGAGGGCCATGTGAATCTTACCGAAGTCGCCGAAACCGTG
>JBJXFK010000346.1:0-5249 GCA_046155505.1 Phycisphaerae bacterium
GCAGCGACCACCGCGCATGCGGCAAGACAAAGCGAACGCTTCATGTAACGACCTCCTTAAGCCACCATAAGCCCGCGCGCACAACGAGACTTTCCCGATGTGCTCGGCAAACCACGAGAGATGCTCAGTTGCTCGAATTGTGACGAAACGAAAAACCGAGCGACCATTACCCGCTTGCTACCGGTTGTCCCCTCCCAGAGATGCCCGGTTGCGTTGGAGTCGAGATGACGTGAGATGCTGCCGGTGCCCGATTTGAAATGCGGGACGAGCGACCAGCCGTCAGCCCGACTTCCACTCCTTGACTGAACTTTAGCCGATAGACGGATCACTGTCAAGACAATGTGTGCGCCGGGAGGGGTTTTGTTGGACGAATTATCATTCCCATAAACGCAGCGGGGACAAGCACTTCTGCTCATCCCCGCGCGATCAAAAACGCTAACTACCCGCTCGCTGGTCCGATCTTACTGGCAATTTGCCCCGAAGACCGAAAGCAGTCGGGCAAGGTCAGTCAGGTCAACATCCAGGTCGCCGTCCGTGTCGCCGTCTTCGCGAGCCTGCGGCGGAACGGGGCCGCTACCGAAGTTTGCGAGCAAGGTCGCCAAATCGGTCAGGTTGACCAGGCAGTCGCCCGTCACGTCGCCCTGATCGCAGGTGTCGCCGCCCGGGCAACCCGGATTGAGGCCGCCCGCCAGAACGAAGAGATTATCGAACACGTACGGCTCGTCACTGTCATTTAGACAGTTGAGCGTGATCGTCAGCGTCGACCCGGTGCCGACCAGCGGCTTGCGGAAGGTGCGGAAGATGTTGTTCATCTGCACGCCGTCGACGAACAGGGCGTCGTTCAGCGTGATCAGACGACCGCTCTCGAGCGTGTGGACCGTGTTATCGACGGCCTCGTTCACGGCGCCGGGAAGCAGATCGACCGGCCCACTGCCATCGATGCTGTATGTCCAATCGTAATCGTCGCGCGAGGACGCGCCGCTGTCGTTGGCTTCGAAATCACCCATCGCGGCGATATCGACCATCACTTCAAGATCTGTTTCGCCGGTGATATCGAACGTCCAGACGACGGTGCCCGAACCGCTCAGGTTCTCGTTGTTGTCGAGATCGTTGATGCCAAACCACGCGTCGAGCTTCTTGCTATTTACGATGCCGAGATTGTCGTTCGGGAAGCCGGCATTGGTGTCGTCCAGCAGGCTGAACGGAATCGACGCGCTCACACCTCGCTGGAAAATCTGGAAACCGTCGCCTGCGCTGACAAACGTACCGGCAGCCGGGGTCTGATTGAACGAGGTGAACGTACGTGTGAAGTCAAAATCATCGCCGGCGATCTCGTTACCCGGTGCGACGTAAATGGTGACCCAATCGAAATCGGTCAGGCCGTCATCGTCGGTCACGAGCAGACGGATCGAGTGCGAACCAAGGCTCAGTGAGACGTTCTGCGACGGGCTGGCACCGCTGCTGATGACGACGCCGCCTTCGGTCCACTCGTAATTGACGATCACGCCGTCATTGTCGAAGCTGCCCGCGCCGACAAGTGCAACCGTCTCGCTGCCGTCGATGTTGCTGTCTTCAATTGAATAGTTTGCGCCCGAATCGGCAATCGGCGGCAACAGGCCCGACAGCACCGTGATGGTGACCGTGTCGGTATCCTCGGCACCGCTGTTGTCAACGACGCGCAGAGTCACTTCGTGCGTGCCGACCGCGAAGCTGACGTTCGGCGTCGCGCCGGTCGCGATGACCGCTGCGTTCTCCGACCACTCATACAGCGTGATCGTGCCGTCCGTGTCACCGCTAAGCGACGCGTCGAGCAGCACGTTTTCGGTGCCGCCCTGATCCACGTCGGTGACGGTCTGATTGCTGCCTGCGTTCGCCTTGGGCGGGTCGTTACCGACGATCGCCTCGGCGCGAACCGCAAGCTGCGGGCCGAGCAGGCCGGTCGCCGACGCGGTCTGCCCGCGATAGGTTGCCGCCACGAACTGATCCGAATCCTGGAACACGAGCGAAACGAGGCCGCTCGCGTCGTTGCGAATGTCATTGGCCAGCGCGAGCTTTTCGCCAGCATCGCCAGCGTTGTAAATCGTGTAGGTATCGATCGTGCCGGTCGAAATCGGCGCGAACGTGTACGTCGAGACAGGATCGGCGGTGTTCACCGCGAGATCGGGCGCGCCGAATTCGTCGAAGAACGGATGGGCCAGCGGGCTGGCGGCGGTCTTGATGTCGGTTGTGTCGTCGCCGGTGTAGTAGAGCGTCACGCCGCCCGTGGCCGAAAACGCTGCGTTGCTCTGCGTCAGGACGAGATCGACACGGCTAATCTGCCAGTTGCCGACGCCGTACTGTGCGTCGAGCGTCGCGCGCAGCGCGGTCACATCCCAGCGGGCGACGCCGTACGAACGATTCACCTCGGGGTTGTTGTTGCCTTCAATATTGAAGAAGTTGTCGCCATTGGCTCCGGTTCGCGGGCCGGCGACTTGAATCGTGCCGGTTTGGGTCGCGACGGTGAAGGTGGTGGCCCACGCCGGTAAAGCCAGCAGTGTTCCGACGGCAGCGGCTGTCAATAGGTTACGCATCCAGAATTCCTCCGATCGGTCTCGCAATTGCCACACGACAAACGGTTTATGTACATGTGCCGACCATCGCCCGCGACACTGATTCGCGGAAATCCGTCATGGCTGGCAAGCATTTCTTATGACTCAACGAAAATCAGGAATCACTCACAACCCAGGTCGCCGTCCTGTGGGGTCCCCTCCGCAGGTTTGCGACGATTGCTGCTCCCTCACCCGAGCCGGAAATTGTAGCCGATCGCCGCCGCCCACCCAACCCGAACTTTTTGTGAATTCAATGTGAAGACGCAAGGTGCTTATGCTGAAAGCACTTGGGATTGCCGCGCTGAACAGATTTCACGATTCGTCGCTCGCCACCTCGCTCGGCAGCCGCGGGGCGGCGGGTTCGGCGGAACGGTCGTCGTAATCGCGTGCCAACCGCCAAAACATCAGCATGGCAATGAAGTTAAAGGTCGTCGCCAGCATCAGACTCCACCAGCCCACATGCGTAAACAGGAACACCGCAACGAACGGCATAATCAACCCGCGCAGCCCGGTCAGCGCAACGTGAATGCCCATATACAAATCCGCTGCGTGCGGCGGCGCGAAGTGCAAGTGCCCCAAGTTCCATGCGATCGACCCGCCTGCGCGGCCGACGCCGTTGATCAGTCGGCTGAACACCAGCATCGGCACGCCGACCCACGCCGCTGTTACACCGCCGAGCGCGATGCACAGCAGCGCTAGGGCCGCAGTCAGCGTCGACGCCATCCAGTACATCGTATTGGTCACACGAAATCGCAGCACGCCATGCTTGTCGAAATGCCTGGCCCACAGCGGCACGCACATCAGCAGCACGATATTCGGCAGGATGTCGAGCAGCAGCCCCGACTCGAAATAGCCAAACTTGAGCTGCGTCGTAATGACGACGGCGAGCACGGGATCGACCATGAAGTTAGCCGAGCCGAGCATGTGCTGGGCCGAGCAATAGCGGGCGAATTTCTTGTCCGTCCGCAAGATCTGGGCCGCCTCGCGCAGGTTCGCAAGCATGCCGTGTGCGTTTGCGCCGCCCTCCACACTCGCCGCGTGCCGCCGCAATTCCGATCGTTCGCCGCGCACGCGCACCCGCCGCAGCGGCCATAGAGATAGCAAGCCGACAAAACCGACCAGCGGATACGCCCAGCGATAGTGAGCCGGATCGGCGTTGAACAGCAAACTGACCGCGGCGGCCGCGACGAGCGTCATCGTGAATCGCAAACCCTGCAATTTCCCGGTGATTCGCCCGCGCACCGCAGCCGGATAATTTTGCGTCCACATGCTGGTTCGGACATTGACGATCGCCGCGACAAAAATTCGCGCGACGCCGATCTGCGTCGCGAACAGCCAACCGGCCCACGCGCTGCCATCGACCGGCGTCAGGCCGATCGACATGAACGCCAGCAGCGCCAGCGTCGCCAGCATGACAAACATCGGTATCCGGCGTTTGCCGCGAATGAGCGCGCCCCAGAAGACGCTGAGCACATTCGCCAGCATTGGCGTGGTCCAGACGACGGTGACGAGCAGCGGGTCGGCGTGAAATGTCTTGGCGACGACGATGCTGGACGTGTTGCCTTCGACCATGCCGGCGAATACGCCCCAGCCGAGAGTGTGCGTCCACTCGGCCCGGTAATTCGCGCGGGAGAGAAGCGGAACATCGCTGCTGCGAAACGCGTCGACCACCCACCGCCCCAAACGAGCTTGAATCCCGAATCATACGCGGGTTTCAAGCGACCGATTGGCCCGCACGGCGATCCGAACGCGACGGGGTGTGGCCACGCGACGCGCCAGCGAGTGCCTAGCGCCAGCGATCCGAACGCGACGCGCCCGCGAGTGCCTCGCGCCAGCAATCCGAACGCGACGCGCAAGCGAGTGCCTCGCGCCAGCAATCCGAACGCGAAGCGCAAGCGAGTGAACGGCTCGCGCAGCGAGCATGCACTAAGGGCTTTCAGTTCGTCGTTCGGTACCGCGCGTTTCCCAACCCGCAAGAACCGCTGCAAAGCGCGTCCCCGAGCTGCGTCACATTCCCGTCGGCTTCGCGCTTGCTCAGGCGCGCCTTGCCGTCGGAGTGGAACAATTGCACCGCCATCCAGTCGCCGGGGTTCACCCAGCGCACCAGCGGCCCGGTGCGGGTGCCGCTGATCCACTGGAAGCGGTAGGTCAGCACATACTTGCCCGCCCGCAGCCCGCGGCGGACGATCGTGACCTGCTTGTCGGACGCCGTGCCGATGCTGATCAAGTTGCTGTTCGAGGCGTCAACCTGCACGTCGCCGGAGTTGCTGAACCAGCGGCCATCGACCTCGAACGGCCCGGCGAGGTCGTGGGCCTTGAAGTTGTCAAAGCTGTTGTTGCTCGCGTCCGAGACCCACAGGCCGATCTGACCGGCGGGGATCGTCGCGGCATAACCGTCTGTCCCGCCCGCTCTTACGTCGCTGTCCATGGTGAACGCGACGCCTGAGGTGATCGCGAACGAGGTCGAGTCGCGCTGCGTCCATGCACCGGCCGAGACCTCGTACACCCGCGCCGTCGGCGAAGCCAGCGAATAAACCCGCACCCAGAAGTTGAGCCGGTCGCGATAGCCGAAGACGAGGCCGGCGTTGTCGGCACGGCACCCGAGGGGGCGCGGGGCGGAAAGGGGGCGCGGGCGCTTTTGTTGCGAAAATGTGGGCGCGC
>JBJXFK010000348.1:0-13764 GCA_046155505.1 Phycisphaerae bacterium
GTGGAGCCGCGCACAATCGGCACTGATCGCCATTCCAAATTCGGGATGCGCTGGCAGCGTTACATCAACACCTCGGATCTGCTCGCCAGTGCGGATGTCCCAGGTTGCCGCATGCGCAACCGGCGGAATTGATCCTGAAACAAGCGTTGCGGTCGAGAGCAGGCGAGCGTCCGCGGACACGGCCATCGCCGACAGTGAGTGCGGGTTGCGCGTGGCAGGGCCGGCATGCGGCACATAGGTCCGGATGAGCCGACCGGTCTGGAGGCTCCAGCGCTGCGCGACGCCGTCACACCACGTCAAGCACGACCAGCCGTCAGCTTCCGCGAGCAATTCGGGGCCATGCGAACGGCTCTCCAAGTTCGGCAGTCGCCCCGACGGCGGCAGGGATTGGATGGACGTATCCAGTCTGGCGTCGAGCACACGCCACTCCCAGCCGCGCAGTCGCTCGGGGGCGTCATCAAGAAAACTGCGTGCGAGGTTGAACTGCACGTTATCGATCGCGGCGGAGGCCGACATCAGATTGGCCGAGTAGGCGTTGCCGTCGGCGCGATTTCTTTCCGCGACCGCCACCTGGCGCTGACGTTCGGCCCGGAGGAACCCCCAACTTGTTCCCGCCAACCCGACCACGAACGCGAGGGCAAGCAGCGACCCGGCAGTCACCGCCCACTTGTTGCGGTGGATGAATTTCCGCGCGCGGTACGCCGCGCTCGGCGGTGCCGCGTCAATGGCAAATCCAGACATGAACCGCTTGAGGTCTGCCGCCATCGAACTCGCCGTCTGGTACCGGCGTGCTCGATCCTTCTCGATCGCCTTCATCACGATCCAATCGAGCTCGCCTTTTACGAAATAGCCGCATCACCGACGGCGACGGCGATGGGACGGTGACGATCGACAGCGGCGCGTACGAGTTTCAGGGATCTCCGTAGCAGCGTGTAGCTCGATCTGGACGAGTCAATAATGTCCACAGCGTCCAATTCGATCATTCGAGCCGCCGATCGAGTAGCTTCAGTTGCAGCGGAGGCTCACCCCAGGCCTCCGCGTCTGTTACTTCGTACCCTCCGCGCAACGCGGCGACGTTCTGCGCCGGAGTTCGAGATGAATCGACGCGCGCGGCTACACCGCGACGCGGTAGCAGGGTCGCAGCAGCCTGCATCGCCGCTTCGTCTACAACGGCTGGCTGCTGCTGCTGGAACTGGATTGGCGTGACCTGACCGGCGGCGCGGGCGGCGCTCCCGACGGCCAGCCGGACAAGACCGTCCTGAAGCGATATGTCTGGGGCCTCGACCTCTCGCAATCGCTCCACGCCGCCGGCGGCATCGGCGGGCTGCTGGGCTGCGTCGATACGGCGGGCACCGCCGCAACCGGCGATGACCGCTCGTTCATCTACGCCTACGACGGCCAGGGCAACGTCACCCAGCTCATCGAAACGACGGTCGATCCGCTCACCAACACGCCGGGGCCGAATTACGGCACGGTCGCGGCGTCGTACGAATACGACGCCTTCGGCAACATCACCTCGCAGAGCGGCAATTACGCCGACGCCAATCCGTTCCGGTTCAGCACCAAGTATTTCGACGCCGAGACGGGGCTGAGCTACTACGGCTACCGCTATTACTCCGCCCGCCTGGGCCGCTGGCTGAGCCGCGACCCGATCGGGGAGGCGGGTGGGGTGAATTTGTACGGTTTTGTCTTGAACTCGCCACCGAACTTTTTCGAGGCGCTCGGTCTCTTCCCCGACGGGTTGGGCGACGAATTCGACAAGTGCATCGCGGACCTGAAGAACCAACGAATTCGCCGCCAGGCGGCCCTCCAGGATATGTGCGCGCCGTTTGATCACGCGGCGGCTGCGTGTCAGGGGGCTGTTGAGGGTGCCTGTCAGGGCGGTGTCGATGTCGCAATCGGCGCGAAAGATGCGGCGGTCGAAGTGGGCGCGATCGCGGTGGACACGGTCGCACTCGCCGTTGTGAATGACTGCTATCAGAAGCAAGGCGTGCTGATTCCGTATGAGCCGCTTTCGAATTATTGCCAATCGCTCGACGAGGCAGGCGACCGATGTTTTGAAGTCGGGGCGGAAGCAGGTACCCAGGTCGTCAAGAACGGGCTGACCTGCGGTGTGTGGGGTCTTGCCGAGGGGCTCAACCGGGTCAACGTCGATGATCCTTCGAGCGTTCAGCAGTTTTGCCGTCAGCAAGGCGGAGGCGCGCTGTTGTCGCTTGCGCTACTCCGTGCCTCACAGGGATCAACAGGGGCGCGAGCGGGTTGCGATGACGCTGCCACGACCGGACGACTATGCGAGTTGACGGTCGACGACATTCAGCACGCGCGGCGTGCACCACTCGGTGTGCAGCTCAAGATTCCGCGTAGACTGTCCAATTGCGAGATGGAGCGCCTCACCGGGTCAGCCAGCGGTGACGAGTTCGCGCAGATTTACGTTTGTGGTTCGGGACGCAACGGGGGTGGTGGGCAATACCACCTGATACGCGGCAACAATGGCGAAGTGCCAATTCCGATCGGATCGGACGTGCGGTTGATCTGCCATACACATCCGCGCGGCACGCCATTCCCTTCGCCGGATGACTTGGAATTGCTCCAAAGACTCAGGGAGGCTGGAAGTCCGCAGCGTTGCTCCACTATCTTACCGCTCGGAAAATCGCCTGTTCGCTTTACCGAGTCGGGTGGGTGCGGAGGTGGAAATTGAAATTCGAGGAGCTGACATTCCGCGAGCAGATCTGGTATCGCGAACTGTGGACTACGGAGCGATCCAACTATTTGTTGCTTCGGGCGCGATTCGGATATTCCGTGTACCACTGGCCGCGCCGCTCGATGCGAATTATCGAAGATGATGAGATCAAAGCTTATGTGACACAGCAGATGCTCGCAGCCGGCGTACCGGTGCTGGACACTATTCCCGCCGTATGGCCGCCCGAGAAGCCAGACTCGGCTGCGCCGAATGGAATGCGTAGCGGGTAGACGCGAGCGATAACCGACGATTGTTCGCCGTTGTGACGGCCCCGACGGCCAGCCGGACAAGACCGTCCTGAAGCGCTACGTCTGGGGCCTCGACCTCTCGCAATCGCTGCACGCCGCCGGCGGCATCGGCGGACTGCTTGGCTGCGTCGATACGGCGGGCACCGCCGCAACCGGCGATGACCGCTCGTTCATCTACGCCTACGACGGCCAGGGCAACGTCACCCAGCTTATTGAGGCGACGCCAGGCGCGAGCTACGGCACCGTCGCCGCGTCGTATGCCTACGACGCCTTCGGCAACATCACCTCGAAGACCGGCGACTACGCCGACGCCAATCCGTTCCGCTTCAGCACGAAGTATTTCGACGCTGAAATCGGCCTGAGTTACTACGGCTATCGCTATTACTCCGCGCGCCTGGGCCGCTGGCTGAGCCGCGACCCGATTGGGGAAGCGGGTGGGGTGAATTTGTATGGGTTTGTCTCGAACGCAGCGGTGAATTTCTTTGACGCGCTCGGTCTTGAAGGCGAAGACTGGAACGGGTTGCTGCTCAACGGCGTCGCGGGCTGCAGTACCGATCGTATTCGCAACTCAAACGAATTCATCGACCCCGTCACTGGGCGAATCACTCGAAATCCCGTCGATTGCACGTCTTGTCATTGCCCTGAGTTTCTGACCGGCCAGGTCGATGTTTTGGGGACGCCCGTTCCTGAGCGTGACGCACTGGCAGGCGGCACCGCGTTGATCGTTTCGGGTACCGGACTTGGTGCAGCCTCGTTGGTGGCCGCAGCCTGCGCGCTGAGCGGACCGCCAGGTTGGGCGGTCGGCGCCGTGCTCGCGGCAAGTGCGGGAGCGTGCCTGGCCGGCGATCAAATTGGCTCGGGGATCGGGCAGGTATCGACGGGGGTTCCCGTTGGCACGAGGCTCAACCAAGACGTGCTGCAAGAGGGGTGTGGGCTTAGTCCGACGATGGCCGATATGGCGGAGTTTGGAATCAACACCGCGGTATCAACAGCTCTACCGCTCGCGTCCGCAAAGTGCTCAGCTCCGCGTGCGACTCCCGGAACTAGCGGAGCCACTTCGTCGAAGGGCCTTTACAACAGGTGTTCGTTCCGCAGAGACACGATTGCGAAGGCGGTTGCCGAGGCACCTCGAGATGCGACAGGCCAGATGCAATGCCCCACATGTTCGGATCCGATCCCAGATGAGATCGTCGTCAATTCACCCAACGGCCCGATCTGCCGCCGCAGTTTTGATCTTGATCACTATCCGACGAAGTGGGCGGACCGCGTTGCTGATTTCAAGTGCCAACCCAATCCCCCGACTCGCGCTGAGGTCATCGACGCATATAATTGCGACGTTCGCGTTCAATGTCCAAGCTGTAATCACAGCCATCGATTTGAGATCGGTCGTGGGGGGTGACGCGATGTCGTATGGAGAGCTGTACTACGATCACTACGAGCGTTTTTTTGGCGCACCCATTGAACGCTCGACTTTCACTTCGCGCCAAGGAGTGCCGCGAATTCAGATTCTCCAGTACGAAGGAGTGATGGAAGGGTGTCGGCTGTTCGCAACGCTTGGGCTGACTCACTTTGAAAGCAAGTTATCCGCGTTTGGTGAGATTTTTACGGTCGCAGATGGGCATTGGGCGGACATTCCGTTGGTGGTCGCTAGCTGCTCATTCTTCGTTGTCGAGAAGAAACTTCATCTCGGCCGCGGAATCGCAATCGAATTCGAACACGCACACCCGCAATTCGCGCGTGAAATTGGAAAGACAGCGCTGTACTTGACGGCTCCGTTCGGTGAGTTGAAATCGGCCGCGATTGTCGAGAGCGGGGGACGGTCCGGAATGCTGTGGTGCGGACTGTTCATTACGCCGGCCGAGTACTCGATGTTCTTGGACAACGGCTCGGAGCGATTCGAATCCGCCCTCGAACGTGCCGATGTTGATCCGTTCCAACTGAGCCGCAAGTCGGCCTGCTAATGTGAAATAGATCACTCGTCGTTGCGCGCTGTCGGTAACGTCTGTGGTGCGCGCGGTGCCGGCGGCTGGTCTTCGACGCCGAGTTTGCATCGCCGCTTCGTCTACAGCGGCTGGCTGCTGCTGCTGGAACTGGATTGGCGTGATCTCAATGACGGCAACGGCGGTCCGCCTGACGGCCAGCCGGACAAGACGGTCCTGAAGCGCTACATCTGGGGCCTCGACCTCTCGCAATCGCTGCACGCCGCCGGCGGCACCCTTGACCCGATACGGCTGCGTCAAGGGCAGGTCGGCGGGCTGCTCGGCTGCATCGACACGGCGGGCACCAGTTCGACCGGCGACGACCGCTCGTTCATCTATGCCTACGATGCCTTCGGCAACATCACCTCGCAGACCGGCTCCTACGCCGACGCCAATCCGTTCCGGTTCAGCACTAAGTACTTCGATGCAGAAACCGGCCTGAGCTACTACGGCTACCGCTACTACTCCGCGCGCCTGGGCCGCTGGCTGAGCCGCGACCCGATCGGCGAGGTCGGCGGAATCAACCTGTACGGTTTTGTCGGGAACGCTTCATGAGCAGTCTCCTTGCCTGCCGGGCAGGCAGTAGAGACTCTCATTGCGATTGGATCAAGTTACGGGGAGCAGGCCAGATGGTCTGGGAGGCCAGATGTGTGCCGCTCTGGATCAAAGACGAGAACGGCCTGCCCGACGGGCCGTGTTCGCTACCGCTTACGCAGAACGCGCTGAATCCTGACGAGGTGATATTTTTTCTGAGCAACGCGCCGAGCGGCACGCCGATCGAGACGTTGCTGCTGGTGGCGCTGAGCCGCTGGCGGATCGAGCGACTGTTCGAGGACAGCAAGAGTGAACTGGGCCTGGTTCATTTCGAGGCCCGCAAATTCGGCGCGATCACGCGGCATTTGCTGCTGACGTGTGTAAGCCATCTGTTCCTGGCGGAGTTCGTACAAACGCGGCGGGGAAAAAAATCCCGATCTGACCGCGTGTCAGGCGCGCACGGCGACGCGCGCCCTGGCGGCCCTGTGGCACGAGGGCGGTCGCTGTTCCCAAAATCGGGCGGAATCGTTGGCGGGCAATTGACAACAACGCAACAGCGAAACGCGGCCGCGGCAAAGAGCCACCGCAAGCGAACGCTGCGGCGATTGCGGGCACTTGGTGTGCGGCTGCGTGATTTACGTGTCTGCCGCTGGTCGAGGAAGCAGCGTTGTAGTATTAGATCGTAAGCGTTCTGTAAACCCCAAGGCGGTCGCGCATGGGTGGGATCGCTGTGCGCGACTCGGCCGGACGGCGGATCAGGCCAGGGCGGACGCGGTGCCGCCAAGTGTGAGCAATTCCGCCGGGCGCGTTACGAGATGACCCGCAATCGCCGTCAGCAGCTTGCGGAAGTATCCCAGCGGCTCAACCTTGTGCCGGGCCTGCCGGTGCCCTCGCCGCGCGGTGTCGAAACTGAGGCCGCCGATCTATACTTTCGTCGCACCGCGTCCGGGGCGACTATGCGGCGAGTGGTTACATTGGGATTGCGCGCGCTCGACATCGGATTGTCGCACACGCCCCCATTTCTCGAGAAGCAGACTGCCGCGCTCGATCCGAACGCCGCTGCTGCGGAATTGCTTTCCGCACGGCTAAACGCCACCCACGGCGACGTGCTCCGCCGAATCCTGTCGGAAGCCCACGACGGTGACGCTACGCGACAAACCGATCAGCAGGTCGCCCAGCGAATTGCACGGCTGCTAGCCACCGGCGTGTTGAGCGCGTTTGTCGTGCCGCCCGTAATCCGCTCTGGCGGACGCCGAGTCGAAGCACCGCCGGCGCCCGCTGAGTTGACGCCGATTTTCGAGACCAAGCCCGAAACGACGTGGATCGAGATTCAACTGCTCGACAGCGATTGTGAGCCGCTGCCGAACGAGCGTTTCCGCGTGAAAATGCCCGACGGCGTGGTGCGTGAGGGTCGGCTGAACTATCTGGGCAAGGCCCGTGTGAACGACGTGGACGGCGGCGGGAATTGTCAGATTTCGTTTCCCGACTTGGACGCCGATGCCTGGCACTCAAACGTCGTCTGCCCGGCCCCGCCGCCGCCGCAACCGAAGTTCACCTTCGTCGAGTTCGCACTGGTCGATATGGAAGGCGAGCCGGTGCCGTTCGAGCGATATCGCGTCACGCTGGCCGACGGCAGTGTTCAGGAAGGGCAACTCGACGACAAGGGCAAGGTTCGCTACGACGGTCTGCTGGATGGTGACTGCAAGATCACATTCCCGGAACTGGATTCTGAATCGTGGGAGGCTGTATAACGTGGCCAAGACGCACACAGTAATACCCGGCGAGTGCCTTTCGAGCATCGCGTTTCAGTACGGGTTCTTCGAAGACACTCTTTGGAATGATCCTGCCAACGCGGAACTGAAAAAACTGCGCGTGGCGATGAACGTGCTTAAGCCGGGGGACAAGGTCTCAATTCCCGACAAGCGCCTCAAAGAAGAAACGCGACCGACCGGCGCGTCGCACCGCTTTCAACGCCGCGGCGTGCCGGCCAAGCTGAATCTCCAGATTCTGGATCAGGACAAGGTGATCGCGAATCAGCCATACACGTTGATCATCGATCAGAATCCGCCCAAGACTGGGACAACAGACGCCGAGGGCAAAATTTCCGTGTCGATCTCGCCGATTGCCAAGAAAGCGCTGCTTACGGTTGGGCAGGGCGAGACGCAGCGCGAGTATGCACTGTCGCTTGGGCATTTGCTGCCGATCGATACGCTCGACGGCGTGCAATCGCGGCTCAGCAATCTGGGATTCGACTGCATGGCCGAGAACGGTACGTTCGGGCCGCTCACCGAGACGGCGATCAAAGAGTTTCAGGCGAAAAACGGGCTCGACGTCACGGGCGAATTGACTGACGACACCCGAAGCAAAATCAAGCAGGTTCACGACGAGCGCTAAGGAGCGGCAGCGTGCCCGAGACGAGATACATTTTCTGGGATGGCGTGCCAAACCTCGATCCGGCGACCGGGGTCCGTATTCCCAACACCGATTGGTACGAGTATCTCGACGAAAAAGATCTGAAGAAAGAACGCGACAAGTGGACCGAGCGCGAGGTTTCGCGCACCTCATCGACTGCGACCACCACAATTCCACTCAGTGTGCAGCCGCCGCGCATCGGCGTGAAGATTGAGTCGGTCGACTCGTGGTTTGTGCCCATCACCGACATGCTGGCCATCAAGCTCGAGCTGACCGAGCTCGCCACGATTCGCTGCATGATGGTCCGCATCTCGCGCTGCAAAAACCCGGCCGCAACGACGACCGGCCCGACGGGCGAGCCGCGACCGGCCCACCCGCGCGCCGGTCAGCCCAAGACCGCCGATGACTATGAGGTCGTGGCGCAGCTCGTGCTCGACGGTCCCGAAATCGACGCGCTGCCCAAGACGGATATCAGCCGCGCCGATAAGGACCGCGTGCGACGCAAGGAAGAACGTCACAAGGCGGAGTTGCAGGCCGTCAGGTGCCTTTCGCACTGCCGCGTGGAAGTCTGGGTCACCGACAAGCGCGACGCGTTCATGTCCACGAAAGGCACCGACGCGGTTTCAACAGTAAAGTCCGGGCTGACGGCGAACCAATTTGTCACCGACCCGCCTGACCTCACCGGCGACAAGCTGGGCAAGAACATCGCCATTGCCGGCTGCCCAGTGATCGAGGATGTGCTCTCGGACAACATGACAGGGCTGCGAATTTCGAACACGGAGCCGACCGACGCGGGATTCTACGGAAAAGAAAAACGCACCGGCGACGGCCTCACGGCGCTCAAACCGTTCAAAGCCAAAATGCGCTGGGTGATGTACCAGATCTGCGCTCATTCGCAGATCGCATCGACGCTGCTCGAAGCGGTGGCGCGCGAGCCGGCCGAGCACCAGGTCACGATGTATCCGTCGACCACGCTCAGCGATTTCATCAACGGCACGGCGATCGGTCGCGGTTCGAGTGCGGAACTGCTCGACGACTCCAAAATCGTGCCGCTGATCACAACGAAGCTGAACGAGCTGAAATCCGGCACCGATACGGTGAGTAACTCAGGCGATGACCCGGTTTGGCGACAAGTTGAAAAGGTGCCGGATCCGGGCGTCGTTGTGCCCGACCTGGATGAGCCGGCAAAGAAGGACATCGTGGCGGCGCTTACGTCGCTGGCCGTGGACACCGGTCGCCTCGCAATGCTCGGCACGATGGGTGTCAACAAAATTTATCCCACACTCGCGACCTGGCGCGACAAGGACATCATCATCGCCACGTTGGGCGAACTGCGCAGCCGCATCAATGAATTCGATCCGCCGCAGGAAGACAAATCCAAGATGCTCGTGCGCGACGCGAATAATCTGAAAACCCTGATCGAGTCGCAAGGCAAGACCATCTTCTTGCGGCGTTGGCGTGCCGCCGGGCACGCCGTCGTGGACGGCACGAAGGTGGTCTATGACGATGCGAAAAACGTCGCGCTCGGTTTCGCGAGCAAGCGTCTCATTTATCGCCAGATCGGCGCGTCGGGTTCGGGCACACAGCGCATGGGCGCGGGCTGCGAGGCGCACTTCTATTTCAACCACTACCAGATTCAGGAAAAGCTCGACAAAGACACCTACGGCGTGCAGTACCACGAACCCGACACGGCGAAGTCCACTCACCCGGTGTTGCTGGATGACGGCATCGAGCGCGTGGTCGCCTACGCCGTGCCGGCCGCGACGACGACCGGTGAGGGCGTGCCGCAGGTCGAGACGCCGTTTTTTGTCGCGTTCGCGCATGAGCTGGTGCACGCGCGGCGCGACCAACTCGGCTGCAATTCGGAATGGGACGACATTCTGGATATACCGATCGAGCAGTATCACCCGCGATCACTCGTGCGAAAGTTGGAGGCCAAACTGCGCGCCGATTCTGTCGGTGCGGCGGATATCAAAGACCGCGTCGACAACTTGATCAGCCGCTACGCGAACTGGAATCGCGAGGAATGGGACACGATTGAGGGCGGCGGCGTGCCGCTGCAATTGCCCAAAAAACTCTTCGACGAACTGACCGGGCGCGACTACGAAGGCGGCGTGAAAGTCATCGCCGACACCGACATCGTCGACCGCAGCGCGTGCAAGGTGAAAGTGACCGAAAACCTGGTTCGCAAAGAGCTGGGACTGAGTCTGCGTTTTCACTACACACCCTGCATCACCAAGGCCACGCCGGCGACCATCACCAGCGTCGCCGAGAGCAAGACCAAACGTCCGCGCAAATTCGTCAAACTGCCCAACAACACGAATTCCTACCGCCCGGGCGAGCCGACCCCGACCGACGTCAAGCAGGCCATGGATCGGCTGCTCCAGACCGACGGCGGCCTGAGCAGCCGCTCGGTCGAGCCGGTCGGGTGGGATAGCAACTGCTTCCTGATCGCGCCGCGATTCAATTACCTCATGCTGCGCTGCAAGATGGTGCTGACCGGCTCGGACGACACCTTTGCCACCAACGCATACGGCGAGTTGATCGCGGCACGCACGGCGATGCTGGCCGACCTGACCGGCTCGCCAGGTGCCCACACGCAGATGTCGGCGCTCTATGCGACGACCGCCGGCACCGACGGAATCGCCGAAAAACGGCTCTTCGTCGCGAAGCTGTTGCTGCTGCTCTACAAGGAGCATGGCCGCTACGACGGCAAATCCACCGGCGGAACTTTTTCGGCCGCCGATTATCGCGCCGTCCTCGATCGCAGCCCGGCGATGGCGGCCAAGCCGCCCGGCGATTCGCCCATCCCGGCGTTCGCGACGATCAATTTCACGCGCGTCACGCTGGATGAACTCGCCGGACTGTCCAGCGGGCCGCTGCCCAATGACAAAGTCGCGCTCTATGTGACCAAGTCGCCGCTCGAAGACCCGTCCGGTCACTGGATGCACGTCCTGATTCACGAGCCAATGCACGCATTCTCGTACCAGGCCGGCGGATTCACGGAGTGGGATTTGCAGGCCGGAACGCAGCGCATCAGCGGACGAACGAACCTGTCCGTCACCGTGACCTCACCAACCGATCCCGATGTGCTGTTTTCCGTGATCAAGGACATCTGGCCCAATACCAACATGCACCCGCTGCGTCTGACCGAACAAGTTGAGCCGCAAGGCGTCACCTGGGTGGCCCCGGATGGACTTCTCAAGAGCATCGAAAACTGGCGACCGAAGAAAACCACGTCCGAAGCCGCCGGCCTGCTCGATCGCATCAACGAATTTGCACGTCCGGGACAGGCGACGCCGCTGTTTCGCTGGTTGACCGCCGAGCAATTGATCGAATGGAAAGGCAAGCTGCTGGCCAAGGCCGCCGGCAAGCTCACCGTGACGGAAACAGCCAGCGATGTCGGCAAATTCTTCTGGGAGCAGATCGTCAAAATGGCCGGCGGCGGCTCGCCGATCAGCGACGGGCACTATTTTTCGCTGCGCGGCGCGCTCGACGAGGGCACCACCGAAGTCCTCGCCCGAATCGTGCTTTATCGCCTCAACCACCGCTGGGGCTGGCGCGTGGGCGAGATCAAGCTGCTTCTCGGCGTGCCCTACTACGAATTCCCCGCCCACCTCGTCACGCGCATCATCCGCGACATCGACGCATCGACGAGCTATGGCACCGGCGTGCGGGTGTTCGTCCGGGCGTTCTTCGCCGGCGAGTGGGCGCCGCTCAACGACGCGCTCGCCACCCTCGGCACGACCAAGCCGGGCAATCGCTACACGCCGGAGTTTTGGGGGTTGGTGAAGGAACTGCTCATCTATCCGGAACCCTATCTGAACACGTCGCACTCGACGTTCAAGGCCGTGCAGACGTTGCAGAAAGCGTTCAGTTTCAACTGGCTCAGCGCGGCGCAGATTCGCACCGCCATCGGCGACGGCTCCTACCGCGATCCGGTCATCCACGAATACCTGCCCGGCACGCACGGGGCGGCGGTTGACTACGACTGGAATCCGATCGCGGATCTTGGCTGCGGCACCAAAACCGCTCCGATCAATCAGCCCTGCGGCCTGTGCGGCAATCCGCGCGTGGATGAGCCGGTGCTCGCGGCGCGCTGCCCTTGTTGCGAGGATTCGATCGAAATTCCGAGCGCCAAGGTGCTCAAGGCGTGACGGCGAAATCCTGACGCGAGCCGCCTGCCGACGCGCGGACAGTTCATCGATCACTATATCGAACAGGAGCCGATCAAGATTGCGACAATGCCGCGCGAGCGCCGCCCGCGCGGCTATCTCTGTTTGCTTCCCATCTCGGCCGACTACCCAATTGTCGAACCACCGGCGAACGAGCGATGGCTGGCGTCGCAACGGCGTGTCGATCGATGCGGGTGCGAGTCCTTCCGCCGCGTTCCAGTCACTGTCACTGAATGACGTGCAATCGGGCGATCAAGGTTTGTACGACTGCGTCGTTGCCAGCGCGCGCTTCAGCACGACGACTGACGTTGCCACGCTGACGGTCAACGCGTGCGTCGCCGACGTGGACGGTCACCGCGCGGTGACGTTCGCCGACCTGGCGATCCTGCTCACCAACTTCGGCCAGCTCAGCGACCCAACGCTCTCGCACGGCGACCTCGATGCGGACGGCGACGTGGACCTGATCGATCTGGCGAATCTGCTCACGGGATTCGGCGAACAGTGTGTGTGACGACGCGGACCGTCATGGCGACCGCATCTCCTTGTTCGCGACGAACTGCCTCCGCGACTCGGGTGTCCCGGCGATCAACGATCGCGCTACACGACTGAGAACGTCACTTTCGGCCCACCGTTTGTAGCGGATGCGCCGCGCGCGACGAGCGTGGGCCAATGGCGCGGTGTCGCGGACCGAGCAATTCGGCAGCGGCCCCGCAGCGTTAACCCGTCCTTCGAACTACTGGAGAGTTCGAGAGAGATCGCGGTTCGGGTTCGCGGCGGTATCGAAACGGGATCGCGCGCAACAAATGGGCATCGCTCGGCGAGAGACTTTGGCGGTTCTCAAGTTCTTGCAAAGGCCGTAGATAAACGCAAAACGCCGCTCGTTCTCTCGGGCTGCGTTCGTTAACCACTGGGGAGCAGCATTTCGCTACTCCCTTGCAACTAGAGGGAACCCTACGTTCTGCGAAATGTCGCGCGCGGGGAGACGTGGTTTTGCGTGGGATTGTGCCCGGCGTCTGTTGCGTGTGTCGCGTTCGCTTGCATACGTTTCGCGAACGCGCGCGTGGCCGCGCGGACCGAAAGCCGCCGACAGACGCAGTGGAGTTGCGCGTGGAGGGTACCGTTCTGAGCAAGCGGCGGCCAAACTCGGTCGATGCCGCAGCAATTTCCGACTCAATCGCCTGCTCGAACGACCGAATCGAAGGCTGCCGACACTTTTGGCACGCTCTGGCGGACCGCGCTAACCAATTTGAGCCGGCTGTCGGTATGCACTTCGTCGGAGTTGCTGAACCAGCGAGCTTCCATCTCGAACGCCCCGGCCAGATCGTGGGCCTTGATGTTGTCAAAACTGTTATTGCTGGCGTCCGAGACCCACAGGCCGACCTGACCGGCCGGGATCGTCGCCGCGTAACCGTCGGTCCCGCCCGCTCTTACGTCGCTGTCCATGGTGAACGCGACGCCCGAAGTGATCGTGAACGAGGTCGAATCACGCTGCGTCCACGCACCGGCGGACACCTCATAAACCCGCGCCGTCTGCGTCGCCAGCGAGTAGACCCGCACCCAGAAGTTGAGCCGGTCGCGATAGCCGAAGACGAGGCCGGCGTTGTCGGCACGGCACCCGAGGGGGCGCGGGGCGGAAAGGGGGCGCGGGCGCTTTTGTTGCGAAAATGTGGGCGCGC
>JBJXFK010000350.1:0-10946 GCA_046155505.1 Phycisphaerae bacterium
GGGCAGGTCCAGTTCAATCGTTGAAGAATTTCGGCGTTCCGGATCGTCGGTCAACTTCACGGGGATGAGACTCGCGATGTTCTTGCGCGATACCCGCGGTGCGCGGTCAGCGAGGTAGGAGTACAGAATGGTGATTCGCTGCCCTCAAGTGGCGAGAAATCTCGCAAAAACCGCAGAATGTCCTGAGAGACAGCAGGGCGAGACTCGTCAAAAAAACGCCCGAATGTCGTGACGAACAGCAGGTTTCGTTTCTTTGACGGTTACGGACGAAATGGCGACGCTTGGATCGATTGCATGACGGATCTGCACGGTCCCAACTCGCTCAGTGGGCTCGCCCTTCCAACCGGCGAGCCGGTTGAAATCGTGATAAAGAAATCGGCCTCGCTCGTACGATTGCATCCGGAAATCTTCAACAAGCTCGTAACGCTCGTTCACTTCGCAAATGAACGGTACGCAGAAATGAACGAACGGGTTCGAATCACCGTAGTCGAGATGTAAATCGACACGGCCGCCGTCGCACGCGCGCGATCGGCGATCGGGCTACAATCGCCGGGCGGGACGCCCAGGGTAAAGACCACGAGCGCATTATCCTGGAAGGTAGGCTGTCGCGATGCAGCGGCAGTTGGCGGGCGAGGGAGTACGAACAAGTGTCCAAGAATTTCGTGAGGCAACTTGTGAGTGTCACCGCCGTGCTTCGTTTCGTTGTGACGTGGGCTTCAACCGTATCGCTGCTCTATTTGCTCTCTTCTCTCATTGTGTTCGATTTCACCCGCACAGCGAGACACGGCGCTGTCGAGAGTTTCCGAGGGACGCCGGTGGCGATTGGCCCGCTCCCAAGGTATCCCTTCTGTCTAGGAGGCAATCTCGATATCCCGGGCGGCTGGGACTTCACCGGCGGCGAGTTAGTGTTTCAAGCTTACGCGCCCATTTGCCGTGCGTGGCGAGGTATGTCGGGTCATGTACTTCCATCAGGTTCGCCCTAGCGTCGACTGTGCGGCGCTGCGCGGCAGGATGGAGCAGGTGAAGCGGTTCGTGCGGATGCAGCGGCAGTTGGCGGGGGAGATGCTCCGTGAGTGAGCGCAGTGACGCTTTCACAAACTCGACGCGTGCCCATGGAGGTAGATGTCGCCGTTTCTAATTCACGAACAGCGCGAGTACTACCGAATTGGCATCGATCGCCCCGATGAGTTTGAGTTACCGTTTCCTGCGCAGGCCTACCCGTGTTTACTTTGGGATCACGTTGGGAGTTGGCGGAGCCATGATCGTGCCGCCCTCGCCCGAGCAATACTCGCGACCGACTGTCGTTACGCGGTCTGCGGTGGCGTCACGCGCTCCCAGTGGCATGACGAACTCGATTTAGCCTTCGTCGATACCGTGCCGGTCGATCAGTCGGATGCCCGTTTCATGATGACGAGCTGGCACACAAACGAATCGCCGCTCGAAGTCGCCTGGTTTTTTGCTATGAACACTAACTTCGACGACCACGACTTCACCAAGTTTCTGGTCATCGAACTTGGCATGCCCGAAAGATCGACGATGATCTTGGAGGCGGTCGTTCGTGCGGCGACAGATTCTGCGGGCGCCGACGAAGTCGAACGCGACGCCGACTGATCATCAGTGCGTAGCTGGAACAGCGCGCTGCGCGCCGAGGTCGCGGCGATGCGCGCGTGGCCCGCCCAGTCCCCAAAGTGGCGAGTACTCGTAAAGAAGCGCCCGAATGTCGTGGCAAACAGCAGGGCAGTGCTGTAGAGGAAAGAGTGTTATCCGGGAGCGTGCGCTGTGGCGTCATGGGGCTATTCCACCATCAGGGTCGACGCGAGTGGCTTGCAGGGATATACCTGCGGCTTGTCACGCTTGGATTTTGAGCTGATTGGGCACGATTTCATCCGACGAATTGAGGAGACGCCATGCGCCGGGCTTGCGCATTCTTTGTCGCTGCAAATTCCCGAGTGTTTGCGCCGCAGGTTTTCGCGTGGTCCATGATTGCCGCGCTCGTCGCGCCGGCGGCGGTGCGCGGGCAATGCACGGCGCCGAGCGGCGTGACGTGCGTGTATGGCGCCCTCGGCGCAATCAGTCTCACTTGGGTCAACAACGATATCTACGACTCGATCGAAATCGTTTGCAACAGTTTCACGGTGGATACCCTCTCGGGTAGCGCGACCTCGACCACCGTCTTCGCGTCGGCCATCACGACCTGCTGCCAAATCGTCGGCGTGAAGAACGGCATGAGTTGTCCCTCGGCGTTGTGTTGTGTCAGTTGTCCGGCTCCGACGGGACTCGTGTGCACGATCGATGCATCGGGCAACTACCTGCTGACATGGACCAATGGCTTTGCCTACGACTTCATACAGATTTTTTGTGATGGGCAGTTTCAAACAGGATTGGGCGGCACGGCCACGAGCTTCACGTTGAGCGGCGTCTCGCCGAGTTCGGCGACGTGCTGCACCGTCGTCGGCATGATCGGTTTTTTTGAATGCCCGTCGGCGCCGTGTTGTGCCGGCTGCCAAGTGCCTACCAATAACTACTGCACGGTCGATGAGGGCGTCTTCTATCTCAGCTGGGTCAACAACGACACCTACGACGAAATCCGAATCTACTGCGATGGCGTTTTGCAATCGACGCTGCCGGGGACGGCGACCAACACGGTGGCGACGCCGACCAGCGAGGGCGTTTTTTGCTGCAGCATCGTCGCCGTTCATCAAGGCATCGAATGCGATGAACTCGAATGCTGCGCCAATGTCGGTGAGATCGGACCTTGTCCACCCGCGGATCTCGAACTCACTCTTAACACCGGTTGGGACGATCTCACCGGCTTAGTCATCGCGGTTGGCGATTTCGAAGACCACTGGGTCGCGACCCGAGACAGCTCGCTCGGTGGCGCGAGCACGCCGCCCTTCACCATGACGCTCGAGCCGGAAGCGGCGCGCGTACGCGCGCCGGCGGCCGGTTGGGCAGGACCGCTACCCGGCGCCGGCGCGACCTCGAGCCAATGGATCTTCCACACGCTCGATGTCGCCGGCATCTTCGAATATCAATACTGCTTTTGCTTGCGCGAAGGCTTTCACGATCCGAATCTCACTTTGGAGCTGCTGGCCGATCAGAGCGCTCAGGTTTTTTTGAACGGCGTCTTCATCGGCGGAACGGCGGATCCTGGCCACATCTCGTCGACGTCTATCAGCGTCACAAACGACGCTTATTTCACCCATGGCCTCAACTGCTTGAAAGTCGTGGTGACGAATAGCCTCGGCGGCGTCACCGGGCTGAACTTAGTCGGCGAGCTCGTTGTGCCGGACGGCAAGTGCTGTTGCGTACCCGCGCCGCACGGAATGGTGGGGTGGTGGCCGCTCGATCCGGACTCAACGCCGTTTGATGTGCGCGACTTAGCGTGGGGCAACAACGGCACGCTGCTAAACCCTGTTTATCAAAGCTCGGCGCTCATCGATGGATCGGTGGTCTTCGATGGCACGAACGAAGTGCAAGTGCCCGACCATGCGCGCCTTGATTTCGGCGCGGCGACCGGGCCGGGAAGCGGCGATCTCTCGATCGACGCGTGGATCCGTCTCGACTCGAGCGCGCCGGCGGCGGCGCGCCCCATCGTTTCGAAGTTTGCGGGACCGGGGGTCGCGCCAGGATACGTGCTGTACATCGAGCCGGCCGGCCATCTCGCGTTTGCCGTGCAGGATGGCTCATCGTCTATCGTCTTTTCCCCGACTTCGACCGCTGCCTTCGTGAACGACAATCGCTGGCATCACGTGGCGGCGACTTTTGATCGTGACCACGCGCCGAACGGCGTCCGGCTCTACGTCGATGGCCAGCGCGTCGACCCCGATAATTACCAAGGCATTGGTCTCGGCAGCATGGCGAACGCCGGTCTGCTGCGCATCGGCGCGGCACTGACATTTGGCGTCTCGCGGTTTGTCGGGAATATCGACGAGGTCGAGATCTTCGACCGCGTACTGCTCGCCGGCGAAGTGCGCGAACTCGCGGGCTCGGGCGGTCCCGCGGCGCTCAATGGCAAAGTGCTCATCTTGCAGTCGACGCTGACGCCGACGAGTACGTTTGTTCCCGATAACGAGGCGACGCTCGCGATCGAGTGCGGGTACCAGGTCGACATCGTCAATGACGCGACCTGGCTGGCGATGACGACGGCGAATTTCGCCAAGTACAACGCGATCATCATCGGCGACGTGAACACGGCACTGCCGCACCCCTGCACTTCGCCAGCGCTTTCGGATTGGGCGGGCGCCTTGGCGAATGTTCCTGTGTGGTCGAACGCGGTCAAGGGGCATCGCATCTTCTTGATGGCGTCGGATCCAATCGATCACCAGCTCATGAACCCCGATTCGAGCACTTATGGCGCCGGCCGCCGAATCGTAAAAAACGCCATTTGCTGGGTCGCGAGCGGCAGCGGCACCGGCCTCTATTTGGTGACGTCAACGAAGTATCACTTCGCGCCATGCACGACGATCGACATCCTCAACAATCTCGGGCCGTTCACGATGTCGAATGGCAGCGAGGAGCTCATCTCAGTCGTCAATCCCACTCACCCGGTCGTCATGACTCCCGACTTTGTCGCCGAGAGCGATCTTGAGAACTGGGGACAATCGACGCATGGCGCCTTTCAAACGCCACTGCCGCTCGGATTTCACAAGATCGCGCGTCGCACCGACAATCCGCTGCCTTACATCATCGTCAGCGACGGCATCGCGTCGCTGGTGCGCGGCAAATGCAAAGAGTATTGCTATGTTCCGTACGTAAAAAGCGTCGCAAGCGGCGGAGTGACGACGATCACCGTTCAAGTTTGCAACGAGTCGGGCGCGACGCAGATCTATGACATTACCCATAGCGCGCTCGCGGCCGGGACACTGGGGTGCAGCCTTCCCGGACCGACGAGCATCTCCCACGTGGCTTCGGTGACCGTGCCGCCAGGATGCACGCCGGTGACGGTCACGCTGACGGCGCCGGTTGGTCCCGGCAGCTCGTGCTTTCAGCTTTGTTTTGCTAACCGCGCCACGCGCAATCGGCTCTGCTGCACAGGATCTTTGGCGGTCGGGGCGCCGATCGTTGTCGATGTGCCGGACGATTCTGTGGAGATCGCGGCGCTTGACTCGACCACGCTGGTGTTTGACATCACGAACACTTCCGGAGCCGTCCTTGCCGCGATTCCGATCCGGATCTCCAACCCGCGCCGCAACTGCTCCCTGAAAATCGTCGCGCTCGACGATTCGCCGGTCGGCACGCCGATCGATTCGTTCGTGAGCCTCGGCGTCGGTGAGAGCACAATAGTCACGGTCGACGTCGAGCTGCTCGACCATGAGCCACTCAGCTTTCACGATATTGTCTTGGAGGCCGACTTCCTGTTTGGCCTCGGCTATCAACCGCTCGCGGCGATCGGCGTGAAGTCTCTACCCGCGACCGCCGTCGTCGAACCGTTGTTCCGCCGCGGTGATTGCAATAGCGATGGCGGGCAGGATATTTCCGATGCCATTACGCAGTTGTCGTTTCTCTTTCCGCCTGTTGGCGGATCGCCCGTGCTCACGTGCCTCGACGCATGCGATGCCAACGACGACGGCGCGCTCGACATCGCGGATGCGATCGCGACCCTGAGTTCGCTGTTTGGCGCCGCGACCACTCCGTTGCCGCCCCCTTACCCGAACTGCGGATTCGATCCGAGCGCGGATCCGCTCGCTTGCTCGGCCACGCCGTGTCCGTAAATGATGCGAGTACGAGGCAGGCGCGCATCAACAGATCGGCGAATCGGGCGTAGCGGCCCGGCGCTCGTCTCGACGCCGGCTCATCGACCGCAAATGTGACACTCGCGTCCGCTGTGTTTGAGCAATTTGCGCCGTCTCTGACTGGTCACTCGCGCCGTCCCCGAGCCGCTCGCGACTACTCAAGCCGCTGCGCGCCCTACCGTCGCTAAACGTCGACCCATGATTCCCGCGTACGGCCCCGCAACCGAGCGTTCAGGCCCCTAACCCCCAAACGCAAAGTTTGACCGCGACGTCGGTTTTATCGAGTCTGCCGGCTCTGCGCACTCGGTCTCCGAATCTCCCCACAGAATGAGGGATGCGGTTTTTGTCACGCCGTGGCGGTCGCGGGCGCTCGTTTGCGGATTGAGAGTGTGCGGCGGTCAACCCGATCGTCATCGGAGTTTCAAGGTGATGAGCTCTCATGAAGAAAGGTGCCATGGGACGCAATCGAGTGGAGCTTTGCGCCGGGCGATGGACGCGCGTCGGTCGCGGCCTGGCCCTTAGTCCGGAAAAATTTCTTTCGAGAAGGAGATCAACGTGCGCATTCGCGGCTACGCCTGCGTGTGGATGGCGTTCTGCATCGGAACGGGGGCGCTCATGAATACAGCCAGCGCCCAGAGCAAGGGTCGTGATTGGTTCGTGAGCGCCGGCTCGAGCGGCGACGGCTCGCAAGCCGCGCCGTTCGGAGATCCGTGGGAAGCGCTCGAGAAGTGCGAGGCTGGCGATGCGATCCACATCGCCGAGGGCAAGTACTTCGGCCGGCTGGGCGTCGGCATGTGGGAGATCCCGTTCGACGGCGTGCAGCTGCTCGGCGGCTACTCCGGCGACTTCGGCGAGCGAAACCCGTGGACGCATCCGTCGCAGCTGCTGTGGGACAAGGCGTCGAAGAACCGGCCGAACCAGGCGCGCGTGCTGGCGAGGGGCAAGGACGTCGTGGTCGACGGCATCGTCGTCGACATGCGCGACCAGAACGAATACGTCGACGAACAGCAGTCGGGGCGCAAGGATCGCCACGTCGAGGAGACGGCGATCAGCCTCAACCACCCCGGAACGGTGCGCAACTGCGTTATCGTCAATGCCTGCCAGGAGTGCGTGGTGACGCCGTGCGGCTCGACGATCGAGAATAACCTGTTCCTGAATGCATTGATCTTCGCAGTCAAGGTGAACGCCAACCTGGGCGATCTGAAGGCGGTCACCGGGATCAGGAACAACACGATCCTCTTCACCTGGGACAACAAGACGCCGGGCAAGGGCGCGTACCGCGGCTCGGCGATCCATCTTGGCCAACAGGTCAACGCCGACATCACCGGCAACATTCTCGCCAACAACGACAACGCCGCGGTCTTCACCAACGGCGCGCTCGACCGCACCTCAATCACCAAGAACGCGTTCGCGATGAACCTGTTCGCGAACCTGTTGACGGGCGAAGACGGCGTCAAGGCGGTGGTCGACGACCAGACGATGGAGCTGCTCGAGGAAGTGGGTCTGAAGGCGATCGACGGCAACCAAGTCGTCGCGCACGAGCTGCCGCTCGACGCGGCATGGCTCGATCTCTACAGCAAGCGCACCGCGAGCCAGCAGGGCAAGGTGGTGATGGACGATTGGAACAAGCTGCGCCAGCTCGCCGGGCTGCCGCTGATGGGCACCGGCTACAAGGTCGCCACCGGTGTCGCGCCGCCCTATGACTTCGGCAAGGCGCTGCAGCTGGTGGTCGGTCGCAAGGCGACGCCGGCCGCGGGCGCGCGCGTCGTCGCGCTGCCGGTCAGTTTCAAGAGTGCGGGTCCCGCCGTCGCCGCGAAGACCTACGAGAAGAGCGAGGTGCAGACCTGGCACCGTTCCCCGGACGGCGTCAACCGCAAGGCGCTCGAGATGCTCGTTGCCCTCGGTGGCGGCGCCAACATCTCCGGGCTCCCGGCCGGCCTCAAGCCGGACGATCACGGCGGCCAGAAGCTTTACGACGTCGAGGGGCAGAGCGCCTGGGTTACGGGTTTCTACCGCAAGGGCTCGAACGTCGAACGCGTGATCAACCAGGACTCCGGGTGGTACCAGGGCACCGGAAAGCCGACGCGGTTGCACGTGGTGCGCGGCACTGCCTACACGACGACCGGCCACCCAAAGGCCGGCTTCGTGATCGACAGCATCGAACGTTACGAGCCTTCGGCGGCGGCGATCGCGGACGCGGCCGCCGGCAAGAGGCCGACGGGCCGCGACTGGTTCGTGCGCGCCGGCAACATGGGCGGCGACGGCAGCAAGGACAAGCCGTTCCGAGACCCGTTCCAAGCGCTCGAGAAGTGCCAGTCGGGCGACACGATCCACGTCGCCGAGGGTGAGTACCACGGCAAGTTGAAGGGTGGCCGCTGGAAGATCGAGCTGCCGTACATTGCGCTGCTCGGTGGCTACGATGCGAACTTCACCGAACGCGCCCCGTGGGCGCACCCGACGCGGCTCCTGTGCCCGCCCGATTTCAAGGGCACCCGCGGCGGCGTCACGCTCGAGGGCGACGGCGACTTCACCGGCACGATCGTCGACGGCTTCATCTTCGACAAGCGCACCAACAACAACTACGACGCGGACAAGAACCTCGTCGACCAGCATACCGACCACTCGGTGCAGCTGCGGCTCGAACGGCCCGAGTGCGTCGTGCGCAACTGCATCTTCGTGAACGGCGGCGAAGACGGCATCCAGGTCGCCAACGGCATGATGGTCGAGAACAACCTGTTCATGAACCACATGGGCCGCGCGATCACGATTCGATCCGGCCACACGACGACACCGATTCTGCTGCGCAACAACACGATCCTGTTCAACTGGGAACGCGCCGGGCGCTTCGGCGCCGGCCGCGGCTACGGCGGCGAGGGCATCGTCGTCGAATCGCAGGTCCGCGCTACGATCACCAACAACATCATCCAGTTCAGCGACAACAACGCGATCCGCTTCAACGCCGACGCGAAGGACGTGCGCATCACCGACAACGTGTTCGCGCACAACCTCTGGGCGATCATCTACAGCACCGAGAGCATCATCGACGACGCGACCTTCAGCCAACTCGGCGACTTCGGCTTCGCCGGCAGCAACGGAAACCGTCTGCTGGTCCCGGGCATCCCGCTGGACCAGGAGTGGTTCGACCTCTACTGCAAACGCACCGCCTACGCGCCGGGCAAAGTCCAGATGGACGACTGGAACAAACTGCGGGAGATCCTCGGCGAGCCGATGCTGGCGACCGGCGGCCAGGCGGGGTCATGCCGCGCGCCGGCATACGACTGGCAGAAGTGCCTGAAGATGGTGCCGAAGCACCCCGAGTGCGCGGCCGGCGCCCGGCCGATGACTGAGCCGGCGAAGTTCACCGGAATCGTCCGCGAGGAGGTCGCCCACGAGTACGCCGTGACGCCGTGGGAAGTGGCCAAGAAGGCCGACACGTGGGCAGCGCTCGACGGCAAGCGCGTCGCGATCAAAGTCGGCGTGGAGCGCGTCGACAACAGCTTCAAGCTCGACGACATCAAGAAGGAGGAGTACGACTGCTACGTGCTGTGCAGTCCGACGAGTCTCGACGGTGGACTGCCGATGCACTGCTACGTCAAGCGCGGGACCACCGCTGAACGCGGCCTGCGTACCGCCAAGATGGCGCCGCGCGGCGCGCCCGACCAGCTCTATTTGGTCAGCGGCATCGCCCGCGCCAACCGCACGATGGTGGTCGAAGCGATCGCCAAGGAGGATTGACCGCGCAGCACGAGGCTGCGAGGTCGAATCATGGGAGGCTGGCGTCGCAAGGCGCCAGCCTCGTCGCGCTTGCCAGCGCGCGAGTGCGGCCGATCACGATCGAGATCGATGAGCTGGTCGAGTTCATCGGTGGCTCGTGGTGTGGAAGCCGAATCGTCGCACCTGGCCAATTGCCAGATCGCCCGACCTCGCCGCAGGAATTCACCGGCGACGAAGTGCGAACGATCAAAACCATAGTTCGTGCCGACGAGTATCGACATCTTCCGACCTGCACGCTCGCGAGCCGAATATGCCGACGAGCGGATACCACGAGCCGGTGACGCTGCCAAGGATCACGCGCGCTGATATTCCGCGGACGACCGCTGTAGGCCTACGCCAGAAAGCGCGTGTCGATACGCTACGGAACTGCTTATGCTTCAATGCGTTCGAAGGATTCTTCCAATCCTACGGTCACCCCCGTTCGCGTCTCGGGCTTTTTACTGCGGATCCAGTAAGGGTCCGCAAGCATGCGGGCCCAGTCCACACTCTTGGTTCTCTCGAAAGGAGACCGAACGATGTTTCTTCGAAGTACTCTGGTTGCCATCGTGTTGGTTTTGGCCGCGGCTGACAGCGCCTCTGCCCAAGTGTTCATCCGCGGGGATGCAAATGTGGACAGTGCCCGTAGGGTGCAAAAACTCGATCGAGTGCAAACCTAGACCGCGGTTTGGAGGCGGTCCATTCCTATTCCGCCATTTCTTCGGGTTTGATTGTGTTGATTTCCTTGAGCGTCTCTGGGCTCAGGCGACTTGCAAGTTCTCGCAGGCGCGCTCGGCGTTCGGGCGGAATTTCGAGCGGCACGCCAGACTCATCAATTTGGCGTCTGAGCATGCGGACTTCGGCGAGTAATCGCTGCTGTTTGCGCAGGAGTATGCGTTCGCAGCAAGCTCTGATCCACCTAAACATCGTCGATTCCTTGATGCAACGCGAAAAAATCACATCATGCGGCGTCGCGAAAGTAGTAGCACAGCAAACCGCCCAATCGCTCTCGACACTTTACCGCACCAGTACGGATTTGCAGGCCGCATTCTGGTTCAATGAGCTTGTTCTCCAGGCCCTGGTGATTACGCTCCGCAAGAAAATGACGTTCGTATTCTCGAAGCGTGCGCCTAAGTGCGCTCTCGCCGAACAAGATCAATCGATCCAGGGACTCGTTCCTAATGGAGCGTACAAATCTTTCGGCGTAGGTGTTGCAGTTCGGCGCGGACGGCGGAATGAGCACCGGCTCTATGCCCTCGGCTTTCAGGATTTCTCGAAACTCGTCGGTGTACTTCGTGTCGCGATCGATGATCAGATGCGTGCACCCCCGAAGTAAGCTGTCGTCGAATGCTGCCAATTCGAGTGCTTGCTGCTTCATGAACAGGCGATGCGGATTCGGCGTTACGCCAAGGATGCGCACCCGACGCGTGCAGACTCGCATGGCAAAAAACACATAGAACG
>JBJXFK010000363.1:0-23428 GCA_046155505.1 Phycisphaerae bacterium
CGCCAGGGTTGCCGTCGTCGTCGCCGTACGCGCCGACAGCGATATCCTCGATGCCGTCACGGTCGAGATCGCCAATTCCGGCGATCGAGGTCGCCCAATAGTCGTTCGTTCGAAGCGGGCATGAAAAGCCACCCTCCGTCGAACTGAGCTTCTGGGTGAACAACACCCAGCCCGGCTGCGCGGAAGCCAGTGGGACGGCGATCAGCAGCGCGCCGCACACGAGAATCAGATTGGCGAGTTTCATCTTCGCGCCCTTGGTCGAGTGCGACGCCGATTGCGATAGACTGAACGGCTTGCTCATGTTGCTCTCCTCGCGCTGCGGCGCAGGCACGCGAAGCGTGCCGCGCTCCCACAACGCCAAACCCACTCACGAAATGACTCGATCTTCCCCGCGACGACCCGCCGCTGGGCGTCGTCAATCGGGCGGCATGAGGCCCGAATTGTATCGACCTGTCGTTCTGCGTCGCGCAGAGTTCTCGCTGACGACAGCGGCCAGTCCGCCCACATCGCACGCCGGCTTCCCGCCCGGTGCGACTGGCCGAGGCCGAAGCGCAAGCGAAAACAAAGTCGCCCGATGTCACGCCGCGGCGCGCGTACACTCGGCCTGGAAAACCGATCCCAGCCGCCGACTCGCGCGGCAAGGTGTCGCATGTATTCAATCTCGGCGACGGGTTCTTACAAGAAAACGCGCACGGGATCTTCGCTGCGCCCCGCGAGCCGTTCCGTCGCTCGCTCGTGAGGCTCGGTTCGAAGGACCGCTCCCTCACGGTCGCGGCTCGGTTTCGGCTCGCTGCCGCTCGGGGCACTCGCTGGCGCGTCGCGTTCGGACTCGCTGACGCTCGGCTCACTCGCTTGCGCGTCGCGTTCGGACTCGCGGCGTCATTCGCCGCGCATTCGGTACTACTTCCCGCCGATCGCCAAGACGTGCCCGCGCGTGCGCCAGTAGATCACACCATCTGAAATCGCCGGCGTCGCCAGGCACGTTTCGCCGAGGTTGTTCGTCGCCAGCGCGTCGCGGTCCTTGTCCGCAGCGAGCACCGAGACGAGGCCGTCCTCGCTGGTGTAATAGAGCTTGCCGTCGCCGGCTACAGCCGAGGCGGTGAACCCGGTGGGTTCTTGGGTTAGGCGGCGCTTCCAGCGTTCGTCGCCGCTGGCGGCATCGAGCGCGACGAGCATGCCGTTGTCTTTGCAGACATACAGCACGCCGCGATAGAGCAGCGGCGTCTGCATGTAAGAACCGATGCGGGTTTTCATCCAGGCCATCTGCGGGGCGGGCTTGTCTTCGCTGCCGTGTTCGAGCGTGCCCTTGGCTTCGGCCTTCACTGCGAACACGGGTTGCGGCGGGTCGCTGTCGCGGAGCGGGCGGTGGTTGCTGGTGAAATAGATCAGTCCGTCGCCGATGACCGGCGCGGGTACGGGGATGCCGCCGCCGCCGGAGAGCTGCCAGACGTTGCGGCCGTCCTTGGCGTCGTACGCGGCGATCTGTGTGCAGCCGTTGCAGATGATTTGCGTCGTGTCGCCGAGTTTGTGGGCGGTGGGCGTACACCAGCCGGGAACGTCTTCGCGTTTGGTGCGCCAGAGTTCGCGACCGTCGTTGATATCGAATGCGGCGAGGAATGAGTTGGCCTTGATGTCGCACTGCACGATGACTTTGTCGTCGACGATGATGGGCGAGCTGGCGAAACCCCATTGCAGCTCCATGCCGTTGTGCGGGCCGACATCGAGCACGCCAAGGTCTTTGCGCCACTTCAGCGTGCCGTCGTGGGCGAGGCAGTAAAGACCTTCGGAGCCGAAGAAGGCGACGACGAAGCGGTCGCTCACCGCGGGTGTGCAGTTGACGTGCGTGGCTTTGACGTGGCGTTTCACTTTAGGGACGCCGCTGTGGACGGTTTCGTCCCAGAGGACTTTGCCGGTTTTCTTGTCGAGACAAATGACTTTGAAATCATGCTCGGTCATGTCGTCGGCGGAGTCGCCGGCGCCGAAGAGGCCGGTGCGGAGGGACTGGTTGTCGGCCTTGCTGATGGCGGTGGTGACGAAGAGTCGATCGGCCCAGATGACGGGCGAAGAGTGGGCAAGACCCTTGATTTCGGTTTTCCAGAGCACGCCCTCGCCGGCCGGGACGTCCCACTTGGTGGACAGCGGGCGATCGTCGGCAACGCCGGCGGCGGCGGGGCCGCGGAATTGCGGCCAATGAGATTGGGCCTGGGCGAATGCGGCGACGGCGAGGATGGCGACGGTTGCGATGGTGCGAAGAGTCATCGTGTAGCTCCGGCGAGGTCGTGCGGCGCGGTGGCGGCTGCCACAGAGTGCTTGATATGGTAATCGTCGCGGCGGATGTTTGACGGGTGGGGTGGGGGCACGCACAATCCTGTGGCGCCACGGAGGCGATGAAGAGTTTGCCACAGAGGGCACGGAGGGCGCAGAGATTGGAGCGAATTGACGAGAATTGAAGACGTATTGCCACGGATTGCACGGATTTTCACAGATTGAACAGGCAGTGCACGACCAACGCGGCGATTGCTGAAAGCAGTGATTGATGGTTTCCCGTACGATTATTATTCGATGGACAGTCGGTGTCGCGGCGTTTGTCGGCGTTGGCGTCGTGCTGTGGAGCTATGCCCGCCCGCGCGTGCGCGATGAGTGGGTGCGGGCGCGCATTGCGGCGATGCTGGACAGCGCGGATTCGGCGGAGCGGTCGCTGGCCGCGTGGCGGTTTATCGAGAATCCGCTGCCCGACATCGAGACGCGGATGACCGGCGGGCTGATGGGTGACGAGCGCGAGGCAAAGGTGCGCGAGTCGTTCGCGTGGGCGCTGGGCAAGATCGGTGAGAAGCGAAATCTCGGCGTGCTGCGGCATGTGATCGATCTGGACGAGTCGGGCGAGGTGCGGCTGGCGGCGTGGCTCGCGACGGCCAATCTCGACCGTGACGTGTTCTTGAAAACGGTCGCCGAGAAGTCGCCGCTGACGGGTTGGGATGAATTTGCGGCGTCGCGGGCGCGACTGCACACAGGCGACTTGAGCGAATATCGCACGGTGCTGCGCTTCGCGCGTGACGGCGACGAATCGCAGCAAAAGATCGCATCATTTTCGCTGATCGTGCATCTGCGAAAGTACCTCGACTCGGTCGGTGCCTGGCCGATCGACGTAACGAGCACGGCGGGCGAGCGGCTGACAGCGGCAAACGTCGATGCGATCGCGGCGCGGTGCGAGCGTTTGGAACTGGCTACCATCGCAGGAGAAGTAGCGCGCCACGCGGACGCCGGCGAGCGGATCAAGCATACGATTCGGCGACTGACCAGCGGGCGCGAGCGAATCGCGAAAGTGCTGGGCGTGGCGACCCCGGATGCGGCGCCGCCGCGCGAGGATTCGCCGCGATAAGCGCGTCGCCGCTGAAGTCGCACGCGCCGAGCGCGAGCGCCATCGACAACTATCGGTGTTCGATCGCTTCTCGCCACAAGTTCAGCCGCGCGGGGCTCATGCGGTCGCCGAGTTCGTTTCGTCGGCGATGCGCCTGAAATTCCACCTGTCCGAGCACATGGCGGCGAAAGTAGTCCAGTTCCCAGACGATCGCCGAGCCGACGGAATTCGCCGCACAGAGTCGCGAACCGTCGCTGCTGAAATGCACGGAGAGCACCTCGGTTCCACTGAGCTGATTGAACGTGATCAACGTGCGCTGCTCCTCGATGTCGTGCAATCGAGCGGTGCCGTCCGAGCTGATCGATGTGACCAGTCGCGAATCGTGCGGATGAAAATCGACCGCCCAAACCGTCGACGTGTGCCCCGGCAGCGTGCCGATCTGGTCGCCCGTGCGCCAGTCGAACAGTTGTACATTCCAGCCCCATGTGCCCATCGCGAGCACGGTATTGTCCGGACTAAACGCGCATGTCCACTGCTGCCCCTCGCGCGAAAGCTCGTTCAGAAGTCGGCCGTCGCGCGTGAAAATTTTTGCGCCGCTTCCTCGATTGACCGTCGCGATGTGCTCGGCGTCGCGCGAGAATCTCAGACTCAGCATCTCGCCGAAATCGGTGAAGAACGCGTTGCGCTCGACCAGCGTCTCGGCGTCAACAACGTGCAGCGCGCTGTCGCTGCCCATGAACCCAAACCACCGGCCGTCGTCGCTCCAGTCGATGGCCGAGTTCGTGCGCGTATAGCTCGGGCCGAAATCCTGAATGCACTCAAGTGTGTCCAGATTCCACAGGCGGATCGCCGCATCGACCGAGCCGGTGAGGATTCTCCCGCCGCGCGGATCGAAGCGGATCGCGTAGATGCGACCTGGATGCGCTTGCCACTGACCGATCTGGCGTCTTTCGTCGACGTTCCACAGCCGCACCATGCCGCGATTGTCGCCCACGGCGAGGACGCGACCATCGGGGCTGAGCCGCGCGACGGACCGCGAGTTGGAACCCTCGGCACGAAACACCGCGTCGGACGCGTCCAACTGACGAATCCGAATACTGCCGAACACGCCGCCGATGGCGAGGAAGTGCCCGTCGCGACTCATGTCGGTGCTGGTCGCACCTTCGGGTGCAATGAGCGTGCGTATAACGGTTTCGCTGTCGCGATCCCAGAAGTTGAGCGACCACCAGCCGTTGGTCATCAGATGCCGACCGTCGGGCGAATAGAAAACGCGGCTGATGGTGTCGTTCGGGCATTGGCGTTCGCGCACGCGTTGTCCGGTTTCGACATCGTACACGCGCAGCACGCGATCGCCGCCGGCGGTGTACAGCTTGCCACCATCCGCCGAGAAGAGCATTCGCCCCGGCCCGCCGTTGGTCAGTCGCATCGCCAGTGCTTCCATCGGGACGTGATCGACATCGGTCAGCAGGCGTATGAAGTTGTCGCGGCAGCCGACCGCGAGCGTTCTTCCGTCCGGCGAAAACGCCACCGAATGCGAGCCGCGCCAATGCGTGACGTATTCGCACGACAACTCCAGCTCGGGCAAGCGCCACAGGCGGATGATGTTGTCGTCCCAGCCGCAGGTCGCGAGCAGCCGCCCCGCTGGATCAACTGCGACGTGGCTGGCCTCTGAGACATGACCGGGAAGCTCCGCGACGCGTTCGCACGTTTCCAGATCGGTCATCACAACGCGTTGATCGCGTCCGCTTGTCACAACGAATCGACCATCGGGCGAAAGTTCGAGCGCCGTGACCGCGCCCGCGTGAACGAATTCGGTGAAATAGCAGTTGCGCGTCGCCGTGTCCCAGAACTTGATTTCACCGGTATTCGAACAACTCACGAGCGTGGCGTCGTCGCGCGCGAAGCGCACGTGTTGCGTCTGTCCACTGTGCGCCTGCTTGGTCCACAGCCACGGGTCAGTCGCGTAGAGATCCCAGAGCGCCCAGTAGGTGTGCAGCGACCCGGGATTCGTCAGATGATGCGGCCAGATGTACTCTTCGGCCAAATTGGTCACGCCGGTCTGGCCGTACAGGCGACCGCGTTCGATGTTGCTTTCGGCGAGTTGCTCTTCGAGTCGCTCGGCCGTGCGGTCGGCGCGCATGCGCTGCTGCCTGGCGACGTCGAGCGCCTTGACCGCTTCGTCGCGTGCGCCGATTTCGCGGATCGCGAGTTCGCGAAAGGAGTGCGACTGTAGCGTCGCATAGACGCCGAACCAACCGAGCAGTGCGACGAAGATCGCTGCCGCCGTCGCCAGTGTCCAATAGCGGCGCAGCTGCTTGCGAATCACATAAAGAGTTGAATCCCGTTTGGCTTCGATCGGCTCGCCGGCGAGATATCGGCGAATGTCGGCGGCAAGCTCGGCGGCCGATTGATAGCGGCGACGCTTGTCTTTCATCAACGCCTTGGCGACGATCGTCTCGACTTCGCCTCGATAGGCGCGGTTGATCGTGCCGAGCCGGGCCGCATCGTCGTCGCGAATGCGTCGCGCGGCTTCGGGCACTGAGCAACTGCGAAAATCGAACGGGAGCTGGCCGGCGAGAATTTGATAGAGAATGACGCCGAGCGAATAAACGTCGCTACGCGTATCGAGGTCGTTCTGGTCGCCGCTGACCTGCTCCGGGCTCATGTAGGGCAGCGTGCCGATGAACTGGCCGGTGCTGGTGCGCAGCGTGGTCATTTGCATGTCTGCGTCGAGCACCTTGGATACACCGAAGTCAAGAATTTTCGGTTGCGTCTTGTAGGAACCGGTCGACCAAGGGTTGGGTGTCTGACCCGTATCCGGCACGCGCGTCTGCATCTGCGGCGCGCACGACGCACTGGTTGCGGAGCCCACGCCGCCGAGCGTGCTTACGCCGCCACTGCGGCTGGTCACGCGATTGACCTCGGCGGTGTCGTCGGGCACGAGGATGTTCGCAGGCTTGAGGTCGCGGTGAATCACGCCGCGCTGGTGCGCGTATTGCACGGCGTCGCACACGCGGGCGAAGAGTTCCAATCGTTGTGTGATGTTGAGGCCGTTCTCGCGAACGAATGCGTCGAGCGACTTGCCCTCGATGTATTCCAGCGCGAAAAACGCCTGCGTGCCGTGTGCGCCGGTCGATGTGCCGGCTTCATAAATCTGCGCGATGCCGGGGTGTTGCAGGCGGGCGAGCACTTGCGCCTCATACTCGAATCGCTTAAACATCTGCGGCGACGACAGGTGCGGCTTCATCACCTTGAGCGCTACGGTGCGACGCGGATTCTCCTGCTCGGCGAGATAGACCACGCCGAATCCGCCCTCGCCGATGACGCGGATGATGCGATACGCCCCAACGCGCTCGGGCATGAACGATTTCTGCCACGGGGCGGCGGCGATTCCGCCCATCGTGAACTGCATGCCCGCCTTCAACACGGGCGTGCGCAGATACGCCTGCGGCTTGTCGTCGAACGTCAGCAACGCCTCGACTTCGCGGCGCAGATCGGCGTCCTGGCCGCAGGCGCGCGCCAGCGCGGCGTCTCGATCGGGCAGCGCGAGGTTGCGCACCTGATTGAAGAGTTCGTCGATCAGTTTGAAGCGTTCGGCGTTCATTCCGGCGGTTCTTGCTCGCGAATTCGACCAGGCTCCACAATCCAACGCATTCCGACCGGCGAATGGTTGCGCAAATGCGAGATGACCTGCAACGACAACATCTTTTGGAACGGAATCTCAATTGTCGGCCCGCGCAACACGATAATGCCCGGTGTGTCGTCGATCGGATATCGAATCAAGTGACAGAAATCGGTGTCGCATGTCAGCAAAGTACGCTGCTCGCGCCGCGCGACAGCCCACACAAGCTCGTCCGGTGCGCTCGTCAGCCCCTCTTCGAAGACCGTGTGAGCGTCATGCCCAGCCGATGTGAGCAGCGCCTTTACGCCATGGTACATGCACTCATCGAGCTTGAATTTCATCCGGCCTTTTCCAGCGGCACATCAACGTATTTTCCGCGGACCATCTCCGCCGCGTAGGCGAGCGCGGCCTGAATGTCATCACGCGACAACGATGGATACGCCGCGACAATCGACTCAACCGACTCTCCCGCTGCGAGATTGTCGATGATGAGCGAAACCCAAATGCGAGTTCCACGGATGCACGGCTTGCCGTGACAAATCTTCGGGTCAATCGATATTCGTTTTAGCAGCTCGTTCATGGCACTACCTCCGATCGCGTTGTCACCGCCTCTTGAGTTTATCCCGCCTCGCTCGCGCTCAGTGCCCGCGACAGCCACGCCCGAGCCATGCGCCAGTCGCTCTCCACCGTCGTCAGTGACACGTTCAACACCGCCGCCACCTCTTCGTTCGAAAGCCCGGAAAAGAATCGCAGCTCGACCACCTTTGCCTTGCGCGCGTCCAAGTCTGCCAGCTTCTTGAGCGCCTCGTCCAGTTCGATCGGGTCGAAGCCCTCCTCGCCAGCCGCCGCGACTTCGGGGTTGAGCAATATCTTCGCCCGCCCGCCGCCGCGCTTCACCGCGCCCTTGGCCAGCGCGTGGTTGACCAGAATCTGCCGCATCGCGGTCGCGGCTACGGCGAAAAAGTGCGCCCGATCGTTCCACTTGGCGTTGGTCTGGTCGATCAGCCGCAGAAAAGCCTCATGCACGAGGGCGGTCGGTTGCAACGTGTGGTCGGCGTGCTGCCGCCGAAAGTAGCGATCAGCGACCATCCGCAATTCGTCGTAAACGAGCGGCAACAACTTGGCCGCGGCGGCCTCGTCGCCTCCGCCGGCCTCCATCAGCAGCCGGGTGGTATGCAGTTGCAGATCGTGTCCCATCGGCCTCGCTCGCATCGCGACAATGTACGGCATGTACTTGCGAGAGTGCATCTTACGAACTAACGGCGACGGTTCCAACGCGAATGCGGGCGGTTCGCGGCGAATTGTGACGAGGTGTCGATAATCAGCCCTAGGCAACCCGCCTTGTGGAGCAGCCGCCCTCGGCTGCTTGCTTTGGTGAGCACGCGACCCCGCTCGCTCGCGCTCGGAACTCGGTTCAGAGGCCCGCTCGCTTCGCTCGCGTTCACTCGCTTGCGCGTCGCGTTCGGACCGCTCCGCGATCGGGCGTCCGGCACAGAGGCCCGATCGCTACGTCAACGGAGTCCGGCGCAGCGGCCAGATCGCTGCCTCACCCCTGTTATACCCGCCGCAGTCGCACCAGTGTCTCGCGCCCGCGACGGGCCGGATGGCTCTCATCAGTCAGTGTCCGCCGCTCGGTTTCGACAAACCCGTGGCGCGACATCAAATCCAAGTAGTCTTGCGGCGTCGAGTCGTATGGCGGGCCGCCTTTCGGATCCATCGCCCGCATCGAAAGCGCGATCAGCTCGCCGCCGACGCGGATTAGCCGGGCCATCGCCGCCGCATACTCGTCGCGGCGGCTCGGCTCGATTGCACAAAAGAACGTCTGGTCATACGCCCAGTCGTACGTACCGATCCGTTCGGCAACGTCGTTCGCCAGCAGATCGACGCACCGCAGCCGCTCGGCCGCACTGGGCGACGCCTGACGGGCAACCGCGATCGCCGACTCGGCATAGTCGGCACCGATCACATCAAACCCGGCGTCGGCAAGGAGCGCCACTTCATAGCCGCTGCCGCAACCGGGAATGAGCACGCGCCCGGCGGGCAGCTTGCCGCTGCGCAACAACGCGACCAACGGCGGGCTGGGCTGACGCATGTCCCACGGCGTGTCGCCGGTGACGTAACGGTCGTTCCATTGCTCAGGCGAAAGCACTTCCATGCGGCGCAAGATACCCGGCGGATGCGTGAACCGCCCAGGGCGCGCCATCGTATGATGAACGAATGCCGTCACGGCTGATTACTGTCGGGCTGATGATGCTGGCGTGCCTGCTGGGCAGCCTGTCGAGTCTCATCTGGTCACGCGACTATCACCCGATCGGTCGGGCGATTGGTGTCGCCGTGTGGATGGGCGTCTATGGGCTCATCGGTGCGAGCCACTGGTTTCGAAATCACCTGCGCAACCCGGCATTTCGAAATGCCGTCTCGATCACGTTGATGCTGCGCGCGGCGCTCTCGATCATGCTTCCGTGCGGAATGGTCGTCGACATATTCCCCGGCATGCTTGCAGTCGGCATGGTTCAATCGTTGTCTGGTGATGACAGCGACCCGAATTTTGGCATCACCGTTCCGCCGTTTGCAATGACCGTCGGCGGAACCGCGATCTGTGCGCTGCTCCAAGGCCTGTTCCTGAATCTCATGCTGATTCCCGTGGCTTACGCGTTCTATCGCCAATACCGCTGGCTCCTCGAACAGAAGTCAGCGGAACATCGCCCGCCGCGATCTTGTCACACCTGCGGCTACGACCTGCGTGGCTCGGTTGAATTCGGCCGCTGCTCCGAATGCGGCACAGCGTTTGCGCAAAGTCAGGGCACCGCCGCCGGCTCAAATTGAAGCACAGTTTGCTTCCGCCCGCGCGGAAAGTACTCGATCGTCTTGGCCGAACCGCCGCGCTTCACCTGCAACACCACCGGCGAGTCGGCGTCCGTCGGAATCGTCCAACCCGTCAGTTCGTCGCCGTCCAGCAATCCGGCCGTCGCCGCCGCCGATCCGGCGATCACGCCGCGCACCTTCTTATCGCGCAGCGAACGCACCCGCTCGAAGCCAAGCTCGAACGCGAACGTATCGCGCGACTCGCCAACCAGCGCCGGCAACAGCACACCATCCGGCAGCGTCACCCGCTCGGCTCGCGTCACATGGCGATCAAACTCCTCGCCAAACCACGCCCCGAGTTGCTGGATTCCCGCGGTGCGAATCGCATCGTTACCCACCTCAAAACCGCCGGCCCGACCGCGATTCACCAGATGCCGAAACAGCTTGTCGATCCCCTCGCGCACGCCTTTCTGCCGCGCGAGGTGATGCCAGCGCAGGCCGAGCATCAGGCCGCGTTGATAGGCCACCTGCCCGACCGTATCACGCTCGCTCCAGTATTTCTTGTTGATGTCCTGATTGGTCGCGTTGACCGCCGGATTCACCGCATATTCGCGCAGGTGCTTGTTCAGCCACTTCGCATAGGTCGCTGCATCCCAGCGCTTCGACTCGAACAAAATACGCAGCGCGTAATAATCGGTCAGCCCCTCGACAAACCAGTACGCCAGCCGCTCGGGCTGCGCCGCTCCCAGCACACGCCCGTTCCAATAGTGAAACAGCTCATGCGCGAACAAATGCACTACGCCGTCGTCCAACTTCGTATTTGGGGCGGCGAACATTGCAAAGCTGTGATACAGCCCCGAGCCGGCGAGCCGCGTTTCGCCCTCGCGCAGTTTGCCGCCCGCCGGAATCGCGGTGACCACGAACGACGGAAACCCCTTGTCGGCCATGAACGCGATCTGCTCGTCGATGATCGCCGAAGTGAGATTCGCGAAGTCGTCGATCGAAAACTCGAACGCCTCGGGCATGGCCACGGTCACCGATCGCCCTTCGCGCTGCACCTTGCGCGTCGCGATGTTGCCCGCCAGATAGACCGAATGCCGCAGATCGGCGGGCGTCATCGGCGCGCCCGCGCTGCGCGCCGGTGCCCACGAGCAGACCGCTTTCTGCCCCGCGGGCAATCGCCATGTGAGCTGCGTCTGAAACTCGCCCGGCACGCCCTCGCCCGAGTTGGGCACCATCAGAAACGCATTGCCGATCCCGTGAAAAAAGTCCTCGCCGGCGATCGGGCGATGCACATCGTCCCAGTTCGCGAAATTCCGCCGACCGGGATTGACGGTGTAGCTCACACTGAGCGTCGCGCCCTTCTCGTGCAACATGATCCACAGCGCGCCGTCCTTGCGTTTGCGCTGCGCGCCGTCGATGGTCACGTCGATGAGCATGCCCGGTACGTCGTCGATCCGCCCGAACGCCGGCGCGACGCCCAGCGCCGACTGCGTCCGCCCGCGCGTGGCCCAGGTGATCTCGACCTTGAGCCGCCCGGTGCCGAATTGCGGCGTCAGCGTGTAGGTCAGGTCTTCGAGCGCTTGTGCGTGCGCAGTGAACGGCCCGCACGCTGCGAACGCGAGCGCGATCGCAATAGCGACCAGACGCGGAGTTGTGCGATGCGCCGTCATGGCGGGATTGTAAGCACACGGTGCCCTGTGCAGGCACAGATGACTCCGGCATCGCACGCAGCGTGCGACCGCCCCGCTGCGGGCGCATCATGCCGCGGCGAAGATGCTGCGCGGCGCGCGCCGAGCATGGCGCGCACCTCGCGCTCATCACCTACGGATTGATCGTCACCGTCACTTCGTCGCTCGCCGTGCTGAACCGATCCGACACGATCAACTGAAACGTGATTGTCGTCGCTTCATCAAGTTCCGGCGCGAAAAACCGCGGCGCGCTCGAAAATGCATTCGTCAACTGCACCCGCGGCGAGCCATCGGTCTGCACCCACGAATACGTCAGCCGATCACCATCGACGTCGCCCGTCAAGCTCGCATCAAAAACGACTTCGTCACCCGCCGTGACGGTCAGGTCGCTGCCGGCGCTGGCGAGCGGCTTGGTATTGTTCTCGCTGCCGTCGTCGATATTGGGGTCGAGCAGATTCGGGTCGTCTTCGCCGCCCAGCAGGCCGTCGAGCAGTCCGCTCAAGTCAACCACGCCGCAACCGCAAATCGACAGTGTTCCGAGGGCCGCGATCAGCGGCACGCAAGTCGAGAATTTCGGGCGATACACCACGTGCGAATCTCCTCAATGTGGCCGCCATGCACTTGAACAGGCCGGAATTGCCACCCTATTGTACAACCCTCGGCAAGTCGCCCGCGTGCGTCGGCGTTTGTTACGCCGTCGAACGCCGGCCCCGCCGACCCGGACAGTCACTCATGCGCATCGCCCGCTTCCATGCCGACGACGGCCAAATCTATATCGGCCAAATGACCGACTCATCTCACGCGCGACCGCTGGTCGGCGATCTGTTCGCCGGCGGCACGTTCGAAGGCTCGCCGCTGACGATCCGCCGTCTGCTCGCCCCGGCCGAGCCGCCAAACGTCTTCTGTATTGGGCGCAACTATGGCGCACACGCCGCCGAAACCGGTTCCGCCGTTCCGGAAAAGCCGCTGATCTTCATCAAGCCGACCACCGCGCTCATCGGCCCGGACGAAGAAATCGAGATCCCCGGAACCGCTCCCGATGAAATCGACTATGAAGCCGAGCTTGCTATCGTCATCGGCCGCACGACCCGCCGCGTCAGCGAAGCCCGCGCGATGGAACATATCTTCGGCTACACCTGCGCCAATGACGTGTCGGCACGCGACTGTCAGCGGAACGACAAGCAGTGGGCACGGGCCAAGGGATTCGACACGTTCTGCCCGCTGGGCCCGTGGATCGTGACCGCCGATGAGTTAAGGCCCGATTCGCTCGCCATTCGCAGTCGGCTGAACGGCAGCGTCATGCAGGACTCGAACACGTCCAACATGATCCACAACTGCGCGACGCTGGTCAGCTATGTCTCGCACCAGTTCACGCTGCTCCCGGGCACGATCATCCTCACGGGCACCCCCGAAGGCGTCGGCATGGCCCGCAAGCCGCCCGTGTTTATGAAAGCGGGAGATCGCATCGAGATCGAGATTCAGGGCATTGGCACGCTGAAGAACGTCGTCTCGGCACCGCGACGTCTCTGAGCCATGGAAACAAGGGAACAAAGAAACAAAGGAACAAGGTGACAACGGGGACTACGGGACGATGGGTCGACGGGCCAATCCCTAATCCCCAATCCCTAATCCCTAATCCCCGCTTCGCTACCGCCCTGGCCGCCAAACCAGCCGCGCGCCAATAAGTCCCTGCCCTGCGGCTCGCTCCTGCATCACCAGCGGCGAGAGCAGCCACTCGCGATACTCCGATTCCGTCGTGTTCGCCTTCAGCGTCGCGTTTTTCTCGTGCAGCCAGCAGCCGCCCATGACCCACGCTTTGCCGTCGGCGTCGCGGCACCACTCATATCGATTCGTTTCCGCCGCGTCGCCGAACATCCGCAGCGGCGGCTGCGCAGTCGCGAGCGTCATCGCCGCGATGAACCACTCCGCCCGCGTCGGCAATGCCACCAATCCCTGACCCGCGTAGTTCGCAGCCGCATCGATGCTTTCGATCGGTTCCGTCGACTCGCTGGTTTGAATGTAGTACACGGCCCACTTGTCCGCGCTCGCGATCAACCCGCGTTCAGACGCAATCGGTTGCGGCGGCGCATCGGGAACCGCGATTACGAGTCGATACTCGCTTCGCTCGATGGTGACCGTCTCGGGATAGCCGGTCGCATCCAGCTTCGTCCCCGCTTGCACGACATCCATCTTCACCGCGCTCCACGGCGGCGGAATGTCGCTGCGCTCGATGCTAAACAAATGCACAAGCTCGATTACCAACGGCAGCTTCTCGCGCGTGACCGCCGTGCTGACGAATTTTGCGGCCTCATCGCTCAGCCACGCTGCCAGCGCATCCGCGCCGCCGTCGGCGAGCACCCACGTCGGTTCGCTCCACTTCGTTCCATCGCACTTGCTCTCGCCAATGACCACCACGCTTCCGCCGGCGGGCAACGCGAACAATCCGCTAACCCTCGCCACACCGTCCGCCGCTGCGCCCCATTCGCCCGGCTTCATCGCGGCAGATTTGATTCCCGGCTGCACCCCATTGGCAATCAGCGTCAGCTTGCCGTGCAGCGGATGCTCCGCCGGCACGACATTCATGATCGACAGCGAACTCTTGATCACCGGCCGCGCCGCCGCGAACGCATCTGCACACGGATCGGTCTTCGGCGGATCGGGCTTCACGACCTCCGCGTTCGTGTTTGTATTCGCATTCGCCTGCGCGATCGGCACTTCACTATTGCGATTCTCCGCTGCGACTGAGCGATTTTCGTTCGCATTCGCCGTCACAACCGGCGGTCCATCGGCGTTTTCGTTGCGCGTTGCGACCGATTTGTTCTCATTCACGTTGGCCGCGACTGACTCGCGATTCTCGTTGGCATTCGCCGCCGCAACGCCGCGATTCTCGTTGGCATTGGCCGCGACCACGCCGCGATTCTCGTTCGCGTTGATTGCCGCCGCCCCACCGCCGGCATTCGCGTTTTCGTTGGCGACCACCACACCCGAATTTGTATTCGTGTTCCCGCCGCCGCCCTTCGGCCCGCCCGCCATCGACATCACACCAATACCGCCGCCCACCACCGTCACCACGCCGGCCGCGATGCCGACGATTTTCATTGCCCCCTTGCCGCGCGTCGCTCGATACTGCGCCAAAATCGCATCGATCGTCCGCCGCTGCTCGTCGCTGATCAGCTTGCTGGCCGTGATCGTCGCACACCGCTTCGCGAGGTCCGGCGTCTTGGCCCCCTTGGCCTTGAACTCCGCATCGAGAGCCGCAACCTCTTCGGCCAGCACCTTTTTCGCCGCCGCCAGCTTGCTACCCGCATCGCGCCGAATCGCCTGCAGCGCATCGCGAAAACTGCTCGGCAAATCCGCGCTGTTCAGCCCCTGATCCGTCTCGGCAATCGCCGCATCCCACTCGCCCGACACGATCGACTGCCGCGCCTTTTCCACCCGCGGCTTGAATTTTTCCAGCACCGTCAGCGACTTGCGCAGCGCATCGATCCGCGGTCGCGACGCCGGCAGCTCGCCGACATACGTCTCCGCTTCGGCTAGTGATCGCCGCGCGGCATCTAGGTCCTGCTTTTCGATCGCGACTTCGCTCTGCTGCAAGAACTTCGCCAGTTCCTCCGCTCGCCGCTCGGCCTCGCGCTTTTGCCGGTCGGCGATCGCCCGCTCGGCTGCTGCCATGCGCTGCTTGCCCGGCTCCGGGATCGAACTCTCACGCAACAGCTTCGCCGCCGCGTCGCGCGCCGCCGCGAACTCCTTCGCGTCGTACTTCGCGTTCGGCTTACCGAGCGCTTCGAGCGCGATGAGCTCGCGTTCGACCGTCGACAATCGCTTTGTCCGTGTCCGCAACTCCGCCAGCGACTTGCGATCGCCGTCCGACGCGCTCTCAGGCGGCTGCAGTGCATCGAGAATTGCCGCCGCCGCCGCCGCCTGAAACGCATCCAGATGCGACGCGGCGAGTTCCAGCTTCTGCAAGAACGCCAGAATCAGCTTTTCGCCGTGCTTGGCTTTCGACGTGCGCCAATCGTCCAGTTTGCCGCTGAGTCGCAGCTTGATCGCATCCGGCAATTCACCTTCCAACAGCTTTGTGAGCCGCCTGATCGCCGCGTCGAACAGCTCGATCCCCGCCTCGGTCTCGGCCTCCTTCAAACCCGCCTGCAACTCGGTAATCTGCTTTCGCCGCTGCTCGATCGTTTTCAGCGAATTTGCATCGAGATAGTCCGTCACGCCCGCGTCGAGCTTCGCCGCCGCCGCCAGGTACGCCGCCTCGTCGCCGCGCTGCCAGTGCGCCTCGACCTCGGCGAATCGCTTCGCCGCCGTCGCACGCAGCTCGCGTTCCTCGGACTCGGCTTCCTGATCCAGCCGCTCGCGCAGCGTGACCGCACGCTCGCGCAGCGCATCCGGAATCTTCGCGTCGGCGACCAAATCGCCCAGCGCCGTCCGCGCCTCGCGCTTCTTACCGCTCTGCGCCAGTTTCGCAGCAGCCTCGTACCGCGCCAGCCACGCCCGCAGCTCGGCAATTACCTTCTGCCGATGGTCGCGCCGCGCCGAAAACTCCTCGCTCGGCGGCGTCTTGCCCAGCCCCGCGAGCGCTTTCTCGGCGGCCGCGATCTCGCCGGCATCCAGCGCCTCATCGCATGACGCCAGCGCCGTTCGCCAACCGTTCACCTCGGCTTCGAGCTGATCGATCTGCGCCCGCAGCTTCGCCGGCTTTTCGCCGAGCAGCGCCGCCGGCAGCTCGCCAAGCTTCGCAATCTCATCGAGCGCGACACGCGACGCCGCAAAATCGAGGCCACGCGCCGCCGTGATCGCCCGCTCCAGCGCTGCCTTCGCCGTCGTCGACTTTTTCTCGAGCTCGTCGACCGACTTCAGCCGCGCCCGGGCCGACTCGCGCATCACCGCATCGCAGTCCGGCTCGGCGATCAGGCCGCGCAGCACCTGACGCGCCCCGTCAAAGTCGCACTCTTCGATCAGCTTGTTGGCCGATTCGAAATAGCCCGAGTGAATCTGCTTGTCCTGCTCGGCGATCGCGCGGCGCTGCTGCTGCGCGCGAACCACCAGTGCCGACAAGCGATCCAGCAGACTCGCCTCGTCGGGGTACTTCTTGCGCAGCGCTTCGGCTTCAACAATCGTCGCATCGATCGCCGGCCCCGAATATTCGTCGCCGATCGTGCGCGTCGCATGCGACAGCCAGCGCTCCGCGTCCGACAACCGCGCTCGCGGTTCGATGCGCTTTGCCGCCTGCTCGATGTGCGATTTCCAGATCGCCGGCAACTGCTGCGCGCCCGCCGCCGATTTGAGCGCGTCGAGCGCCGCCTTGGCATCATCGACGCTGCTCGCCGCCGCTTTCGCGATCAGCGCCAACGCATCGACCCACGACGCCGGCCGATGCTTCTCTGCCGCCGCCGCGAAATCCGCCGCGCCCGCGGTGCGCTCCTTCGTCCCCGCCGCGAGCAGCCCGTTCTCAAGATGATTGACCCAGTCGACCAGCGGTACGTCGGCCGACGCCACGGCACCCTTGGCCGCCGCCGCCAGCCGCTCCTTCCAATCGCCCCGCGCCGAATCGCAGCGAAGCGGCTTGGCCACGATCGGGAACGCCGTCTGCGGCTCTTCAAAAACCTGCCGATGCGGTCCGTCGCTCGTGCTCGTGCTCAGCACATACAGCAGCACGCCTGCGGCGAAATCGTCCGATTGCAGCGACAGCGCCCCGCCGTCATAGAGCTCACGCGAAAAATAGGGCGAAATCCAGCCCGGCACCGACGGCTCATCGCTCGGCACACGCCACCGCGCCGAAACACCGCCGCCCGGCGAAACCTCGCACAGCAGATTCTCCGGCGGCCCCTCGCGCAGTCCGTTTTCGACCGCCACCGCAATGCCGAAGTCGGTGACCTTCAGCATGCCGAATTCGTCAATCAACACCGCGCCGAGCTGAAGTCCGCCGTGTACGAGCTTTTGCTTTTCGGCTTCCATCATCGCCCGCGCGACGGTCCAGCCGAACCACCAAAGCTCGCCGATGTCCGCTTTGCGCCCGCTGCCCAGAACCGCCGTCGGGTCGAGGCTCGCCGCGGGATCGTGCTCGATGATCGCAACGTCGCCTTCGACGCGAAAATTGCGCAACCGCAGCACGGCGGCGCACACATCAGCAAGTTTGTTCTGTCGCTCGACGGCCGCCGCAAGCAAATCGGTCAGCCGTTTGCGCGCGTCCGCCTTCAGGGTCGCGGGGATGATCACCTCGCGCCGCGTCGAAAACTCGGCATGAAACAAATTCTTCGCCAATCACCAATCCCAGCAATCAACCGCGCCAATCAGTTCGACTTGAAGTCCTCGCTGCGTCGCCGAAAACGCCGCCGCATGAGCGACTCTCTGCATTCTTCATTCTGCATTCTTCATTCGCGTTTCTCGACTCCGCTCCAATCCTCTTCATACAAGTGGTAATGCGTCTTCACCATCCCCAACCGGCGATACACCTCTTGCGCATGCGTATTCTCATGATCGACATACAGCCGAATGCCGCGCACGTCGCCGCGTCGCATCGCTTCTTCTCGCACATGCTCGTGCAGCATGCGATACACGCCCGCCCGCCGATGCGATTCGCGGACGAACACACTCTGAATCCACCAAAACCACCCGCTCCGCCAGTCGCTCCACTCCAGCGTCACGAGTAACTGCCCAACCACCTGGCCGCCGCTCTCGGCCAGAAAATAGACGCCACGCGTCGCATCCGCGAGCGCCGCCGTCACGCCGGCTCGAATCGTCACCGGATCCAGCCGCCGCGACTCGGTCTCCATCGCCATCAGTTCGTTGAACTGGGCCACGACCTCCGCATCGCCACGCGTCGCCTGCCGCACCTGTATCGCAACGGTCGTACTCATAAGCCGCGTATCGTAGCCGACCCATGCGGGAGGGAACAAAGGAACAAGGTGGCAAGGGAACAAGGGGTCAGGGGTCAGGGTTCAGGGTTCAGGGTTCAGGGTTCGGGGACTGCAGTACGCCTGCTGGATTCGACTGAACCCTGAACCCTAAGCACTGAACACTGAGCACTGAGCACTTTTCACTAGGCACGACCAATCCAAGCCGCCACCTCATCCGCCGCATCCACCCGTCCGAGCGTCCGCGCCGCGCTCGCCATCAGCTCGCGCATCGTCCGATCCGCCATCCGCCGCAATGCCATCAGCACCGGCTCGGCATTTCGCGTCGCGTCCTTCGTATCGGCAATGAGTACCGCCGCACCCGCGTCGACCAACACCTGCGCATTCGCCGCCTGATGATTGTCGCGATGATACGGATACGGCAACAAAATCGACGGCTTGCCCAGCGCCGTCAGCTCCGCCAGCGTTGACGCGCCCGCTCGCGCGATTACCACGTCCGCCGCCGCCAGCGCCCACGCCATCTCGTGCGTAAACGCCAGCACCCGCGCCTCGACGCGCGTCTGCGCATAGGCCGCCTTGCACTCGGCCTCTTCGCCCGCGCCCGTCAAATGCAGCAACTGCCACTCGGGGTGGGCCGCGCTGAACAACGGCCACACAAGCTGCATCGTTTGATTGATCGTCCGCGCCCCTTGCGACGCGCCGGTCACCAGCAGCAGCGGCCGCGACGGATCAACTCCGAACTTCTCGCACCCGACGCCGCGATGCACATCCTTGAACTCGGCCCGAATCGGACAGCCGACCACTTGGCAATTCGCACCGCTCGCGAAATGTCGCCGCGAAACCTCCCACTGCATCGCCACCAGCTCGACCCGCGGCGCGAGAAACCGATTCGCTCGCCCCGGGATCGCATCCGGATTCAGGATCGCACTGCGAATCCCCAGCTTCCGCGCCGCCGCCACCGGCGGACCCGCCGCGTATCCGCCGAGCCCCAGTACCGCGTGCGGCGGATTTCGTCGAAACAGCTCAACCGCCGCCGCCACGCTCTTTCGCCAAGCAAGATAAAACCCCGGCCAACGCCACGGCTTCGTGCTGAACGGTCGCACTTCTTGCGCGTGCTGCGCGAACGCCGTCCGCGCGAGCAGTTCGCGATCGAGCGGCCGATTGGTCGTCATAAACATGACGTCGGCCAGCGGCTCCCGCGCCTGCACCGCCGCCGCCACCGCCAGCCCCGGATAGAGATGCCCGCCGGTCCCACCGCCGGCGAAGATGAATGTCCGTTTACCCATCGTGGGCGAGATGATAGCTCACCGCCGCGGATCAGCGTCGAGCGGTGCAAGACGAATCACGGTGCCCAGTCGCCAAGGCCGAAGGCCTCGTAAGTCGTTAGCCGGGGTGTGGAGCGAAGCAACACCCCCGGTATGCGACGCCAAAAACGAGCATTTGCAGCCTGAAAGGCTGCGACGGGGTATCACGCGGAGGCAGACGGCTCGCAAGCACGAACGATGATCGCGGCCGGCGGCTTTACCCCGCTCGCTCGCGCTCGGGGTTCGGATGCGCTCGCTCGCGCTCGGTCGTTTTGGCTACAATTTGAACAGCAAGTAGCCGCCGAACTGCGAGAGGAGCGCACATGGGCCTGTGGGACAAAATCAAGGGCGAATTGATCGACATCGTCGAATGGCCCGAGCAATCGGCGTCGGCGCTGGTCTACAAATTCGAGCGATACAACAACGAGATCAAGTACGGGGCCAAGCTCGTCGTACGCGAGGGACAGGTGGCCGCGTTTGTGAATCAGGGCAAACTCGCCGACGTCTATCCGCCCGGCACGCACGGCCTCAGCACGAGCAACATGCCCATTCTCTCGACGCTCATGGGCTGGCCCTATGGCTTCGAGAGTCCGTTCAAGGCCGAGGTCTATTTCGTCAGCACGCGACAATTCACCGACATGAAATGGGGCACCAAAAACCCCATCATGTTGCGCGACGCCGAGTTCGGCCCACTGCGGCTGCGCGCGTTCGGCACGTATGCGGCGCGCGTCAGCGAGCCGGGCGTGTTTTTGAAGGAGCTGGTCGGTGCCAACCCCGATGTGACCACCGACGACGTGGCCAACACGCTGCGCAACATGATCGTGGCCCGATTCACCGACATCCTGGGCGAGAGCAAGATTCCCGCGCTCGATCTCGCGGCCAACTACGACGAACTGAGCAGTTTCGTCACCACCAAACTGCGGCCCGAGTTCGAAAAATTCGGCATGGCCCTGACGCAGTTTCTTGTCGAGAACACTTCGCTTCCGCCCGAGGTCGAGGCGATGCTCGACAAGCGGACGAGCATGGGCATCGTCGGCAACTTGCAGCAGTACACGCAATTTCAGGCCGCCAACGCGCTGGAACAAGCCGCGAAAAACCCCGGCGGAATGGCTGCCGGCGCGATGGGCATGGTGATGGGCGTCGGCATGGCCGGGACGATGGGTCAGGTCGTCGGGTCTGCCAGCAGCGCCCCGCCGCCGATTCCCGGCACCGTTGCGGTCGCGTTTTTCGTCGCGGTCGGCGGCCAGCAGACCGGGCCGTTCGATGTCGCCGCCCTGCAGCGCAGTATCGCGAGCGGGCAATTCTCGCGCGACTCGCTGGTCTGGCGACAGGGAATGGCGGCCTGGCAAAAGGCCGGGACGGTGGCGGAGTTGGAGTCGCTCTTCGCGAACGTGCCGCCGCCGTTGCCGCAGTAGCGCACTCCGGCGCACGCCGCGAAGAACGACTTGGCGATGTGTGACCGACTGTGTAGACCCTTGAGCAGGGAGGACCACATGGCCACCAATCTCGCGCTGGACGACAAGCTCATTGAATCCGCTCGTCGCATTGGAAAGCACCGGACAAAACGCGAAGCCGTCACGGCGGCCCTCCAGGAATACGTCCGCTATCGCAAGCAACTTCGCATCATCGACTTCTTCGGGACAATCGACTTCGATCCGACGTACGACTACAAGAAGGATCGTGCGCGGCGATGAGCGTCATTGTCGATACGCCGGTTTGGTCGCTCGCGTTTCGACGGCGAGGCGTCGACCTGTCCGCATTGGAGACGGCAACCGTTGCCGAGCTAGCGAAGCTCGTGCGCGAACGCCGGGCGGCGCTACTGGGCCCGATTCGACAAGAACTGCTGTCCGGTCTGCGCGATGCTGCCGTGTTTGATCGACTGCGGCTGCTGCTTCGGCCGATCCCTGATGCACCGCTCGGCGTCGAGGATTTGGAGGAAGCTGCGCGATGCGCGAATCGGTGCCGGGCGTCGGGCGTCGCAGGTTCGCCGGTGGATTTCCTGATTTGCGGCTGTGCGCTGCGTATTTCCGCGGCGATTTTCACACTTGATCGCGATTTTTCCCGATACGCACGTGTTCTCGATCTGCGACTTCACACTGCCGGGTGAGCGCGTCCGTACGAGCACGATGCCATGCCCGCCCCGCTCAACGTCTAAAACTCCCCCGCTCTCATCTTGCTCTCATCTCCACACGCTAGCATAAACCCCATCGGCGGATCGCATTGACTCCGCTGTCCGTTCGCCATCCGCCGCGCATGGCGACGTTGCGACTTCGCGCGGCGTGGGAGCATTCCATGCGAATGTACAAACTGACGGGAGCGGCCGTTGGCGTAGCGGTGGTCACGATCTTCGGCGCGATCGCCCTCGCCCAGCAGGCAAAGCCCGACGACACCGAACGTGTGATCAAGGAAGCCGAAGTGCCCGCCGCCGCGCTCGCCGCGCTCAAGAAGCTCGCCGGTGGCAACGCGATCTCGGAATTCAGCGAAGAGACCGAGCACGGCATGAAGGTTTACGAGGCTTCATGGAAAAACGGCGACGTGGAAATGGAGGCCGAAGCCACTGAAGCCGGCGAGATTCTGGAAATCGAGGAATCGGTCGCCGCCGACCGCGTGCCCGCCGCCGTTCGAACCGCGGCCGAAAAGGAGGCCGGCGCGGGCGTCAAGATCAGCTATGAACGCACGACGATCTATGTCTACGAGATCAACTACCGCAAGGACAACAAGGGCCACGAGGCCACCATCACGCCGGACGGACGCGTCTCGCACGAACAGGATGACAACGCCGACGGCGACGACGACAAAAAGAAGTAGCTGATCGCGATGCGCTCGCGGGGAACGCATCGCGCCCCTCACCACCAGCTCTGCGCCGGGCCGAGCGGCCCGGCGCAGAGAGGCACAGGCGGCCATTCGCACGCCGCTGGAGACCACTCATGCGCACCCAGACAACGCGATCTGCGTACACACATGTCAATATCGTAGCGCTATTCGCAGCGTCGCTCAGCATCGCACTGACCATCGGCGGTTGTCCGACCGGCGTCGGAAACATCGGCAGTTCCGCGCGGCTGCCCGACTCACCGCCCGATTTTGCGGCCGCCCGCTTCAGCGACCCGACGACCATCGACAACACCTACTTCCCGCTGGTTCCCGGATCGATCGTCACGTTTGAGGGCACGACCGAATCGGGCCTCGAACGGTTCGTCTCCGAAGTGCTCGCCGAGACCAAGGAAGTGGCCGGCGTCGCGTCGCGCGTCGTGCTCGTGCGTGAGTACATCGACGGCGTGCTCGTCGAAGAGACGCGCGACTGGTTCGCGCAAGACGACGACGGCAACGTCTGGTACATGGGGGAAGCGGTCGACAACTACGAGCTCGACGCCGCCGGCAATCTGTTCGTCGCGAACAACAACGGTGCGTGGGAAGCGGGCAAGGACGTCGCCGGTGCCGGCTCGGTCGCGCAGCCGGGGTTCATCATGCCGGGCTCGCCAGGCGTCGGCGACCTGTATTACCAGGAGTTTTACGCGGGCGAGGCCGAGGACGTGGGCGAGGTCGTCGCACTCGCCGTCTCGCTGACGCTGCGCGACGGCACGACGTATACCTGTCTGCGCACGCGCGACACGACGCCGCTCGAACCCGACACGCGCGAGTTCAAGTATTACGTCGCGGGGATCGGGCTGATCGCGGAAGAAGACATCGCCAGCGGCGACCGGCTGGAATTGATCGAGCGCGTCCCGTAACAACACGTCGATATCCGATGCACGCGCGGGCCGCGAATTCGCAGCGGAATTCGCAGATCG
>JBJXFK010000002.1:0-78316 GCA_046155505.1 Phycisphaerae bacterium
ATGCTGGAGACTTTCACCAGATTGCATTGCGCAATGCCGGCGTCGCGGAGAGCGATCTCGAACGATTGAAGATTGTTGCGGTGACGGCCCACGCCGCGAGTGAAGAACATGCGCTTTGCGACCAAAGGCTCCATCAATTCTCTCCAGGTGCCCGCGCGATTGCGAGCGGGCAAAAAGCTCCACATCTCCGATCGTTCCGCTGCCTGAAATTCTCGGGCGGTGATTGCGGAAATCGTAAGGGGGCGAATTATAGCACCCTGTCGCGCGCGTACAACGCAAACTCACAATTTCGACGAAAGTTCCCCAGCCGCTTTGTAAACGCGCGGCGTGAAACGCATGCTTAGTGTGTCTTGAGGGAGCCTCGGCGACGGATGCGGGAGCCCGCGATGTACAGTCCGTCGCCGTCATGACGGTGCCGCCCGGGGGGGAGTACCGTCTCTTATCCGTGACGACCGGCCGCCGGCGCCTTTGGCGTGGCGGCCGGTCGTGCTTGTTTTGTTCGTCGAGCGCGACGGCCCCGTAGCGTTCGGGCCTCCGTGCCCGACGGCGAGCGGAGCAAACCGTGCTGGACCGGTCGCGAAATTCGCCCGTTCGCACGACGTAGCGTGCCCCGATCTGTGCGGGTTCGATGAACTAGGAACCGCGAACATCGCGCCCCCGCGTGTAAAGCCACGTCCCGGTCATCAATGTCGTGCCGAGCACGCTGAACGGTAACATCGCCCAGAAAAATGCAACCCAGCCAAATCTGTCCATGAGTCCGCCCAGCGCGAATCCCGCCAGAATCGCACCCGTGTATTGGAACGAGTTGATCAGCCCAAGTGCGAAACCGGCCATCTTTCGCCCGCCGATGTCCATGGTGACCGCAGTACCGATGATTGAATGGCTGGAGTTTACCGTCAGCGAGATCGCTACCAAGAAGGCGCACGCTACGAACGGCGACGCGAAACTCGTGTACTTCAGCACAACCAAAGCTGCCAGGAGCACGAGTGTCTCGACTGCATACAGCCCAGCGGCGACGGGAGATCGACGCCCTTTGGCGAGCGTGTCTGATATGAGCCCGGTCGTAAACGAGCCGATGAACGCGGAAAGTGGGAGCAGGAATGCCATCCAGAGATATGCGTTAGACTGCTTGCCAATACTCCAAACCTGGAGCAGGTAGAGCACCCAGAAATTCTCGAGCGCACGACGTACGAATCCCGTCGCGAAATACGCACCAGCGTTCACCCAGGCAAGCGGATTCCCAGCGATGGTTTTGAAGACAACAGAAAGAGGCAACCGTTCATTGTGATCGTGGTTGTCAGCCTCGTCGTCATGCTTGATCGTATGGCCGCATTCTTCCGGATGGTTGCGCACGGCGAACATCGCGAACACCAGAATCACACCTAGAAGCACCGGCATAACGATGAAGATCGAGCGCCAATTTTGCGGCGGAATCACGAGACCAATCAGTGCGATTGAGAAGCCGGTAACAAGCAGCCCGCCGAGGGCGGTGACGCCCCAACTGCCGAGTTGGATCATTCCCCCAAAAATCCCGGCGAACTTACCACGCTCCATGCGTGAGAACCAAGCGGTGTTGATCTTCACCATGCCGGGCGCACCGAACGATTGCAGATAACCGTCAACGGTTCGCGTAACAATGAAGAACAGCAACGCTGCGGTAACGACCGTACCGGTCGGCGAATCGAACATCGCGTTATTGCCGAAACCGAACCACGAAACGCCAGCGAAAACAAGATTCAGGACAATCGTCCCCAGCGCCCCGACGGCCATGGCTTGTTTGCCACCAAGGCCATCCGTAAACAGGCCGTTGAGAAAACACCCAATCGCGTATCCAAAATCGCGCCCGCTCGCCACGTAACCGTACTGCTCTTTGTTGAAGCCAAACTCATTTGTAAACTCCGGCGACACAACACTGAGGTTGTAGCGGCATAGATAGAATCCCGCGTACAGCAGCCCGAGGAAGAACCAATTCTGAAATCGCCGCAGCCGAAACGCGAACGGGCGTGCATCGGTTCCGCCCACGCGACGATCCGCATCGGATTGGTCACGATCCTGCATCGAATTGACTCCACGTCGACGAAAGTCCGCCGACGACACATCCAATTGAAAAAATTTCGGAGGCGAGAGTCTAACGTCGACACGACACCGGTGCATGTCCGGAAAAGCACAACGTCCGCAAAACGCTTGTCGCGCAACTCCCGGCTGCCGCGCCGGCGAAAGTGCTTGGGTCATGCGCGTCGTCGGGGTACACTCGGACAATCGCGCGATCCATCGGGTTCGCTCGCGATTTTGGCACGTCGTAACGGAGGGAATCTATGCGCATCGCCAGTCTCATCGTCGCCGCATCGTGCGTCGTTGGCACATTCGCTTCCACGCAGACGTGGAACTATGACCTGACAACCACCGGCAACAACGTCAACTTCACGTCGCCGACCGCGACCGACCCGACCGCGCCGCGATTCGATACCGTCTCGGCCGTCAATCTGGTTGAGGTGCGTGTCCGCTATTCGATCTTCAACCTCGGCCCGTTCAACGTCACCAACCAGTTGCCGCCCGAGGTGCTGTCGAACGCCGCGCTGCTCGACGGCCCGGCGCCGATCACGATCATCAACGAGCCGGTGGTCATCCCCCCGCCGCCCGAAGCGGTCACGTTCGCCGGCACAATCAATCTCGCGATCAACGCCGCCGGCTTCGGAACGGCGAGCGTCACCAACGTCACACTGGGCACGGCACAGATCAACCTCGGCCCGCCGTTCGGCACACAGACGGTCACCATCACGAGCATTCGCGTGCGCGGCTCGATTGAGGTGACGCCCATCTATGACGGCGATCTCGACCTTGACGGCGATGTGGATCTCACCGATCTGGCGACGCTGCTGACGAACTTCGGCCTCGCGAGTGGCGCGACCGAAGCGCAAGGCGATGTGGACGGCGACGGCAGTGTGTCGTTGACCGATCTGGCGCTGCTGCTGACGAATTTTGGGCGGAACTAATGAGTTAGTAGCGAATATCGAGTATCGAGTAGCGAGTAGCGAGTTGAGATCTGTCGGGTGCTGTGCCGACGGCCGTTCGCGTCGGCATGCATCGTAGAAGGCAGCGACTTGTCACGAGTATCGTGGAGTTGCGCAAGTAATTGTGCGCGCGGGCGGTTGGACGCGCTGGGGTCGTGAAGAGGAATTCAACCGGATGCGCAGGATGGGCACGATGCAGAATTGGTGTGTCCGCATCCTCGGTTTTGCCGCGGAATTTGGCAGCGAGCCGAGTGCGAAGCGCGAACGGGGGCTTCCCGCGGCGGCACACGAAGACCTCGCTTGCGCGTCGGGCTCGGTGAGTGCTTGAGTTGGACGCCGTGAGGAAAAACGGTGGCCAGCCCCCGTCGACGTTCGTCTTGTCACTGCAAGGTCGGTCGCTCGCGCGTTGCGTCGTGCCTACGTGGCGCGGACCGGCGGGCGAGCGATTCGCCCTTGAGCAGTACGTCAACGATCGGCCGTACGTGGCCTCGTCGTTCATGAGCGCGGTGACCGCTTCGGCGCTGGATTCGGCGCGACCGTGCCCACACACGTTTTGACGATTCACCTACTGCCGATTCAACGTGCCCGTATACGTTTGCGTTTCGCCGGTGTCGAAGTTGATTGAGCCGGCGGTTTGGCGGACTTCGTATTCGACGTCGACCGAGTATTCCATTTCGTCGCCGCTGACGTCGATTTCGATCGTCTGCGTGCCGGTGCCGTTTTGCACGAGGTTGCCGCTGGTGCCGCGATGGGTGAGGGCGAGCACCATGCGCATCGAGCGGTTGGTGTACTCCACTTCCTCGACCCGCACGGTGAGCGTCACATTCACCGTGCCGCCGATGGTCAGCGTGACGCGATCACCCTCTTCGCTGACCTCGACCTGCTGGTCGCGCGTGTCGGTGAAGCCGTAGACCAGTACGCTCAGCGGGCGGCCGTCGTCGTCAAACTCGACCGCCTGTGACGCGGTGCCGCGCCGCGGCTGGCCCGAGGTCGAGCCGTTGAGCGACTGCTGAATCTCGGAATTCACGATGCCGAAAAACTGGCCGGCGATGGCGGGCTGGCTGTCGCTGTTGGTGTTCTGGTTGCTGCCCGCGTTGGTGTTCGTGTTGCCGCCGCTGTTGGTGTTCGTATTGCCGTTGACGACGACGCCACTGTTTTCGTTGGCGTTCGTGCCGGCGTTCGTGTTGGTGTTTCCGTCGCCGCTGTTGTCGTTGGTGGTCGATCCGTTGTCGTTCGTGCCAGCGTCGCTATTGGTGTTGCCGTTGGGGTTGTCCTGGCCCGAGCCGTTGTCGTTGGGGTTGACGTTCGAGTTGTCGTTCTGGTTGTCGTCGTCAGGCGGGTTGAACAAATCCTGGATCGCGTCGCAGCCGCCGAAGCCCTGACCGGCGTCGGTGTTGGCTCGCGAGATGGCGACGATTGTGCCGCCGATGACGACGGTGCCGACGAGTATCCACTTGAGTGCGAACATCCAGCCCATGCGGTCAGTCCCCCAATCGCGAGACGCCGACAGGGGTAGTACCCGCGGCGGCGACGGCGATTGCACAGATCAATTGTACGGTTCGCCGGGTGGGCTTGCCCAGCGGGGTTTTGGGGAGGCGAGCGGTATGGGGACGTTGGGGGCCTGCGGCGCGAATGCAGAATGAAGAATGCAGAATGCAGAACGACGAGGGGGACGCACGGCCGCGGGTCGAATGTCGAGGGGACGCGGTGAAGGTCTTGATAACCAAGATGCTCACGCGCCCCCCTCCCGTTGACCACCTTGGTTATCGGAAGTTGTGACGGGACAGAAAAAATCGCCAAATTAATCGCGCACAGGGCAACGTAACCGCATACGTGACAAGTTGTTACGGTGCGATTTGGGGCGCACTAATTGCGTAGTTCAGGCGTGGAAATGGGGCCGAATGCCGAAATCAAGATTTGTAAGTCTTTACGGGGCAAGGGTTTACGGTTTACGCGAGTTCGTAAGTATCTGTCAATGCTGAGGTTAGGTGCATCTGGACGCAAAAACGTCGGGGATTTTGAGGGGTTCGAGTTGCGGAAACCGCTGGAATTGGGGCCGAGTACTCGCTTCGGAGCGACAGAAAACCGGGTCGCCGAAACCGCACTGGCGCTAGTTCCAAGGCCGGTCGAGGTGCGCTCGAACGCGCTCCGGTGCGCACCGTGACAGAATATCGGGTCGCGGTTATCGGGACGGCAGCGGCTAGCGCCAGTGTCCTTCTCATGGAATCGCCCTCCCTCGTTTTCGGGGGGGGCGCCCGCTTGGCTTGTCGTCCTCTGGGATTTTGAACGCCCGGAGGGCATCTAGGAACGCGGCTGCCCGTTCGACACTCTCGGCGTAGACGTCTTTGCGTTCGCCCTTCCCGGCGTTGGCGCTTTGTTCCATGAAGACGCGATGGAGTACCGACAGAGCTGGCCCTAGCGATTCCGCGCCTGAGTCAACAGTTAGTGCGGCGTCGTAGGGTGTCATCGCAAAGTCAAACACCACGAAGTCCCAGACGGCATCAACAGGGTCACCGGTGAAAAAGCAGTGAACACTTTCACGCAAAAAGAGAGCCGCGTTCGCGTAGCTGAACGCGGCAGCGACGAGTCTCCACGCCGCCCCGGCGGCGAGCGTTGCTGGCAAATTCCACTTCCCACAGAAGGGCGTAGGTCGCGATCCCGGTCTAAATGTGATTAAGAGGTCTGCGCGCGTCAACGTTGCGGGCGGGAACGGGAGAAAAAGGCCCCACTCCGTCAGATCGTTGAATAGTTCCCGGGCAGCGCGCTTTTCGTAAAGAAGCCAGTCACGAAGTACGCGAGCGAGCCGGAGCCAATGCTTGCCGCGACCAAGGCTGACCGCAGAGGTGCCGCGCGATCCGGCAAGCTTCCACTCAAGTGCGACGGATCCAAACTCAATCAGCAACGGAATCGCGGCCGGGAGAGCGGCATACCTCGCAACCGCGACCATCGTCAGCGTGTCCCGGATCATCGCGTGTGCGGCGTCCCCGTCGCGGAAAGACACAAGACTTCCGCGGTCGGTCTCTCCAAGCCGATCGTCCACCCACGAATCAACTGGGTCCATTTGCGACGGCAAGAAGAAGAGCGGCGACGGTTCAGGGAGCTTCTCGTTGCGAGATGCAATCAGCTCGCCCTGTCGATCTAACGCTTTTTCGCGGTCCAAACTTCCGATGAGGTCTTCGATCGGAACCGCGTACACAGCGGCCAAATTAAACAACTTTGGCAAAGATGGAGAGTTCGCTTTTCCACTCTCAACCTGGGCGAGATACGGCTGCGAGATCAGGCCGGCGCGGTCAACCGAAACTCGTCGAACAAGCGATTCCACATCGCGCAAGCTTAGACCGCGACCTTGACGGAGTTGCCGTAGCCGCTCACCGAGTCCGGAACGACGTCCTGAGCCAACTGTATCACGTCGCCGCATCCCACGATTATGCACGGCACGGTGACCAAGCGAAAGCCCGATTCCGAAAACACAAATTTGTGATTGACATCAATCAAATATCTGGTATGGTTGCAATCAGACGGGAGGCGTGACCATGCCACTGATCAACGCGAAGCTCATGGATGATTTGCGGATTGCAAAGGGCTTGTTGAGCCGCGAGCTGGCCGCTCGCGTCGAGACTTCCGCGAATACGCTCTGCCGGATTCGCGCCGGCAAGCCCGTGTCGCTTGTCACCGCAAGAAACGTGGCCAAGGTCTTGGGGATTCCCCTTCCCGAATTACTCCGAAGCGGTCCGAGTGACGTCGAAGCAGACGGCGGTCGTGAAGTGGCGGGGGCGGCGGCGTGAGCATCGCTCGACGTCAACTCGACCCGCTCCCGGCGATGGACCCGCTCGCGGCGCGCGTGAAGCTTGGCGCGGAGGTCCACGCCATACGCTGCCGGCGCACGCTCAAAGCTGGTGCGGTTGCCGATCTCCTCGGGGTGTCTGGTGCAACGTATTCAATATTCGAAGCTGGCGAGCGCCCCATCCCACTACATCACGTACTGACGATCGTCGGGTCGCTACAACCCGCACCGGACTTGGCCGCGTCGGTCGTGGTGCTCGCGATCCAAGCGGCGTGCCGCAACAACGAGCAGGCGAGGATAGCGCTGACCGGCTGGGGAAGCTGCACCGCACTGGGGCTGGGGTGCCGCGTCGACGCAAGCGAGCTACAACGGTGGCGCGAGGCACTGCGGCACATGCTGGCCTCTGCGGACGCAGAACTCACACGAGCCGATGTGACAGCCGCGACCGAGAACAACGCGGTTCAGATCGCGGGGCGTGTGGCTATCCCGGTGTGCCGGCTGCTACCGTCATTCGCGGGGCGGACGCGGGCTGAGAAGGCAGATGCGGTACTCGCATGGTTGGGGTCCGTGTCGCCGGCTGCGCGACGTGGAACAGGGATGGACGCGGTCGTCTTTCGCGATGCGCCTATGCCGATCGGCTTGACCGCTGGCGGTTCAATGTGTGCGGCGAACGGTGATCGCAAGGGGCGGCCACCGGCGCGACTCTCTATCACCCTCTTCAATTTTATCGTTGACGCTGTTTCGGATCGTCCGACTCTGTCGGCCCATTCTGTCCACGCTCGTCTGGTACAGGCCGCGTCACAGAATCGCTGGGGGCGCGTTCCGAGCCGTGGGGTGATTACGCGCATTGTCGATGAGTTTCGGCGCAGTTGGTTGGGCTATCACGTCGCAGAGGAAACGGCATGAGCGCGCTCTCCGCCACCGCAGCACATGCAGTTATCGCCAGCGGCGAACCGCCGGCGGCGTGGATCGCTTACGGGTTCTTTGCTCGCAAGCGGGTGATGCGGTTCTTTGAGGAACAGTATCGCGATGGCGGCGAGCAGTCTCAGCGGTCACAGTTTGCCAAGTGGTATCAGAAACTGCCCGACGATCAGAAGCGCACCGACGCACGCGGCAACCGGGAAGTGCGCGGCGATGCGATCCTGCCGGGCGGTGAGCTGCTGTCGAGTTACCTGAACCCGACGCAGGTGATCGCTCTGCCGAGCGAGAGCTTGAAGCGCGGTGGTGACAAGCGGCGGGCGCGGGATATCGCGGCGGCAAACATACGACTGATCCACGCGCAACTATGCGACCTGCATCCGCACGTTAATCCAACCAGCACGCGCATGATTGAACTACTGCGAGCACGCTGCGGATCGCAAATGGATCAGTTCGGAATTGCCACAACTCAGCGACGATTGCGCAAGCTAGTATCTCTCCCGCCGGATCAGTCGATCGACGGGCGGTATCGCTCGGGGCGAAAGGCGGTCGGGATCGACGGCGAGATGCGCGCGTTTCTCGAAAAGACCTATCTCGAAAAGCGATTGAACGTGGCGGAACTCTATGAGGCCATGTGCGCATTCGCGGCGGAGCGTCACGAGCGGCCGCCATTCTGCAAACGGACGCTGCTGCGCTGGGTGAAGAACCCGAAGAACATCGATCCGCACCTGGCGGTGCGGATGCGCCAAGGTCCCAAGGCGTTCGAAAACACCTGCGTGCCCTACATCCTGCGCGACTACTCCAAGATCAGGCCGTTTGATATCTGGAGCTTCGACGGCACGACCGCGAACTTTCTGTGCAAGCGCATGACGAATCGCGGGATCAAGGCCGAGCGACCGACGCTGATCGCCATGATCGACATGGGCACGCGCGAGTGTGTCGCGGCCGTCCTATGCTGGGGCGAGACGTGGCACGCAACGCTCGGCATGATCAAGCGGGCGCTGCTGACCTACGGCATTCCCGAAACGCTCTACTACGACAACGGCAGCGGATTCCTGAAAGCGTGCGGATCGGCTTGGGAAGAGCGCACCGCGACGATGACGCAGTCGCTGAGCATTCGCATCGTGAACAGCATTCCGGGCGCGCCGCGCGGGCGCGGGGCGATCGAGCGTTTCATGGGCACGCTGGGTGCCAAGTTCGCGAAATTGCAGCCGGGATTCACGGGCACGGGAACGCACGACAAGCCCGAGGGACTCGACGATCTGCGAACCAAAAACGCGGAGTTGCTCCCCACGATCGAGCAGGCGCAAGCCGCTTTGGACCGGTGGGTTGCCGAGGTTTACAACCGAACTCCGCATAGCGGGGACGGCATGCTCGGGAGATCGCCGGTCGAGGCGCGCGAGGCGCGCATGGGCGAGGTCGAGCATCGCATCGCTGATCCAAAGGTGATCGAGAATCTCACGTCGATTGTGATCGGTCCGAAGATGGTTCGGCAGAGCGGCATTCATCACGGCGGCGTTGTGTTTGGCAACAATTATCCGCCGGTGAATCGACTGATCAGGCAGCGCGTGTATCTGCGCATCGACGCGGAGCGAGCGGACTGCGTCACGCTGGTTCACGACAAGGACGGCGATCCGATCATCGACAGCGAAACGGGCGAGCCGGTCGTCGCGTTCGACCACTTGAGCAAAGGCGTCACGCACGAAGACCTGCGCACCGCGCAACGGACGATCGCAGCGCATCGCAAGCGCGTCCGCGAGGATGCGAGATCGCGCGGGCTGCGCGACAAAACGGCAGTTGAAATCGCTCGCGAATACGCGGCGGCACGCGGCGATGCGCCCGCTCCGGTGCGCATTCCGGGCGTCGCGCGATCGTGGCGCGTCCGGTCGGACGCCGTGCGGATCGCGCGGCCCGACCTGGTCGAAGCGTCGCGGTCGATCGAGCAGCAGAAAACCCGGGGGGATGCGCGGCAGTTATCGCAGGCGACGGGCACGGATGATCCGATCGCCAAGCTGATCGACGATTACATGGATGCGCCCGCGCCGCAGCCGGTCATGAGGACCGTCGCTGAGATGCTGGCGGATGAATATTGAGGGGATCGACGTGAGCAATGAGCGCGACGATTTCTTCGCAGACGCTGAGCAGGATGCTCGGCTACGAGAGGTATCACGGATGGTGCCGACACGCGGGCCGCTCAACGACCATATGCGGCGCGAGATTCGCGAAGCGCTGGTCGAGTTCATGCAGAAAACAGGGCTTACGCAGGGGGACGTGGCCAAGGCGGTCGGCTCCAACGCAACGCACCTGAGCAATCTGCTGGGCGGCGGCGGGGGCATGGCCGACGAGACGCGCGACCAGTTGTGGCGCGACGTGAATAACTGGCTGGACCGCGAGAGTCGGGCACGTGAGGCCAAGCGCGGGCGGCAGATGGTCAACACGCGCGTCGCTGATGAGATGGTGAAGCTGTCGAACAAGCTGAGGGCGCGGCCCGACATGGCATTCGTCGAAGGGCCGGCGGGCGTGGGCAAGACGTTTTGCTCGCAGGAGATCGCCGTGCGGCACAACGCGGCGTATTGCTATGTTGATCCGGACTGCGCGTCACCGTCGCGCTTCCTGCGTGAGCTCTACAACTCGATTTCGCGGAAGCGGAAGGCCGGGCGGGTGGAACTGGCCGAGATCGTCGAGAAGCTGCGCATGCCGGAGCGCGTCGCGACGGTGAATCTGGTGATCATCGATCAGGCACACGAGCTCAATCTGCGGTCGCTCCGCATGTGCATGAGCCTCCACGATCGGGCGCAATGCAGCATCATGTTCGTGGGGACAAGCGACCTGCGCAAGCCGTTCGACAAAGACCGCGATCCGCTCTACGGACAGCTCTCTTCACGGGTCGGGTTCGAACTGAACCTGAGCGAGTATCTGTCGCGGGACGGCACGGCACCGCCGGACAGCGGCCAAGAGTTTTTGTTTACGGCGGCGGACATCGCGGCACTCTTCGACAGCAACAAAATCAAGCTGCATCGCGACGCGATCGAGATGCTGGTGCAACTCGCGAACTACGCAGGTAAGTCGCTGCGGAGCGTGATGCGCGTGGCGTATCACGCCGAGCAAATGGCGCGGGCGAGGGGGGCGGTGAGCATCACGGCGGAGTTTGTGGAGGCGGCGATGCGTCGGTGCAGGGAACTGCCGCGGCGGTCGCAGCCGGCGGCAGTTTACGCAGAGCAGCGGCGGGCGAAGGCGGGATAACGGACGGGCGGTCGAACGGAGTCGACGAGCATGGGCGCGGTCAATCAGACAATTCGGTTTCCTATCGAGGAGCGCTTGGACGCGCTGGAAATGGCACTGCGCGGGCAAGAGCTCGCGTGGTGGGATCAAGCGGCAGACGCAAAGGACCCGCGTTCGCGGAATGCGCGGGAGCAACTCGAAATGTATCTCGGCATGACGCCCGAGGAAGTAGCGACGCGGGCCGAATCTCACGCACGACGCAAACGAATCGACAACGAAACTTCCCCCCAGCGCGGGAGCGCCCCCCGGGTGCTGCGCTCCCGCGCACACGCCGAGCCTTTAAGTTGGCGCGCGGCGGACGACGGGGCCGTGCTCGGGCGGACGAGGGGGCCGTGCTCGGGTGGACGACGGGGTCTTGCTCGGGTGGACGAGGGGGCCGTGCTCGGGTGGACGAGGGCCGGATTCAACCGGCGGGCTGTAATCGCGAAATTCCCCCCTTCCGGGGGATGGCGCTGGGCAGGGATGCTCGGCCCGAGTCGGGCGGTTCCCGGCGTACATGGAGGTCGTCGGACGGTTCGGTTGGCCGATACCCGGCGGCGGCGCGGTTCGCGCCGCGTCGCCGCCGAGGTTTGACGCTTTGAACCGGATTCGAGGGACGATCGAAGGGGCCGCAAATGGCGTTTGAACTGGTCAAGCCGGGCAAGTTGCGCCCGATGTCGGGACTCGGCGAAGGCGAAGTGAGCGTGCAGCGCGTCGGCACGGTGACGATGCGGCCGAGCGACCTGGCGGAAGTCGGCATCACCGATCGCGTGGCGGTGCTCGCCGATCAAGAAAACCTGCGCATCGCATTTCGCAGGCCGGGGGACGGCGAAGAGTCTTTCGCGGTGCGCGTACCGCGGCACAAGAAACCGGAGCGGGCGCAGTTCAACATTATGCCCGCGTTGCGGACGATCGGCGTTGACCCGGCGGGCGTGGCCGGTCGCTACGAGCTGACGACGAAAGACAATCTGCTGATTCTCACGCTGACCGATGCGTCGTCGAAGGAAAAGAAACTGAAGCCGCCGGAATTGGCGGGCGCGAAGAAATGAAGCGGGCGAGCGCGTGGCTCGCCCCGGAAACAAGGCGTCCGCCGCAGGTGAATCAGACCTACGACGGACTGGCAAACTCTGAAGGGTTCATCATGACGGAATCGACTTCGAAAATCAATCCCGAAGTGGACATGAGCGACGAGGCCTTGCGGCAGCGCGGGGCGGATCATGCGGCCTTGCTCGCCGAGGCCAAGGCGCGAACGCGGCCGTATTACACGGCGGCGGCGGTGAGCGATGCGGAGCTGGCGGCGATGGAACAAATCGAGACGCTTCAAGCCGCGCTGCTCACGATCCGCACCAAAGTCGTCGGGTCGATCGCGGACGCGGCCAGCGTGCGCGGGCAAGTGGTCAACGTCCGCAAGAGTTTCAGTAACTGGCGCGAACTTGTCGTCGCGCCCGAATTGCTTGCGGCCGAGGCGGCGTGCGCGCGGATCGAATCGGCACTGACCGAGACCGATGATGCGCTCTTCGCGATGATCGAAGAGCAGCAAAGCCGCAATTGCGACGGCGTGCCCTACGGTGCCTGGCTGGAACTTGCGCCCGAGACGTGGGCCATGCTGTTCAAGTTTGCAGCGACGGAACCGAGGGGGACGGGTTGCACGCCTCCGCACGTGATCCAGCTTCTCCTGTCGCACGTGCTCGATCGACCCGACGCAGCGGAGATCGCACGCGCGGCATTCGCTCCGGTGTTTCAGGGGGCGAACCGGATGACGCGGCAGGAAGTCGCGGACGCTGTCGTGGCAAGCATCGCGGGCGGCGAGTCGGTCGATGCGTCCGACGCGGATGATGACGACGGCGACGACAACGAGCAGATGCGTATCGAGGTGCAGATTGCCGAGCCGATGCGCGAGGGCGGCGAAATCGGCAACATCACCATGTCGCGTGAAATCCTGATCCGGGCGGCGGATCGCAAGGCGATCGAAGTGGAGCTTCAGAAAGTCGCGGGTCGTTACGCGCGGCGCTGGGCGGAGTCGTTGCCGGCGGCGGAAGTCGACGCGGCGTGAGTTGGCGCGGCGGCGTGTGTCGCCGCGCGAGTGTGGGCAAGCCGGGCGAAGGATCGCTCGGCGGCGAAAGGCAAGGATGCGATGAATCTATTCCCGAGATTGTGGCAGTGCCCGAAAGACCAGTTCTATCAGGGGCCGCTTGACCAGGTGACGGTCACGCTGCCGCGCGAGCTGCGCGAAGCGGCTGAACGGTTGGCGGCGACCGGGAAGGTCACTGTCAATGAACCTCTCGCGGCTGCTGTTGAAGAGTTTCTGATCGCGCAGGGCTTCTGGGGTAGTCCCGCCGATCAGGAAGTCGTCAACCAGAGATACAGAGAACGCAAGGCGGCGTGGCAGTCGCGCGAGCAGGGACAGCCGTAGCCGCCGAGTGGGGCGGGTCGTATCCAAGCGAAATGGGCAACAGGAGGCGCAATCGCATGATGTTTTTTCCGGGGTCGGCAGAATCATATCTCCAGTTGGAGAACATCGGCGACGTCACAACCAACGTGACGGCAAACGTGGACGGCACCATGCTTGACCGGTTGGAAGCGGTGCAGCAGGGGCTATCGCGCGGCAAAGCGTTCTGGTTGCGCAAGACGCTGGTATCGAGCGCGATTACGCAAGCGGGCGTGGACGTGACCGGGCTGGCGTCCGACGAGATCGCGGTCGAAGACGTGGTGATCCGGAGCGATGCGACCGGGCTGGCCGGGATGACCAATTTCACGCTGACGACCGACAACGCGAAAGGCGCGGCGACTTTCTTCTCGACAGCCGCGAGCGGATTAAACGGCAACAAAACCGTTGATCTGGCGGGCGCTTCGGTGACGAAGCACAAGACGGTACTCGAATCGGGCCGCAAGGTGATCGCGAAGGCGACGGCGGCGGACGGGACCGGCAGCGGCACGATTGAAGTCGCGTTGCTTTGCCGGCGGGTTTCGATGGGAGCGACTCTCGCAGCGGCTTAGCGGCGGGCGCGCATTTACGTAGGCAATCGAGCGGCGCGGGTGCGCCAGAAGCGGGAGGCAGGTTATGGCGATTGGAGTATCTCATATCGTGGCGATGACGGCGCTGCGGCGCGGCTTCGATGCGATGCCGAAGGACACCGATTCGATGCTCAAGCTGGGCGAGACAGCCGGCGAAATGACGCCGTCATGGCGAGAGATTGTGAAGGCGATCGTCGCATCACCGGATTTCTTCGTGGCGGTCGGCAAGGCCGCGCAGCTCGCGAAGGACGGCGCGTCCGAACAGGACATCGTCGCTCAGTTGCCGCAACTGTTTACGCAGGCGGCGATGGACAAGGTGGAGGCGACGGTCGCGAGTCAGGAGCGGCGGCTCGGCGGATCGGATTCGGGCGGTCGAAAGTACGTGCCCGACTTGGCTGCGATGCAGCGCGACCGAAGCGGCAACGGCAGCGCGAGCGTGCTGAGTCGCGAGCCGGCGACGGCGACGGCGGGCCGCAAGTACGTGCCCGACTTCGCGGCGGCGCTTCGGGCCAAAGCGGCGCGGGCGTGAACGTAGCGGCTTGAACCAAACGGGAAAACCAATGAGGAGAGCGATGATGGTAAAGCGAGTGGCGACGAGCGTGCTGATCGAGAAGGGGCTGGTCGATATCTGTTTCGTGGATACGGACGCGATGCGGTACCTGCCGCGTCCCTTGATCCAAGAACTCCGCAAGGCCAGCGAGCGGCTTGTGCGGAGCGGCAGCAGCCGGACGGTGCATAAGAGCGGGATGATGGCCGACGTGATCGAGGCGGGGTTGCGATCGCTCGGGATGCTGAGCGACGAATTCGAGCGCGGCATTGCGGCGGAAGTCGCACAGTCGGCGCGGACGCTGCGCGAAACGAATCGCCAGACAAGACAGCGCCAGCGGGCCGAGGAACGCGAGCGGGCACGTGCGGAGCGTGACGCGCAGGCCGAGCGGGCCGAGCGTGAACGGCTTGAAGCGGAAGCGCAGGAGCGCGAGGCGGCCGAAGCATCGAAGCGCGCGGCGGCCGAGGAGGCAGTCCGCGAATCCCAGCGAGCAGCGATCGAAGCCGCCGCGGCTGAAGGTGAAGCGTTCCTGGCGGCGGTGGGCGGCGATCCGACCGCGATCGATGCGCTGCTGCAACCGACAGACGATGCCGACACCGATGACTCGGCGGACGCGGATGACGTGGATGACGATGACGCCGGCGATGAAAGCGGCGTGGCGGATGATGGCGACGATGACGCCGATGACAGCGCCATCGATGGCGATGCCGAGCCGGTCGGCGCGGCCGAGTCCGAAGATCGGTGAGCGAGTTCGCGGGCGGTGACAGCGCCCGCGCTTTGGTTTTTCGGCGTGACTGAGGAGCGCGAACGATGGCCAAGAATGTCGAACTACTGAGGCGCAAGCTCGACCCTTCCGATGTTGAGGCCAAGCCGCGACACGCGCCGAGTAGCGGTTTGGTGGACAAGAACGCGGGGAAATGACGTGGCTGACGCCGTTGAAGTCCTGCAATACAAAGTGGACCTGGCCGACGTGGAGACCAAGGCTCGGCGGATGCTGGAACTCACCCAGCAGATACGCACGGCGGGCGAAACCGGCCAGGGGACGGCAGACCTTGAAGGCGAGCTGGCGAAGTTGCAGGGCGGCTTCGCGGGCGCGTCGCGTGGAGCGGGGGCGGCCCGCGACGGCGCAATCGACTTCGATCGCAAGGCCGAGAAGCTGAGCAAGACGCTGCTCGGGGCGGTGAATCCGGCGCTGGCGCAATCCGCCGACCTGCTCTTCGACGTGATTGAGGGCGTGCCGAAGATGAGCGCCGGTTTGCTGGCTGTCGCCGGCGCGGCGGCAGGCGTCGCGGCGATCGCGAACGCCATTCGTTCGATGGTCGAGGAAGCCAAGGCGGCGAACCGCGAGATTGCCGAGCTTTCAAACGCGATGGCCAAGCTGCGCGACAAAGGCGTGAACGATCAGGACGCCGCGTCTCGCGCGGCGCTGAAGGCGGGCGTTGCCGGCGGCGGCGGCGCGATCATGGAGGATCGCGCCCGTCTCGGCGAGCGTGGCGTGCCGGCCGACTTTGCACAGTCGGCGACGCTCGCGCGTCTGCTCTCGGGGCCGGACTTCAACGAGCAGGAGTTCTTGCAGGGTATGGTCGCATCCGGTGAACCGCTCCAATTCAGCGGGAAACCGAACGAGGATCGCGCGACGATCAAGCGCATTCAGCGAGTCGGGGGCAAGCCCGAGGCCGCGCGTGCATTCGACCAATTCATTCGCGATGTTGGGCCAAAGGCGCGACGCGACGCGCCCGAGCGAGAGAGCGTCTATCAGACAGAACGTCAAGTGGATATCGACGAGGCGGTTGCCGAGGTAGAGAAGCGCGGCGGGTTTACAGCGGAGCAACTCGGCCGCGCCCGTGAGCTGCTGAGCGACCCTTCAAAGATGGCCGATATGGAGGCACGGTTCGACGCAGCCGGTGACAAGTCGCCCCTGCACGGCCACATCAACAAGGTGCTGTCCCCGCTCACTGCATGGGCGACGCGCATGATCGGGGCCGAAGTCAATATTGCGGAGTTGGCCGGCACACAGTTTCCCGAGGATGACCTTGCGACACTCCAAGCCGCGCGACTGGCCGAGAAGTTCATGCCGGGCACTCCGGGCGTGCCGGGCAGTACGGCTCCGGCAGCCGGCGTGACGACGATCAACATCACGAACAACCGTTTCGCGACCGCGCACTTCGGCGGCGGCAACGCGCTGCGCAATCCCAACTTCGACTCGCCGGTGCATTCTCCGGGCGGCGGGCTGCACAGAAACGGAGTGGAGTGATGGGCGAGGCACTTTTCAGCGACGCGGCGCTTGAGTCGGTCGGCACGCTGGCCGAGACGATCAATACGCTGACGCGCTCGGTCCGTGCCCACAGGGCCGCGTGTTTGGTTTTTGAACAGCAGAACGCGGAGCTTGTCGGCGTGGTGAACACGCTACAGGCGCTCGCGTCCCAGGTGACGAGCAAGCTGGGGTGTTCGGTGGCGTTGGCGGACGAGCTGCACGATTCACTGGCCAGTTTGCAGAACGCGGCGTTCGCCGTGCTCCCGGACGCAGAGTTCCGGCGCGTGATGTCGGTTTGGGCGGACATGGCGGCGAACCGGCGGGCCGTGGCGGCGTTGCTAAGCGGCTCAGAACGGGCGAGCGGGCCGGCAGGGGAATCGAGCGGCGAGCAGTAGAGCGATCGCGTGGGCGGGCCGCAACCCCGCCCCGGACGGCATTCGAAGGCCGTTCAACATTCCATCGACGGGGCGTCCTGCCCCGTTCTTTTAGAAGCCTATCCGGGCAGGCCGAAGATTCCCCGTTTCGAGCGAGGCGCACGGTATTTCGTCCCGGTGACGGATTTTTCGTCGCGGAACAGAAGTCCGAGGAAGACACCGAGGCACATAGGCACGTAGGCACGAAGTGGAGGTCGGCGGCCCTCCGCCGACGGGGCGGTGCGCGGCGAATGAATCGGCGGCGGTGTTCATGCACTCAGCATAGGCAGCGCGGCGGTTCGATTGTTCTACAGATGGGAACCGCAGCAGGAAATTCGCGGCGGTGAGCGGAATTTGGAAGGCGATTCACACGCGCTGCGGGATTCTGACCGTGAGAAGAAAACGCCACGGCGCGCAGAGACGGTGTCGCGTGTCTTGCGAACGGTTCCGTCGGGGAGACGCATGTGGCAATCGTACGAAGCGTGCGATGTCGGCAACAAGAAGGTGAGTGAATCGCGAGTCATGCGTCATGCTCCATTCGCGAGCGGTCAAGACATGCTTACGCGGAGTGCCGCGAAAGCATGCCACGCGCCGCGTTCGGATCGCTGCGCTCGAGTCACTCGCTTGCGCTTCGCGTTCGGATCGCTTGCGCTCGGGGCACTTGCTTGCGCGCGGGGCACTCGCTTGCGCTTCGCGTTCGGATCGCGTTCGGATCGCTGCACGAGCCGGCGCCGGGCGCGGATCGCAACATTCTCCCCCGCCTCGCCCACAAGCCGTTGATTTCAGATTACATTCCGCGATTGGTTTTTCGCGGCGGCTCGCGCTCCGAGCCTGCTCGCGACGGTAACTTAGTCGGGATGGATCAACGTGGCAGATTCCTCGTTCATGGAAAAACTCGTCGCCCTCTGCAAACGCCGGGGGTTTATTTTTCAGTCCAGCGAAATTTACGGCGGCATCGGCGGGTTCTGGGACTATGGTCCGCTGGGCGTCGAGCTGAAGCGGAACATCAAGAACTTGTGGTGGCATGACCATGTGACCTGTCCGCCGGACGGGCCGGATGGGAAGCCGATTGAGATGCTGGGCGTGGATTGCTCGATCATCATGAACGCCGAAGTCTGGGTCGCCAGCGGCCACGCCAAGGGTTTCGCGGACCCGATGGTTGACTGCAAAACCGAGGGGTGCAAGGGGCGTTTTCGCGAGGACCAACTCGCGACTACGCAATGCCCGCTGAAGCCGAGCAAGACCGCCGGTCAGTTCGAGAAATGCGCATTGACCGAGGCGCGGGCGTTCAGTTTGATGTTTGAAACGCACGCCGGGGCGCTGCAAGACGGGTCATCGAAAGTGTACCTTCGTCCGGAAACGGCTCAGGGAATCTTTGTCAACTTCAAGAACGTCATGGACACTTCGCGCGTCAAGCTGCCATTCGGCATCGCGCAGGTCGGCAAGGCGTTTCGCAACGAAATCAACCCGCGCAATTTCATTTTCCGCTCGCGCGAATTCGAGCAGATGGAGATCGAGTTCTTCTGTCGCGAGGAAGAGTCGATGGACTGGTATCAGTTCTGGCGGAATCACCGCTACAACTGGTACGTGAATCTCGGGCTGAAAAGCGAGAAGCTGCGGCTGCGCGACCAGACCAAGGAAGAGCTGGCGCACTACTCCAAGGCGTGTGCCGATATCGAGTACATGTTCCCGTTCAGTGACGAGCATCAGGAGCTGGAGGGCTGCGCCCATCGCGGGCAGTTCGACCTGACACAGCACACGCAGCACAGCGGCAAGGACTTGTCATATTTCGATGACGAGGCGTGGCAGCGCGATGCTTCGAAATACGCCGGCGACAAAAACGCCGCGACTGCGGCCAAGAGCGGGCCGCCCTACAAGTTCACGCCGACCGTGATCGAGCCGTCGGCGGGTGCCGATCGCGGCACGCTGGCGTTTTTGTGCGAGGCGTATACCGAGGACAGCAAGGCCGACGCCAAGGGTGCGATGCAGACGCGGGTGTACATGAAGTTTCATCCGAAGCTTGCGCCGATCAAGGCCGCGTTTTTGCCGCTGGTCAACAAAGAGGGCATGCCCGAAGTCGCCGACAAGCTCTATCGCGAGGCCCGCAAGCATCTGAACGTGCAGTTCGACGACGGCGGCTCGATCGGTCGGCGATATGCTCGGCAGGACGAGGCCGGGACGCCGTGGTGCGTGACGATCGATGGCGACACGATCAAGAGCGAGGGCGAAAACGCGGGCATGGTCACGATCCGCGATCGCGATACACTCGAACAGATTCGCGTGGGGCGCGATCATGTGGTCGCGTGGTTGCGGGAGAAGTTGGGGCAGTTGTAAAGCGGCGAGTTGTACGGTGGGCATTGCCCACCACTTTGTCGCTGTTCGAACAACGCGCGCGAATGGTGGGCGGTGCCCACCCTACGGGCTTCTTATGCGCGTGCCGACGCGAACGGCCGTCGGCATGACACCCGATCCCTGTGAAACGTACGCATGAACGAACGCATCCACATCGCGATCCTTGGCGGCACCGGGTATGGCGCGGGCGAGCTGCTGCGCCTGCTGAGCCAGCACCCGCGCGCCGTCGTCGCGTCTGTAACCACAACTTCGCAAGCCGGCGAACCGGTGACCAGTGCTCATCCGCATCTGCGCGGATTCTTCGAAATCAAGATGACCGCCAACATCGACTGGCCACGGTTGCTCGATGCCGAGCGTGCGATCATCTTCTCCGCATTGCCGCACGCGGCGAGCGGCGTCGGCTTGCAACGCGTGCTCTCCGAGATGCCGACGAGTGCCAAGCCCAGCACGCTGCACATGATCGACCTCTCCGGCGATCTGCGGCTGCAATCGCACGCGTCGCACGCGCGGCATTATCCCGATTCGCCGCTGCTGCCCGATTTTCGCACGCAGTTTGTTTATGGCTTGCCCGAGGTGAACCGCAGCGCGATCCTCGCGGCGCGCCACATCGCCAATCCCGGCTGCCTGGCGAGCGCGTCGATTCTCGCCGCCGCCCCGCTCGTCAGCGACGGCTTCGCGGGCGTGGTCGCGGTCGACGCCAAGACCGGCTCATCCGGCTCAGGCAAGCAGCTCAAAGAGACGACGCACCACCCGACGCGGCACGCCGACTTTCGAGCGTACAAGCCGCTCAGCCATCAGCACGAGGGGGAGATTTTGCAGGCGTGGGGCGATGCCGACGGCGGGTGCGTGACGCTCAGTTTCGTCGCCCAAAGCATGGACGTCAGCCGTGGAATTTTTGTCAGCGTACACCTGACGCTGCCGCAGGAAACGGACACGGCGACCGTGCGACAGAAATACGCGGATTTCTACAAAGACTCGCCGTTCGTGAGAATCGTGAAAGACTCGCCGACCTTGCAGGACGTGGTCGGCTCGAATTTCTGCGACATCGCCGTCGTCGCCCGCGGGCGACAGGTGATCGCGATGGCGACGATCGACAATCTGGTCAAAGGCATGGCGGGCACGGCGATTCAGAACATGAACCTGATGTGCAACCTGCCGGAACAAACGGGGCTATGGACACCGTCGCTTCGACCGGTGTAGCAAGGAATGCAGAATGCAGAATGAAGAATGCGGAAGGCCGAGAACGGCACGCCGCGCTTTCGGCCGTCGGTCTAGACCTTCGGCATTTGCGTGCTTGTCGAGGGTGGTTTCGATGGAGAGTGGACATTGGCCGCGCTGATTGATACTTACGCCCAGCTCCCGATTGACGTCGTATCCGGTCACGGCTCCAAGCTCGTCACGCGCGACGGGCGTAAGTATTGGGATCTCTACGGCGGCCATGCCGTCGCGGTGATCGGCCATTCGCATCCGGCGGTCGCCGATGCAATCAGTCGCCAGGCAAGGGAGCTGGCGTTCTATTCAAACGTCGTTGCGCTCGATGTACGCACGCGGGCCGCCGAGCGGCTGGTGAAATTCGCCGGCGGCGGTCTTGAACACGTCTTCCTGTGCAACAGCGGGGCCGAGGCCAACGAGAACGCACTCAAAATCGCAATCCAGCAAACGGGGCGCAAACGCCTCGCCGTGCTCGAAGGCGGCTGGCACGGCCGCACCTTGCTCGCGCTCTCGGCGACGACCGAAGAGAAGTTGCGGATTCCCGTCGCCGGTCTGCTCGTCCCGTCAATTCGCCTCGGCGTCAACGCCTTCGACGATTTGCACAAACTGGACGAGTCGATCGCCGCAATCATCGTCGAGCCGATCGAGAGCATCGCCGGCTGCGCCGAAGTATCGAGCGCGTTTCTCGCCGCATTGCGAAAACGCTGCGACGAAGTCGGCGCATACCTGATCTACGACGAAATCCAAACGGGTATGGGTCGCCTCGGTCGCCCATTCGTCGCGGGTTGGGACGGCGTATGCCCGGACATCAGCACATCGGCCAAGGGCATCGCCAATGGCGTGCCATGCGGCGCGACGCTGATGAACGCCCGCGTGGCGAGCAAGATCAAGAGCGGCGATCTCGGCTCCACATTCGGCGGCAGCCCGATCGCGTGCGCCGCGATGCTGGCCACGCTCGACGTCATCGAGGGCGAGCGGCTGTGCGAGCGGGCGGCGGCGATCGGCGAGCGCGTTCATCGCGAACTCGTGATCGGTCCGGTGAAGCAAATTCACGGCCGCGGCTGCCTGATCGGCCTACGCTGCGATCGCCCAGCTAAGGAAGTGCAAACGAAACTCCTCAGCGCTGGCTTCATCGTCGGCACCAGCGCAGACTCGCACGTCGCCCGGCTCATGCCGCCGATCAATCTACCGGAGGAGGCGATCACGCAGCTTGCGGCGATCCTCCGAACAATGTGATTTCCAAATCGCGTTGCGCCGGTCGCTTTCGACCAGCGGTCGCGCGAACGGCGCGGTCAGAGCACGCGAATCCACGCCGCCTTCAGATAGAACGACTCCGGGCAATTCAGCATGACCGGATGGTCCGGCCCCGCACCCGTGATTTCGAGGAGTTGGGCGCGTTTGCCCCCCCGGCGAATGCCGCGATGAATCGTCTCGATGAACATGTCGCGTGAGACGAGGCCGCTGCAACTGCACGTGAGCAGCAGGCCGCCGGGGCGAATGACCTGGGCCGCGAGATTGTTCAGATCGTGATACTTTGCCTCAGCCGTCTCCAGATCATCGCGCGTCGGCGCAAATTTCGGCGGATCGAGCACGACCACGTCAAACTGTCGCCCGTTGGCGATCATTTGCCGCAGATAGATGAACGCGTCAGCGTGCGCAAAGTCCAGCTTGGCCTGATTCAGATTCGCATTGTCCTTGGCGATCGCGATCGCAGCCTCGTCGAGATCGACGGCGGTCACCTCTCGCGCGCCGCCAAGCTGCTTGGCACAGAGCGAGAACCCGCCGCTGTAGCAGCACAAATCGAGCACCTGCGCGTCCTTGCAAAACGTCGCCAGCCGTTTGCGGTTCTCGCGTTGATCGCAAAAAAATCCGGTCTTGTGCCCGCTAGCAATATCGACGCGGTAGCGCAATCCGTGCTCGCGAATGACGACCGACGGCGGTCGCTGCCCCTCGGGCGGTTCGAGGCGGAATCCCTCGATCGACTGAATGTGCGAATCGGCGCGGGCAAACGTCTGCCACTGCGGCGGCGGGCGGTTCGGGCGATCAAGGCTCGCGGGTTTGCCGGCAATTTCAGTCAATATTCGCTGAACCAGGCCGAGCCGATGATAAAAGCCGAGGGAGAATATTTCGAAAACGAGCCAGTCGGCGTAGCGTTCGACGATGAGGCCGCTCAGCCCGTCGCCCTCGCTATGAACGAGCCGGTAAGTGTCGGTGATTTCGCTCAATCGCAACTGCTCGCGCAAGGTTACCGCTTGCAGGAGTCGTTTTTTGAAGAATGCCTCATCGATTGGATCGGGCCCGAGCGATAACATACGTAGAGCGATCTGCGAGCGCGGATTGAAAATCCCGCGTCCGAAGAGTTGCGCACCGCGGTCATAGACGGCGACGATGTCGCCGGGATGGGCCTGCGGATCGATGTTGGCCATCATCCGTTGAAAGATGAACGGGTGCGAGGTGAGCGACCGCAACTGCACCCACGGCGACGGCGTGCCCTCGGGCACGCGCTCCAACGGTCGCGGCGGCGGGCGATCGGGACGATCAGCCGGGCGGTCGGACGGTCGGTCGGTTCGCTCGAACGATCGTGAGAAACGCGGGCGTTGTGGAAAGTCGGACATGCCGACAATGATCGCGGCGAATGCAGTGTGGAGCAAGTTGCGATGAACGAAGCGTCTCGTGAACTGCGAAAGTGGCTGGCGAATTCGCCGCGCGTACTCGACGGTGCAACGGGTACCGCACTGGAACATCGCGGCGTGAATTCGAGTACGCCGCTGTGGGCGTCGCAAGCGCTTCTCGACTGCCCGGACACGGTGCGCGCGGTGCACCGCGAATACGTCGATGCGGGCGCGGAGATTTTGGTTGCGAACACGTTTCGGACGACCGTGGATGCCTTGCGGCGAGTCGGGATCGAAACACGCGGCGGCGAGCTCAATCGCCTGGCGGTGCGGCTGGCTCGCGAGGCTGCGGAGCATGCGAATCACCGCGTCGTCATCGCCGCTAGCGTCGCCCCGGTGCGCGATTGCTACAAGCCCGAGCCGACGCCGGACGACGCTACGCTACGCGACGAGCACGCGCGCATGATCGATTGGCTGGTCGCCGCCGGTGCCGAGATCGCGTGGATCGAGACATTCAGCACGCTGCGCGAAGCGCGCATTGCGGCAGCGGCAGCGGCGACGGCGGGGTTGCCGTTTGTGTGCAGCTTTCTGACACGAGAGGACGGGCAACTGCTCTCGGGCGATTCGCTCGCGGCGGCGGTGCTGGCGGTCGCTGAATTTGAGCCGCTGGCGGTCGGACTGAACTGCATTCCGCCGCGCGGCGTGAGCGACCAACTCGGTCCGCTCGTCTCAGCGACAAAACTGCCGGCCGTCGTGTACGCACACATCGGCAACAGCAAGCCGACGCCGGGCTGGACGTTCGCCGAAGCCGCGACGCCGGAAGCGTACGGCGCGCTCGCGGAGTCGTGGCTAGCCGAGGGTGCTCGGGTGATCGGCGGCTGCTGCGGAACCGACGCACGGCACATCCGCGCCGTCGCGGCGGTGATGCGGAACGCAGCGAAACCCGCCATCGCATAACGTACGCCCACGCCTAGGGCGGACATGGCCGATCAATCGCCGCCTTGTGGAGCGGTCGTCTCTGCTTGCGCTTTGGGGCAGTCCCCCACCCGGTTGCCGGGCGGCGAACGCTGTTACCTTGGTCTGTTGCTCCCCGAAGCGCAGCCGAGGGCGGCGGATCCACAAGGCGGAATCCCGCAGCGTTCCACGACCCGCCCACTACGGGCACGCGCTCCCAAACACTGTCAACAGATACGCCAGGTCGGTCAGGTCGATGTCGCCGTCCCCGTCGATGTCTTCGGCACAGTCATCAGCATCAATCGACACCAGATATTCACGCTGGTTGTGCAGCGCGTTGTTGCAATCGAGAATCGCCGTGTCGGTCGCGACCAGCCGCAGTGTGTAGCAGCATGAGGCCAGATCGGTGAAATCGAGCACCCCGAGCAGACCATTGATCACCGGCCGCGTGCCGGACGAAATCGTCTGCCATGTGCTCGCCCCACCGCCCGTGTATTGGAGCGTCCACGAGCCGAGATTCGCGTCGTTCACCGTTCCGCGAATCGCCACGCGGCCATCCACCGGCGAGCACGGCAGCGGCGTCGTAATCACCGCGATCGGCGGCGTGTTGTCAACCACCACCGCGACCGTCGCATCGTCGCTGTTGTCGCAGGCATCGGTACCCGTGATGCGAATCTCATAGTTGCCATCGGCGATACCGGCCCGCGTGTTCCACGTACCAAGCGTGTCAGTGATCACCCACGGCGCGGCGACCGTCGTAAACGGCGCGAACGCACCGGCGAGCGGACGATACTCAACCGCCAGCGAACCGCTGCAATGGTCCCAGATCGTGCCGTCGGCGCAGACGTTTCCGCCGACGATCATGCCTGCGGTCGGGCTGCGCAGCGCGAGCGAGTTGAACGCCCGATCGAGCCACACGACGGTCGTTGCGACGGCCGTCTCGCCACAGATGTTCGTGACCGTCAGGCGCAGGATGTAGTAGCCATCAGCCGCGGACGCAGCCGGGAACCACGCCGAAAGCGCCCCGCTCATGATCTCGGTCGTGCTCGTCGAGATCAGCGTCCAGCTCGGTGCCCCCGGTGCCTGCCGTTCGAGCCGCCAGCCGGTGATCGGGCCGTCGGGGTCATATGCCGAGCCGAAGATCGTTCCGCCGGGGCAGAAGCACGACAGCGCTGTCGGCGAAGTAATTTCGGCAATCGGCGGCGTGTCGTCGATGTTGAAGATCAGGTCGTCGATCAATTCAAACCGCGCCGCGCAGCCGCCGGCGAGACCGGCTTCGATCTCGATCCGTCGAAACGGACCGGCGTCGGTGCGTGCGGCGTGGACAATGACGTTTACCGTCTCGGGCGGTGCGTCGCCGTTTACCGGCACGTTGATCGTGCGACGTAGCACGGCGGCGGTGTCATAAACGCGAACGGTGACCGTGTCGGACGGAAAACACCCGACACGAACACCCAGCGTGAACGTCACCGCCGTCTGATCGCGGGCGAAGTCGAGCCGCAAAAAGTCCTCGCTGAACTCGCCCGTGCCGTCGCCCCACGCGCTCAGGCATTGCGGCTCGGAACTGGTCGCGCCGACGGGGTTGTAGATCACAGGCAGCGGGCCGAGCGCCGCGCCCGACCGACCGCTGAACGTCACGCCGGCGTATTGCGTAGAAAGCCGCGTGCCGGCGGGCAGGTCGTCGAAGGTGATGACCGGACATTGGGCCGCGACCTCGGCGACGATGAGGGTCGCGAAGAGTAGAAAGCCGAGAAGTCGTGTGTTCATGGGATTCTCCTCGCACAGCCGGGCGGCGCTGCCAGGAGGGATGTCGCGTGCAAGCGCGCGCGGGCGCGCCCTCGCCAACCGACTCGGTCGCGAGGTCACGCGGCTAGGTGGGCAGCGCCGCCGGCGCTGTTCATCGGAAGTGAGAAGCACGCGCGGTGCCATCGCGCCGCGCGCAGCGGTGCGGCGACGAGAATGCGGAATGATCAACAAGAGCGGCCACAATCCGCGGGGAATTCCGCGACTTGTGGCCGAAAAGTTGCAGCATCGGTCGAGCGGTGGGCTGTGCGTATGGATCAATTGCCGGATGCGCGCGGCCGAGCGACCCTGCGGCGTCGCACTGTGGCAATTACCCCGGGCAACTCACGCCAAAACCCGCCGGCGTACTGCGTAATGAACCCAACCGGCAACCACATCGCGCGGGCCATGAGGTACATGCGGTACCCGACATCGGCAAGCAAGGCGTCGGGTAGGCGCCGGCCACAACTCCCCGCACTGTGGAGCAGCCGCCCCCCGGCTGCGATTCGGGCTCCGGAGTGTTCGCGCATCCGTTTCCGACGCCGCGTGACTCACGTCGCGTCACTCCATCCGGCGACTCGTCCCGCCTCACCAAGCGCCGCACACAGACGGTGTCGAACGACCAACGCAGGTGGGTCAAGTTCAGCTCGGCCCGCACTCACGATGGCTCGTGACCTAGCAAGATTCGCCGAAATGCGTAAGCAAGAGTGCCAAATCCAGCAGGTCCACGCGCTGGTCGCCGCTCAGATCACCGACCTCCCAGTTCGCGGTCGCATCCGCGCCATAATGTGTGAGCAGCATCGCTAGATCAGCAATGTCGACCGTTGCGTCATAGTTGAGATCACCGACGATCGGCGTTACCGACACCTGCGCCGGCTGGGAGACCGTCACGCACCCATCGGCACTCCTGACAACCAACTCGTATACACCAGCGTCAGATGGACGCGCCGACGAGATCGTGAGCACATTGCTAATCGCTCCGCTGATTGGCTCGCCGTTACGTCGCCACCGATAGATGAGCGCCGTTCCCTCGCCCAGCCCGCTCAGTGCGACGCTCATACCCGCGCACGCCGCGACGTCGGACGGCTGTCGCGCGATCAGCGGCGGCTGCGCGACGTTCACTCGCACATCGTTGCTCGTGTTTCCGACGCAGTCGGCCCAGACACGCAGACGGTACAGCCCGGCATCGCCGGGTGAGACCGATGGAAGCGTAAGTGTCGACTCGTTCGCCCCCGAAATCTCGGCCGAATTGAAGTACCACTGATAGCCGATCGGCGTCGCGCTGCCGCCGATCACCGCCGACAAAACGACTGTGTCGCCTTCGCAGGCATCCACGCCCTCGGGCGGCTCGACGAACGTCAGGGTGTTATCGCGGACGGTGAGCGTCGCGGCGTCGCTTGTCACCGTACCGCAAGGTGTCGTGACAACGACCGAGTAGTCGCCCTGGACACTGATTCGAGGACGCGAGACGACTAACCTCGGACCGCGCGCACCGATGATCGAGTTTTCGTCCAATTCGCCGTCCGTCAGGTTTTGCCCGCCACGACGCCACTGGTACTGCGCTGCTACTGTCGGAGCGATCTCGACCTCAAACACGGCACTCTCGCCATTGCAGACGGACAGCGAAGCGGGTTGTCCAATGATACGCGGCGCAAGGTCGGATTCGTCCGCATCCGGCAAACCGTTTCCATTGCAATCGCCCGGTGCCCCAACGCCCGGCGGCGGACTTTGCCATACGGTATGAACATACGGAGTGCCCGGAGATGGATTGGTAGTCGAATAGATGCGCCCCACAAAGGTCGCAAACAGGATGGAGTGCGTTGCCGACTGTGTTCGCGACAAGCCGCCCCAGGGCGGAACCACGAATGTCACGCGCGCGACGGGGTGCGCTGTGATCGGGTTAAAAGCGAATCCGTCATTCCACTCGGCAAAATCAAATCCGTTCGTATGAACCGTAGATCCGATTCCGAATTGATCCGCGAGGATCGCGGGTGCCGGGCACTCGCCTTTGGGTGAGGGACTGACATCTGCCCGCCGATCGAAGATCAACGGGTCCACGACGAAGTTTGGGCCGGCGGAGTTCAGAAAGGTGTCATACAGCCGCGTGTTCAGTCGATTCTCGTCGCTGTCGTCCAGCCCAGGCGGATGGAGGTTGTGAAGCAGGCACTGCGGGCCATTCGGGTCGCTCGGCTCTAGCGGTAGGTATGCCGCACGCTCGTCGCTGGCATTCCAGATCGAACCCGTGCCGCTGATGTAGACCGCGATGCTGTTGCCAACCCAACCGGCACCAAACGTTCGGCCACGAAGGTCGAACGTGTAGTGCGTCGTCCGGTCGAACTGGGCGATGTCCGCGCCGGTCGTTGGAACCGTGGTGTTCGCGACCAGATTGGTCGTCTGCGCGACAGCCACCGGCACCACTACCGCCGCTGAAATGTAGAGTACCCGCGTTAGCATTCGCACCCTCGCAACTTCGCACACATTCGAATGTCACTTGGCCCTAACTTGCCTGAATCGCGACCGCGAGTCAACCCTCGACACCGCGCGTAATCCTGACCATCGCCTTTCAACTTCGCAATCTGTTTACGTTGCAAACTTGCAAGGCAACCTGCGTTGGGCAGTTGGCCGCTAGGAACCGCAAATGACACCCCCTACCCTGGGCAGTTCACGCCGAAATTCGCGAGCAGCGCCGCCAAATCGCTCAGGTCTACGTCGCCATCGCCGTCGATGTCGCCGTCGCCGAGCGTCGCGCCGGCTTGCACTCCGAAGCGTGAAAGAAGCCGCGCGAGGTCCGAAAGATTCACCGCGCCGCTCGTGTCAATATCGCCGGTGAGCGACGTAACGGTGAGCGTGATCGGGTTGCTGGTTAGGCTGCCTTCGCACGCGCCGGTGAGCACCACGTCGTAGACACCAGCGTCGGCGGCGGTCGCTGGATCGATCACGAGTGTCGGCTGATCCACGCCGCTGATGCGGCCGCCGTTTGCGAGCGGAACGCCGCCGCGACGCCACTCGAACCCGCCAACCGCGACGCGCGACGCGGCGACCGACAACTCGGTCCGTCCGCCGCAGGTGTTGAAGCTCTGCGTCTGGGAGAAAATCTCCGGCTCGCCGGTGAGCGAGCAGAATTGCGCGGTCGAGTCGAGAAACGGTGCGATGGTTTCGGCGATGGTGCGCGGGTGAAATTCGAGCCGAATGTTGCTCATGCCGCCTTCGCACAGGTGGCAGTAGCTCATGATCGTACCGCTGTCGGCGTCGTTGCAGTCCTGGACGCCGCCGCAATTGCCGCCGAACGCTCCGCCGCAGCAATCCACGGCCGGTGACATGCTGTGCGTATGCGGCGCGCCGAAGTTGTGGCCCAGTTCGTGCGCGACGACCATGAAATCCCAGTTCTGGTGGCTGTTATTGACGATCGGATAGGGGAAGAAGCCCGCGAGATTTGCCGAGAGGCCGTAGTCGAAACCGGGCGCACACAGCGCTCCGACATACGCAACGCCACCGCCCAGCCCGCGGCCCGAAAGATAGTGCACGGCGTGCCGCTGAATGCCGGTCATTTCCAGATTCCAGTGATCGCGAAACTCGAAAAGTTGATCGAGCGTATTGCCCTGATTCCACGGATCGTCGCCCGTCCAGAGTCGCGTGTAGACGATTGAGAAGCGTGCATCGACGTCGCGGTCATACACCTCGGTGATCGCGCCCATCAGCGTCGCGATGTATGCGAGGGCCGCCTGCGTGTTGCCGCCGAAGAGCGACGCGGTGAACTCGGTATCGGTGTCGATCGCCAGGTCGATCGCGTAGCACAAACCCGGCCCGCGCGGCGTGACGGTCGACGGATCGGGTGCGACATAGCCCGGTGCGGTCGGCACGTCGAAGCCGTTGCCGCAGAGTGAATTTGCCGCGGACTGCACGAATGCGTCGAGATCGGCGATCGCCGTAGCGCGCGGCGTTTGCGGCGCGGCGTGTGAACCGCTGGAGATCACATAGTCCGTGTTCGTGGTGCGCACGAAGCCGTATGTGCCGAAAGGCGAAACGCTGAGAAATGCCAGGCTGTCGCTCTCGCCGACGATGCCGCCACGGAACATCGCGACCGGCGGTCGGCTGAGCGCGACGGTGCCTTGCGCGGTTTCGGCGACGAGTTGTGCGTCGGCGGCGAACACGTCGAATCGCGTCAGTTCGAGCGTGACCGTCTGGCTGTCGCCGAGTGCCACGCGCGGCAATGCGAGATGGTTCGCCGCCGCGACAGATTCATATCGAACCGTCGCCAGCGAATCGACATTTTCGACACGCTGCGCCAACGCTTGCGCCGTGTGCGGCGACCAAGCCGCACCGAGCGACAATGCAATCAGCCCACAAACGCCGCAGGACAAAACGATGGACTTCATCCGAAAACCTCCGCGCCCAGCGTAGGTAACACGAACACATATTGCGCAGCCGTGCAAGACATCATGTGCAGCTTCCGCCGAAATTCGCCAGCAACGTTGCCAGATCGGCAAGATCAATATCCGCGTCGCCGTCGAGATCGCCCTGCTCGCGCGTCGCGCCGCTCGGCAAACCGAAATTCGTCAGCAGTGTTGCAAGGTCGGTCAGGTCGATGTCGCGATCGCCATCGACATCGCCGGGGCACTCGCGCGGCGAGCGATACGCACGCACGTCGGTGCCGACGCCGCAGATGACGAGGGTGCCGTCGGCCCCGAGGGCCGGACCGCCGATGTTGAAGCGGAACACCGGCGTAGACCATTGCTCGACCAGATCGGCCGAGAAGCAATAGAGCCGGCCGAGATCGAACGAGCCGTTGCTGTAGTAGATCAGCCCGTCGTCGCCGAACGCGAATCGCGACTTGTGAAAGTCGGACGGGATCGGACTCGAATTGTTGACGATCGAGCCGTCGGCGGGATTTAGCCGCAGGATGCGCGTCTGGCGATCCACCATATAGACCGAGCCGTCGGGGCCGACGCCCAGTTCGGCACCCGGCATGTTGAGCGACGGCACATGCCACTTTTCGACGATCGCCGCACCGGTGTCTTCGAATGCGAAGAAGAAATCGACCGTCTCGTTGGTCTGCGCGCGGTTGAAATAGATGGTGCCGTCCGGGCCGACCATCGGCGTGCTCTGCGTCAGGAAGCCAGGCATCGTCGGACCACGATAGAGAAACGCGCCGGTCAGCAAATCAAACTTGCGAACGGCCTGTCCGCCGGCGACGGTATCGACCGCATAGACCGCCTGCGCGTCGGTGTTGATCACGACGCCGCAATTGCCGCTGACTGAGCAGGTGCGATTCGCGCGCCAGATGGTCGCGCCGGTCTCGGCGTCGATGCGCCAAATGAAGCGAAAGCTGCCGATCACCGGATCGCCATCGGCGGCGAAGACGACACCGTCGTAGAAGCCCGCGTCCACCTCTTCGGTCGATTGCCACAACTCAGCGCCCGTCGCCGCGTCCAGGCAGTAGACCTTCGCAAGCGAAGACGCCCCGTTGCCGCCGCGACAGGCGTAGACGCGACCGTTTTTCACACCCGCGACCCAGGTTGTCCAATCGCCGGTCTGGAACGGGATGTTCACACTCCAGAGTTCCGCGCCGGTGTCGAGGTTCATCGCCACGACCGGCGAGAGATTCGATTGCGGCTCGGGCGGGAACCCGAGTTGGCGAACCATGAACACGCGGCGACCCTCGATCACGGGTTGCCAGGCGATGACTGACGAGCGACCGCCGGACCATTGCACGTCGAGCGCGGTCGGGCCGAGTTCGCTCGATTGGCCATTGCGGCGATCGTTGCCGCCGCTGCTGGGCCAATCGGCGAGTGCGGGAGAGGCGGTGATCGTTGCGGCGATGAGAGTGAGTAAGGTGCGTCGCATTGGATTCCCTTTTTTGTCGGCGTTTTCCGAAGATGGCTCGCGAGTGACAGCCGAGGGCCGCTGTCCTCCGTGAACAACCGCGGAGGGCCGCGGTGCTCCATTGGCTACGGACATGACGCTCCGAAGACAGACAACAGCACCGCCAAATCGGCCAGATCGACGTCACTATCCAGATCGAGATCGCCTTGGCGGCGCGATGCGTCGCTCGTCGTGCCGAACCAGCGCAGAAGCGTGGCCAGATCGATCAAGTCGCGCGTCCCGTCGGCGTTTACGTCGCCCTCACACTCGCATGCATCAGGCAAGCCGTTGCCGTCGAGATCGGTCGGCGACGTAATGTAGAGTTTCGCGTCGGCAAAAACAGCTTGATCGTTGCCGAACGAACCGGCGTCAGTCGTCGCCAGCGTGAGGAATCGATCGTCGCCATCGAGCGCGATGCTGATACGTTCGAACAGTTTCGCATAGCCCGCGAACAGATCGCGGTAGCGCACCTCTCCATCGACCAGCACCCAGATTTCGAACGTCGTATCAACACCGACCACGCTGGTGTTCACGCCGACTACCGCATCGAACCGTTGCGCCTGTCGCCCCGGATTCGCGGCGCGAACCGCGTCGAGGTCAATCGTGCAGCCGCCGTTTGCGTGCATGCCGACGCCGCCGCGGCCGATGGCAGGCGAGTCGATCGTCGCAAGCGGGCCGTTGAAGTACGCCACGTCGCCGCGAATTGCATCCCAGTATTCGCCCGCCGTCGGCGAGAACAGGAAGCTCAGCCCGGTGGTCGAGATCGGCGTGACGCCGCGCGGCAGGAACACGCCGTTGACGAGCGGCAAACTCGCTCGTCCGCCCGCGCCATCGGTGGCGTTGAACACTGGGCCGGCGTTCGCGCCGCTCTCGCCGAAAGCGTTCGCCCCGACGGCGATGCCTGTTCGCGGCCGCACGCCGCGACCGTTGGCAGCCGTGCCTCGTCCGTTTCCGCCGGCGATCATGTCACCCACGTCGAGTGCCTCGGTCGTCTGCGCGCGATCCGACACGCCACTGCGATCGCAGTCGTCCGGAATCTCAGAGAAGAGCAAACTCGCCGGAACGATTTGTCGCGAGAGGCCCGGCCCCTCGACGCGCAGGATCATGCCCGAGTCGCCGCCACCTTGAATCCAGTTGATGCGAAACTCGTGATAGCCCGGAAGCAACGCCGCGGGTGCCGACAGTTCGCGCATGCCGTGAAAGCCGTCGTTGTTGATGAGCTGCGCAGTGCCCAGGAAGAAGCGCGACCCGTCGTCGGACTCGATCGAGAAGGTGTACACGCCGGCCTGCGCCGCAAAGAAGTATCCCGAAAACTGCACGGCCACCGAAAATCGTCGCCCACTGCCCAGCACAATGTTCTGCGACGGGGCGAGGTTCACTTGCGCGGCGACATCCTCGTGATAAGGCGTGAGCGGATTGAGCGAGGGCAGGTTGTCGGGCAGGCGCTCGACCGCGTAATACGCCGCGGTGACGCCCGGAGCCGACCACATCGCGGCGGGGATCACCTGCTTGGCCAAGCCCGGCCCCTCGATGCGTGCGATCAGGCCAGCGCCGCCGCCGCCCTCAAAATGCTCAACGCGGATCGCGTGCGTACCGATGGGCAGGTTGATGATGCCCGTGCGTTCCGCCATGCCGTGAAAGCCGTCGTTGGCGACGACGACGCGGTCATTGACGTACAAAATCGAACCATCGTCGGACTCGGTGAAGAAGCGATAGTCGCCCGCGGTCGTGATATCGAGCGTGCCAGTGAAGACGCCGCCCACGAAATCGGCACGGCCGCTCGTGGCAAAGTTGCCGTCAGTGGACGGGAAATCGATCGTCGGCACGACGTTTGTCGTAAACGACGTGCGCGTCGAGTAATCCGGCACAAACTGATCTTCCATCGAATAGTAGCGCGCACGCAGCCCCGGACGCAGGCTCCACGGCGAATCGGGAACGCGCGGCGTGAGCAGCGTGATCGAAACCGTCGCATTGGCCGAGCTGAGCGCACCGTCAGTCACGTTGTACGTGAATCGATCGGTCGCGCCGCTGGCGGGCGGGGTGTAGAGCAATTCGTCGCGCCCGCCGGGCCCGGTGCCGATCGAGCGGACGATGCTGCCGCCGCGGAAACTAGTCGCGGCGAATGTGCCGATGTTGATCGCGTCGCAGTTGCCGTCGAGGTCGTTGGCGAGCACGTCGATGCGCAGCGCCTGGCCCACCACCGTCGCCGCCGCATCGCCACGCGCACGCGGAGGCAACGGCGTCGGATAGGGACCGACATCGTCGAGGCACGGGCGCGAGTTGCGGAAGTTCATGATGGCGTCCAAAGATCGCGTGCCGAAGCGCGACAAATCGCCTGCACATCCGCCCAGCCCCGAGCACATGATGGAGCAATCATTGTCGCCGTCGCAATGCCCGGCGCTCCAGTTATGGCCGATCTCGTGCGCGGTCAGCCCGACGCGACTCGCCAAATCAGTTGTGAATCGCGATTGCGAAAAGCCGTAGCCAACACCGTCGGTCGCGGCACAAATCTGGCTCAGCCATGCCACGCCGATGACGCCGTTGCCGAGCGTGCGGCCGGTCATCATGTGCGCGATGTCGCGCGGCACGTCGGTGTGATTGTCGCGCCAGTGATTGCGGAACTCGTTGAGAATGTCGCCGCCGACACCTTGCGTGTATGGATCGGGATCGGTGCTGCGCACGATGACCGTGCCGATGGCGTAGGTGATGCCGGCGTCGCGGGAATAGATCAACTCGACTGAGTTCATCACCAACTCAATGTCTGCGATCGTCGCGACGACCGAACTGCCGTTCTGCTGAAAGAACTCATAGTCGGCGTCGAACGCGATCAACGCTTCGCGCAGACACGCCGCGCCGCGATCCGTAATTTCGCCATCGGACTCTTCGTCGCCGTCCGCCAACAACGCGCGCGAAGCATGCACGTCCGCCACGCCGCAGCGCCAGTCGCCGGGCAGCACATCGGTTGCTTGGTACACGACGACTGAATCGCCGGAGTCCGTCGGATCGACCGACGAGAGCGATTGCACGAACCACGCAGGCGCGTCGGTCGGATAGACGGCGATCGAAACGTCGCCATCAACCATTGATGCCGCAACAAGCGCGCCGTCATCGCCGACAACACTGCCGCGCCACGTCGTCACCGGCGGCGCGTCGAGCACCGACAGTTCTCCGTGCGCATCGACCAGCACGCGGAACGACGCGTCTCGCAATGAGTACGGCGTCATCACGATTTCGCGCGTTTCGCCAGGAAGATGAAGCGTGATCGCCGTCTGGTCGATTGATTCGACCACCGTCGCGCCTGCGATGGTGCCGTCGCGGAGATTCAGCCGATCGAGCACATTCGCGGCGAGCGCATGCGCGTCGCTACCAGCCGTCTGTACGGCAGTCTCCGCTGCGCGTAACGTCGATGCACAAAACGCCGCAGCAATCGCAGCCGCGAGGCAGCATGCGCGCGAGAATCCACTCATTCAGTACTCCGATGTCGGTTACTCGGACGGATGCGTCGCATGCGAGATGCCGCGTGCGAGGCGCATCACCAGTGTACCCAGCGACGCCCGCGCACCAAAGCTGATTTGCGACCGAACACGGCAAACCCAGGGCATGTTTTCTCAGGAACTGGCGCGAGATGCCACGTCGCGCTTGAAACGCAGTCCGCCTGTACCGTAACTCGTCGCCAATTCACGCCGCGTGACCGCGCAATCGTTCACGGTGGCGCGCCGCGCGCTTCGCGGCCAATCGCGCGCAAGTAAGTCGGCTCAGTTCAGTTTTCACTCGTCTCATCCTGCTCTCATGCCGTGTTGCTACGTTTGTTTTGTCGCACGGTTGTAGCCGTGTGGCGAAGTAATCGCGCGGCATCGCGTCGCATCGCGCTTGCCACGAAGGAGCATGTGATGAAACGGTTTCGCCTTCATGAACCCCGTGTCGGACTGGTCGCGCTCGGCCTGCTCACGTTCGTCCCGCTCGCGTGGACGATGCTTCAAGATGCCGAGCTTGGGACGCTCGCCGCGACGCCGCCGGCCGTGGGCGTCGCACCGCGCGGCGACGAACTGCTGTACTCACGTCTGAAACTCTACATCGAGTACAACTCGTCGGCCGACGACGTCGGCGTACAGTTGCAACTCGACGGCGTGCCGTGGCGCAGCCTCAAAGCGTTTCTGCCGGACGGCGGGCGGCTGCTCGACATTCGCACACAGAACAGCCTGCGTCTGCAAGGTATGACCGAGCTGTTTTTCGAGAGCTCGGAACCGCCGCTGGAAGACCTGCCGCTCGAAAAGTTCTATGCCCGCTTCCCCGCAGGCACGTACGAGTTCGAGGGCATCACCATCGAAGGCGACGAGATTGAGGGCGAAGCGGAGTTTCGCCACGTCATTCCCGCCGGGCCGGAAATCATCTGGCCGCCGCAGGGTGACCAGCCGCCGATCGTTGAGATCGATGACTTCGAAATCGAATGGGAGCCGGTGACGACGACTATCGACGGCTCAACGAATCTGTCGATCGTCGGCTATCAGGTGATCGTCGAACAACTCGAGCCGCGGCGGATTTTCAGCATCGACTTGCCGGCGGACGAAACGTCGGTCGAGGTGCCGGAAGAATTTTTCCGGCAGATCGGCGCATTACACAAGTTCGAGATTCTCGCCATCGAAGCAAGCGGGAATCAGACCATCACGGAAGGCGAGTTTGTGATCGAAGAGGATTAGCGGGCGGTCATCACGCACGGTGCGGCGACGGCGAGCCGAGAACTCGCCGACGCCGCACCGTCGTGTCGTGTCGTGTCGTGGTACTCACCTGACCAGCGCGCTCCGCACGGGGCGAGAGATTTTTCTCGCATCCGCAATCCGGCATCGCGAACGCCGCGTAATCATGTCGCTACGGGGACATGACCAGCTTTCGCACCCGACGGAGATCGTTCGCCGGCGCGCAGCCGTTCCGCGCATCGGCGTCCGCGATCCCCGTTGCAGAGCGAGCGGTGTGTCCGCAAGGCCGCCGCTCGTTCATTTTTCTTGCGCGGGAAGTACGCAACGCCGAGCGCGACGTGCCGGTCGCAAAATCACGCCCGCGCCGGCTCGCGAAATCCGCCCATCATGTATTCATAGAGGTACTGGATCGTCTCTTCCTGCTCGACGCAGTCATCCTCAATCAGATCGCCGATCGAAACAATCCCGACCAGTTGATCGTTTTCGACCACCGGCAAGTGGCGAATGCGATTTTCCTTCATTACCGCTCGGCAATCGGCCCGCGTCGCGTTTGGCGGGCAGACCGCCACCGGCTGCGTCATCACTTCGCTCACGAGCGTCGCACTCGGATCAAGCTGCTCGGCGACCACCCGGTTGAGCACGTCGCGTTCGGTGAAAATGCCAATCACGCTTTCGCCACGAGTGACGACCAGCGCACCGATGCGGCGCTGATTCATCTGCCGGGCGGCGTCGAGCACGCTGGCATTTTCAGAGATGTGTGCGACCTGTGAGCCCTTGCGCTGAAGGATGTTGCGAACGGAGTGCATGCGACGATACCTCATGTTCGGTCGTGCTACGCAGCCGATGGGCGAACGCCCGGAAGAGATGATCGGCAGACGTAACTCTCGCCAACGACTAAGGATACACTCAGGGTGCGCGGTTTCGTCAAGACAAATCCGCAGTGAAAGCGATTTCATGTCTAAGAAATCGAGCGAGCGCGGTTCCGAAACCGCGCTCGCGTGCCAATTTGATGGGTCTCCAAGATCGTCAACCGCTCGAAATCCCGATTCAAACGGCTATTGCACAGCTAGTCGATCCCGAACTCAACGTTATCCAGCCGACTGAGCCCGCCATTTCCCGTCTTGATCGAGACGCGCTGCAGGTTTCGAAGCAGATCTCGCATTTCGGTTTCGGTTGGTCGTCGGCCTCCGTCGTCGGTGGAAATCGTCCAGCTTTCCGCGGTGTCGAGCAGCACGCCGACGTTCGTAAAGGTCCGTTCAATCTGCGACGCAGACCAATAGATCTCGTAACCGCCGCCGTAGAGCACCAGCGTCGCGATGTCGCTGCAGCAGTACGACTCCCAAGCGATGTCGAAAGTGATGCGCCGGCCGTACGCGGCCTCGAAGTCGCCGGTGAATTTCTCAGGCGACGTCCAGAACGCGAATCCCGCCGACGACGCGCTGAGATATCCCGACGCGGCCTCGAAGTTTGGATTGGTCAGCACGCCAAATGCGCCGCCGCCGATCTGCCAGCTCTCGTTGGAGGCGTCAAACGTCGAACGCACCGGCAATGCGAGTGCCGGCTTCGTCGGCTCGCCAAGCGAAACGTTGTCGATCCAAGAGTAGGCCCCCGTGCCCGCGAGGATCTTGAGCGTCGTGAGATTGCTAAGCACACGGCGGATCTGATCGCCGGTGGCACGCTGCTCGGTCGCCGTGTCATACCAGGATTCGGTCTCGTCGAGACGCACGAAGAACGACGCCCCCTGCGGTCTTGGCGTGTACTGTGGATTGTGTACGATCGTTACACCGCCGCCGCCAAGCACTACCCGCGGCTCGTTTGAGCAGCAGTGGTTCTCCCACGCTGCGTCGTACTGAAGCGAGCGTCCGTATGCGCCGCTGAAATTTCCCCGGAATTTCGCCGGCGCCACCCAATAGCCGAAGTTGGGCCGCGAGGTGGTGACAAGTTGCATGCCCTGATTCCAGGTCGGAGCGGTCGGAGCCTGGAATGCGCCGCCGTCCAGCCGCCAGCCATCATCGGACGTTTCGAATTTCGAAGTAACGGGCACAGGGAGCGACCGCCCGTTGGCTGAGTTCTCGTTGCTGTTGGCGCTCCCGTTATCGTTGCCGTTCGAGGTATTTGTGTTTGTGTTGTTTGGATCCATGACCTCGTCGGGCGGGCAGCCACCCACTGAAAACGACGCTGCCAGTCCGGCGACTAGTGAGAGTGTGAACGCGGCGGAACGACCTTGCATGCTGTATCTCCAATAAGTGGCCTTGAGACCATCATCGGAAACAGGTAGAACTCAGACGATCGGTCCTTTTCGCGCGGCCGCGTTTTTTCGCACGAATGCGCCGAACACAGGTCCGCAAAGCCCTTACGGAATGCAGCGACGCGCGTTGCGTTTCCGCCACGCGCGCCGCTTGTTGATCCTGCATGCCCGATTCAGACTACGCACCACACGCCTTCTTCAGCGCTTCGGCCTTATCCGTCTTCTCCCATGTGAAGTTCGGATGATTCCGACCGAAATGCCCGTTCCGCGCCGTCTCGCGGTAGATCGGGCGACGCAGATCCAGACTCTCAATAATCCCGCGCGGCGTCAGTTTGAAATTCGCTCGCACGGCCTCGGCGATTTTCTCTTCGCTGACCTTGGCCGTGCCCTCGGTGCTGACCAGCACGCTGGTCGGCTCGGCGACGCCGATCGCATAGCTGAGCTGCACTTCGCAAATATCGGCCAGGCCCGCGGCGACGATATTCTTGGCGATGTAGCGCGCCATGTACGCGGCCGAGCGATCGACCTTGGTCGGGTCCTTGCCGCTGAAAGCGCCGCCGCCGTGACGACCGCGACCGCCGTAGGTGTCGACGATGATCTTGCGGCCAGTGAGGCCGGTGTCGCCGTGCGGGCCGCCGATTTCGAAGCGGCCGGTCGGGTTGACGTGCAGCGTGATCTTGTCGTTGAACCACTCGCCGAGCACCGGCTTGAAGATGTGCTCGATGACGGCTTTCTTCAACTCGGGCTGGCGCTCGTTCCAGGTCTTGTCATGCTGCGTGCTGAGCACGAGTGTATCGACGCGTAGCGGCTTTTGCCCCTCGTACTCGACGGTCACCTGGCTCTTTGCATCGGGCCGCAAACCCGGAATGATGTTGTCGCGGCGGACGTGTACCTGACGCTCGACCAGTCGATGTGCGAGCTGGATCGGCAGCGGCATCAATTCGGGCGTTTCGCGGCAGGCGAAGCCGAACATCATGCCTTGGTCGCCCGCTCCCTCTCGATCGACGCCCATGGCGATGTCCGGCGACTGCTTCTTGATGCTGGTCAGCACGGCGCACGATTCATAGTCGAACCGCATGTCGCCGCTGGTGTAGCCGATTTCCTGCACGACTTCGCGGACGATGTCGGGGATTTCGACGTAGGCCTTGGTGGTGATTTCGCCGGCGACGACGGCCATGCCGGTGGAGACGAGCGTTTCACACGCGACGCGCGAATGGGGGTCCTGAGCGAGCATCGCGTCGAGGATGGCATCGGAAATCTGGTCGGCCACTTTGTCAGGGTGGCCCATGCTGACGGATTCGGAAGTGAACAAATAGCGTCGGTTCGCGGGCGTGGACACGGGAAACGCTCCTCTCGCAACCTCAGTCGCGGATGGTGAAACGGGCTCAAACGCCGAGCCATGTAATATAGTCTGGACGAGGGGCGGTCACAAGAAACGCGGGGCGGCGGAATCGATGGTCAGCGGTTCCGGCGGCGCGGGTGACGTTGTTTGCCGATCACATCTCGGCGATGCTACAACGTCAAGTCGTTCGACGGCAGGAGTCCGAGCCATGCGATCCGTCAAGTTCGTGTATTGGGAAGAAGATGGAGCGTGGATCGGCTATTTCCAGGAATTTCCGGATTACTGGACGCAAGGCGACAGCTTCGACGACCTGAAGAGCCATCTGAAAGACCTTTACGATGATCTCACCAGCGGTCAGTTGCCCGGCATCCGCAAAGTTGACGAGTTGATTCTCGCATGAAACGCGTCGGCTGATTCGAGCGATTGAGGAGTTGGGCTGCGCCCTGATTCGGCACGGCGGCAAGCACGATTGGTATCGAAATCCCAGAACCGGCGTCTCGCAACCTGTTCCACGGCATCGGGAAATCAAAGATCGGCTCGCGCGGCACATCTTGAAGATGCTGCAGAACCCGGCGGAGTGATTCCGACCAACGGGTGTCCGCCGGATTTCAGGACGATCGCGGCGGTGAAGACGGGGGCACTGACACCTTTTCGCTTCAGCCGCCGGGCCACAGACCTTTTTGAATCGCCGCGAGCGACGTCGGCGACGGTAGGAGTACCCGTTTGTGATCGCCGATGGCGGCGAGCCAGAGCAACACGCAGCGATCGTCCACGAATCGGGATGCGATTCGTAGAACGACTGCGCGATGGTCGCGATCGTCCCGCGTGCGCCCGATGTTTAGTGCGTCGACATAGAGCGAGGCATTGTGGGCCATCCACGCCTCGCACAACGCGGGGTCTTCCGGCGCGACTTCTTCTCGCATTTTCCATCGAATCGGGCGGCCCACTTCGCACTTTCCCGTAAGCGAGATGTAGGGTTGGCTGAACCTCCCGAGGTGATGCGGCGTAGCACCGTTGCGCCACTGCATGTACGCGCCGCCGGCCGCATTCTCGCCGACCCATTGCACGGTCGCGGCGGCAGCGGAACCGAGTTCGAGGCTTACAACGGAACGAAGCTCGTCGAGCGCAACGGGGCGTGGCTCGCGAAGGAGCAAAATCAGTGTTGGACAGTCGGAACCGATGTTCATTCGGCCGCCGTCCAGATCCGCTGCCGTTGCGGTGAAAAAGAGCCGACGTCGCTCCGCGCTCGAATGTTAGACGACAAGGGCGCGTGCGGGGAACAACCCGCGCGAACCACGAGTTACCCCCACCGCCTTCCCCCCCATTTCCACATTTCCCCATCCCCCGCCCAATTGATTCACAACCCCGTCGCTTCTATTCTGTCCGGTCTTGCCCCGGCTTCCGGGGCAAAGCGGATCGGGTGCGACGTGAGCGAGATTTCTCCGCAGATTCTGGAACTGCTCGCATGCCCCCAACCGTCCTGTCGCGGAAAACTCGCGCTCGAAGCGTCCTCACTGGTGTGCGGCAAGTGTGGGCAACGCTATCGCATCGAGCACGGATTTCCCGTGCTGATCCCTGAAGAATCCCAGCCGCCGGGCACGCCCGCCGGCCAGCAATAGCGAGTCGTCGCGGCAAAGATGTTCGCAATCATCTCCGACATTCATGGCAACCTTGAGGCGCTTCAGGCGGTGCTCGCCGACATCGAAGCGCGCAAGATTCGCGAAATCGTCTGCCTCGGCGACGTGATCGGCTATGGGCCGAACCCGCGCGAGTGCCTCGATCTCGTCATCGAAAAATGCCGCATCTGCATGATGGGCAACCACGATCACGCAGTACTCTTCGAGCCGGCGAATTTCAACAGTGCGGCGGAGAAGGCCGCGTATTGGACCCGCATTCAACTCGAGTCCGACACTGACCTCGCCAAACGCAATCGCCGCTGGGATTTTCTCGGCAAGCTGCCCGTGCGGCGGCGCGAGGGCGAGACGCTGTTCGTGCATGCATCGCCGCGGCGGCCGATCAACGAGTACATTTTCCCCGAAGACGTGTTCACCAATCCGCAGAAGGTGCTCAGCAATTTCGAACGGCTGGATGCGAAGGTGTGCTTTGTGGGGCACACGCATCAGCCGGGCGTGTTTCTCGACGATCCCTATTTTGATCCGCCGCATGAGTTGCCGGATTCGCCCTATTACGAGTTGGACGACGAGCGATGCATCGTCAACGTCGGCTCGGTCGGCCAGCCGCGCGATCGCGACCCGCGGGCAAGCTATGTGCTGGTCTACGATGACGAAACCTCGCCGGCAAAAAACGGTACGCCGCGCGACTATGTGATCGACCAGATCGAATTCGTGCGGCTGGAGTATGACGTCGAGTCGACGGTGAAGAAAATTCTGGCCGAGCCGATGCTGGATGACATGCTGGGGTATCGGTTGTACGAGGGGCGGTAAGCGGCGAAGGGGGCGAGGGGTCGAGGGGTCCAAGCGATCGATGGGCGGTAGAGATCGGACCTTCGTGTCCAACGCCGAGCGCCAGCGAGCCGAACGCGACGCGCAAGCGAGTGAACGAGAGCGCCAGCGCATCGCGCGACGAGTTCCTGCACGCGACACCATCCGCCGGCGCGGGATAACGAATCCGAGAGCGGCTGCCTCAGGGCCGCGACATGTGCGTCAAAATGAGAAAGTCATCGCGCCCGGAGGGATTCGAACCCCCGACCGGCGGATTAGAAATCCGCTGCTCTTTCCAACTGAGCTACGGGCGCAAACTGCCTGAAATCCAAGCGTTACCGAAATTGCGTGCCACGTCGGGCCAGCGAGCTACCCCCGGCTACTACCCCGATGATCGGGCGAGCGGCAGCGCTCATCACGCGCGCGATCGGTTCCGCTGCTCCACGCGTACGCACGCCAATTGTATCTACAAATACCGCATCCGCGACCCGATTTGCTCACTGCGAAGCGCACAATCACCCTACTCGTCTCCGCCCACCGACCGTCGTCCGCGTTTCACGTCGCCGCGTTGGCGCTTGTCGTTCACCCGACGGCGCTGCGAGCCGCGCGTCGGCCGGGTTGCGGTGCGGGTAGCTTCGACGTGCAGCGCCTCGCGGAGTAATTCGTGCAGCCGTTCCAGAGCCGCCTCGCGATTCACCAACTGCGATCTGTCGGAATCGGCGTTCACGCGGACGGTCGCGTCGCTGCCGATTCGCCGACCGAGCCGATTGCGAATCCGCGACTTCTCGAACGCGGTGAGCAGATCACACAACTCAAATGCGAACCGCAAGGTAACGCGCGAACTGACCTTGTTCACGTTCTGCCCGCCGGGACCACCGCTGCGGCTGAACTCGGCGGTCACCCAGGGGAGGAGCGTTTGAGGGTCGTCTGTCAGTGGCATAGGCGGAAACATTACGCCCACGCGGCCAAATGGCAACCCGCCGCCGACCAGCGCAGGCGAAAATTGCTCACGGAGCATATACCGACTATTTACCAAACATTTTCTTGCACACGCCGCAAAGCGCGGCTAGACTTGATCTAGCAGCAATACGAAACTGGCCAGCTCGTGAGTTGAGCCTGCTTCGCCGCCGGCTCGCTTCGTCGCTCTTTCGCTTCGTGGCTCCGTCGCTCCGTCGCTTGATCGCTATGGGTTTGAAATGATCTTCGCCCGCGAACATCCCGACCCCCTCGCCGAGGTCGACGCACCGCTCGTCGTTGATCGCCAGCGCATCGTTCACGCCGCAGCGTTTCGCCGGCTGCAATACAAGGCCCAGGTGTTCATCGCCGCGAATGACGACCATTTTCGCACGCGGCTGACGCACACGCTGGAGGTCGCCAATCTCGCCCGGCGAATCGCGGCACTGATCGGCGCGAGCGCTGACCTGGCCGAGGTGGTCGCGCTCGCGCACGATTTGGGGCATCCGCCCTTCGGCCACGCCGGCGAGCGGGCGCTGTCGAGCTGCCTGTCCGATTACGGCGCATTTGAGCATAACGCGCAGTCGCTTCGTGTGGTCGAGTTTCTGGAACATCCGTATCCCGAGTTTCGCGGGCTGAATCTCACGCGTGTCGTGCGCGAGTCGCTGGCCAAGCACGCGACGCCGTTCGATCATCCCGGTCACCACCCGCTTCAGGACGGCCTGCCCGCACCGATTGAGGGCCAGGTTGCCGACCTCGCCGATCGACTGGCCTATGCGTTGCATGATTTTCAGGATGGTCTGTATGCCGGGCTGATCACGCCGCTGGTGGTGTGTGACCTTGCGCTGCTGCGCGAGGTTGACTCGGCCGGTGCGTTCGGGTCGGGTGACGCGGCGACGTGTCGGGCGCATCTGCGACCTATCGTCGATCGCATGCAGCGGCGATTGCTGGACGACATCGCGGTCGAGACGCTTCGCCGCATGCCCACGGATCGATCGGCGGCGAGCGCCGACGGTCGTCCGGTAGTACGGCTATCGACCGATGGGCAACATCTGCTGTCGCAACTCGAGGCGCTGCTGCGATCCGAGTTGTACTCGCATCCGCGCGTGCGCGACGCTGACCAGGATTGCGCGGCACAGCTTGAAGCGGTCTTCGGTGCTTATGTGAATCGCCCAAACGAAATGGGGCCGCGCTACGCGGCGCGAGCGGACCAAAGCGGCGTGCATCGCGTGGTCGCCGACTATGTCGCGGGCATGACCGATCGATTCTGCCTGAGCGAGTACGCCCGGCTCTGTCGCGCAACGAGATGAAATCTGAAACGAGTTTGCGGCAGGCGAACGGCGAACGCCCCGCACCGTGCGGCGTTCGGCGTTCCGCGATGTGCTCGGCGCACAATTTCGGCTGATCGTTTGCGAGCGTGCGCGGACGCGCCGGCTCACACCGTGCTTGCAGGAGCGGCGAGCACCGGCGGCGACTTCAAAAACTCAAGCAGCGAACCGCTCGGCGCGCCGCCTGCTTGTCCGTTGTACGAAATGCGCTCGACATAGCTGTACGCCGCGTCGTCTGTCGTTAGCAACTGAAAATCGTCCGGCACCAGATCGCGCACGATCAGGTGGATATCCGGCGAGCCGCTGTCGAGCGACGGTGCGATCACGCTCGGCGTTCGGCTGACTTTCGTGAGCGCCGGCGATGCCCAATCGAGCCACAGCGACGCCTGAGCCGCGACCGGAAAACCAACCGCCAGCGGGAACGACATTGCGACGTCGCCGATCGAGTCGGGATGTCCGCGAAACCACTCGCTCTTGGTCGCCGCCGCGGTGAACCAGCCGTGCCGGTCGCCGGGTGCGTTGTGAACCCACGAGCGCAGCCACGCACCCGCGTCGATCGCGCGGGCCGCGTCGACGTTGCCGCGCGCCCGGTCGGCGATGTCCGTGGGTTTCGTCGGCAGCGTGCGTTTGTTGAACAGTTTGTAAAAATCGCCGCCGCCGCCGAGCGATCGCAACTCGACATAGTATCGATCGAACTGCGTGCAGAGTGTCGTCGCCGCAGCCCACTGCTCGGCGGGCGTCGCGCCGAACGAATCGGGCGTTCCGATCACAAAAAAGCAAAACGGGAACATGCGTCCCAAACTGTCACGGCTATCCCAGATGCTGGCGATCGCGATTTCTTTGGTTCCCGGAATGCGCAGCATTGCTCGCAGCGAACGCACGCTTCCCGCCGGGCCCTTTGAAGGCGATTTCGCCCAGGCGAGCCGCCCAGCATCGAGCCACTGCGAAAACGCGGTCGCCGCGCCTGGGGAGATTTCGAGTCGACGATACTCGGCGTAGTACGGCAGCTTGCCGTATGCGCGGAGCAACGCTTCGCCCTTGGTCTCGCCGCCGAACAGTTTGTCGAGAATTCCCATGTGCGGACCTGTTGCTCCGCCGCGCCGGGTTGCGACATCCGAGCGGAAGTCGCGAATTTCCCGCGAGGCAACACAATCATCAGCGCCCAGGCTGGTCGGCGACTAGCCGCTTTCGAAACGCATTCCGTGGCGAGTGGCCCTCTATCATGCCGTGCGATCAGTTGAGCTTCAAGTATTTTGTTGCCGACTCCATCCGCGGAATCGACGCCGGCGCGGCCAGCGGCGGTATCGGACCTGGATATGGCCGAGCCTCGGTTCCGAGCTGGATGCCCATGCTGAATCCGACCGGCGTCGCGCCACCTACGTGGATCGCAATCGGAATGCTCCAACGCGACTTGAATCCGGCAAGAAGTCCATTTTCATGCGCATCTACAAGCATGAGCAGCGACCACGCGCCAGACGGCAGTTTCCAAGACTCGTTTGTCGACGCCGACTCTTTGAGGTTCGCAAGCGCCTTGGGGCTTCGGTCTGCAACACCGAATTCGAGCACGCCGTAATCCACACCTGAGAACAAATCGAGCCTATATGTCTCCGCGGCTGACTTGTCGCCGAAAGCACCTGCCACATCGCTCGTGCTAAGGTTCTTTTTCGAACTGCCTGGTGCCGAGTCCAACTTGATCGAGTCGATTTGCACGCGACTCTCAGTTGCCAGCGGTAGCCTCGCGGTTACAAAATCGTAGAGCCCGCCAGCCGCTTCCGCTTCGCCGGCCTTCGAGGAAAAAACAATCGCGACTTGCACCAAGTCTGGCTTGCGATCCTTTGTCATGTCGCCAGGTTTCTCGAAAAGAAAGCGTCGCCACTGGGATGCCGCAAACGTGGTTTGATCGAGCGGCTCGCCGCCGGGCGCGTCATCCGACGATTTTCCCGACGCGACCCAAAGCGGATGGAAACGTTCGCGCACGAGGGCAATCTCGCGAATGAGCTTCAGAGTTGCATCCGGCTCGGCGACCGTCGTCTTGCTGAGCTTCTCCAGTCGAGTCGCCGGTTCGTTACTCTCGAGAGCAACAAAAGGATACTTGCCGGAGACATCGCCCAACAGCGCGGCGATGCGCGATTCGACGCGATGTCGCAGCAGTACCTGTCCCTGCTCGGCGATGTCGAGCAGGGCCGCGATGGTCGCGCTGCTCGGGCCGGCGTGTGCGTCTTTGATGCGCTTGCGCAACTTCGCGAGATCGGGAAGCGATACGTTCGGGCCGAGCAGGTCGGTCAGCTCGCCCAACTCGTTGACCGACGCGGCGTATTCGTCCCACGCGCCTACAACATCGTTCACAATCGAATCGGCCGACTTGTTGTCTTCAATTTTCTTCTCGAAGACGCTGAAAACGCTGTTGGAAACGCGGTCGTCTGCGCGCTCGAGAATCGTGTAAATCGGATCGTCGATCGGGTCTTTGTCCTTGCTGAGCGGCCATTGCGGCACTGCGGCTTGCTGGAACATCTCGGTCAGCCGTTCGCGAACGCTTCGCGAGACATTTGCCTGCTTCAGCCGATCGGCAAACTGCGGCCAGTCGAGCTCGCCCTTGCCGAGCGAGTCCAAAAGCTTCAACACCGCCTCGTCAAGCGATAGCGCGCCGCGCTGATTGAGCAGCGCCCAGTCTTTGAGATAGCTAACCGCATACTCGCTCGCCGCGGCATCTACCTTTGCCAGCAACTCGGCGCTTCGATCCTTGAATCGCGGCGAAGTCAGCACGATGCGCAGCCGCTGATGCTCGCGCAGTGTGTTGCACAAGAAGTCGCGCGTGTGATAGCGCGTCAGCACGCTATCACGACCGCGGGCACCGCCGAGCGTGGCTGCTGTCGGGTCGGTCGGAGTCTCCGCCGGTTGCGACTCGGCACCGCCGCCTCCGCCGCGACGACGCCGCGTTTCTTCGGGCTTCGCTTCAGGTTGATCAGGTTTTGCCGCCGCACGCTCTCCGGCCGGTTTCGAGTATTGATTCCAGCGGAACTTCATGTCCGTCGGCGCGTCATAGTCCTTCATCAATCGGCCAAGGCCGGCATAGCGCAGGAATCCGTCGCTGTCGGGAACCCTCGCTTCGCTCACCGACTTTTCCGCCACGACCGCCATTTGGCCCAGCAGCCGCGACTCGCGCCCCTGCCGATAGCTGACCGTCACGCGCTGCGCCAGATCGAACAGCCGTACGGGTTGCCAGAATGCCTCTTCGGGCAGGGTCGATGTCTCGACGATTTTCGTCGGCGATGGATCCTTTCGCTCTTTGGTTGCCTCGTTGATCCAAGTATCCAGCAAGCCGCCGGTCGCGACTGCGCCGGCCGCCGCGGCAGGATCGCTGCCGCCGAGCGCTTCGTCCCACGTCGCAAAATCGGCCAGAATCGCGCTCAGATCGCCCTGATTTGATCGCGTGCGAACGTCCTTCAAATACTCGATGACGACGTTCTTCTTGCCGAATGCGTCGTCGGCGATCTTCAGCGTGCCCTTCCGAGCGTCGCCCACCGCGATCGGCTCTTCACGCAGCAGGCCGCTGCGCAGAAACTCATCGACCGGATCAACCGCCGGGCCGCTCGTCGTCGGTGCGGCACCCGTTGAAGCATCGCCGCCGAGAATCTGTGCACGAATCTTGCGTGTGCCGTCCAGCAGCGTCTTGGCCAGCGTCGCCCGCGCTGCACCGATCGCCGCGTAGACAACCGCGCGATCGCCCTTCGATTCGTCCACCTTGTCCTCGCCCGCGGCCAGCGACTTGCCGATCGTGGCGAGCTCGTCTTCCCACTTCTTGCGGGCCAGTGATTCGAGTTCACCGAATCGCAACAGCTTGCCGCCGCGCTCGGGGAACTTGGCCCCGCTCGCCTTCAAAAATTGCCGCAGCTCGACCATCGCTTCGAGAATCGAACCCGTCTGCGCGTCCGGCTTTTCCTCGGCCAGCTTGTCGACGCCCTCGGTCAGCTTGTTGATTTTCGCCGACGCCTCGTCCGGCGATTCGTTGAACGTCTTGGCCGTCTCTAATAGCTGCGCGTAGCGCGTTCGCAGCGATTCAAATCGGGCCGCGAGCTCCGACCACAATTGAAAATCGAACGCCGTCACCTCGGCCGCAGTCTTCCACGACTCGCCGACGCGTGCGATACCCTGCGTCAGCACGTCCTGTGCAACCTTGCCGCCGCGGTTGAAGCCGTTCTTGCCCGCGAACACGTCGCGCGGGAACGCGGCGATCGGCTGCGTGCTTGCGAGCGTCTCCATCGCCAGCGCAAATTGCTTGCGCACCTCGTCGGCGTCCGCAGGATTGAGCACATCGACCAGCTTGAGCATGTCGGCAAATTCGGTCGATCGCTGGGCCGCGTCGGTCGCCGACAGTGCCGCATCGGGCTTGTTGCCTGCCGATTGCCCGAACCAACTGGCGTACGCCCGCAGCGCGGCGATCTGCTGCACGCGCTTGGCCGAATCGCTGGGGACCGGCTCGATCAGTTTCTTCTCGACATGTGAGAGCAGGGGTCGCCCGATCTCGTCAATCACGAATCTCGCATGAATCTGTCGCAAGCTGTCGCGCGGCGTCGCGACGTTCGCACCAATCCAGAGCATCTTGGCGAACAAGCGCGTCTGGAATTTGTCATACCCGATGATCTGCGCTTCGAGCGCCTTGGCCGATTCAATATTGGTACGCAGTTTGGCGTCGTCGATCGTCTGCGACGGCGCATCGTCGACGGCGAGGGTCTTCACCGCGAGTTCGGCCCGCTCCCTGGGTTTGTCGATGAGCGTCGCCGAATTCCACAGACCGACGCCGAAGAAAATCGCCGCCAGCGAGCCGATGCCGATCGATCCGCCGAACACCATACGGCGCATCTTCTTGTTCATCGATGCGTGCTTGGCCGAGCGGAACACCAGCCCTTGCTCAGGGAAAACCTTCTTGCTGTAGAAATCGAACAGGAAGAACGGCATCGACTGTGCTTTGCGCTCTTCAAATTGCCGCTGCGACGCCGCCCCGTGGCGGAACAGGCGCGAGATCGTGCCGCCCTCCTGCACCGAAGAGGAGAAGTAAAATCCGCGGAAAAACGGCGGCTCGATGAGCGGGCTCTTCTGAAAAATCGTCGCGACGTATTCGCCCAGCGATTCGCGGATGTCGCGCAGCGCCTCGGGGAATGCGGCGATCATGCCCAACTCGCGGTCGGTCGCCTTGCGGTTCAAGTACTTCATCGACCACTGGCGCAAGCGCAGCCGCAAGACGTCGAACGCCTCGAAAAATTCTTTCGGATCGAACGGCGACTGAAACTCGCCCGGTCGCGACCAGCCGACCATTTGTCGACGCTCGTTCAGATTGGGGCGAATCTCTTCGACGAATTCCGTGAACCCCGGAATCATGTCGGTCTTGGAGATCAGCAAAAACACGGGAAAGCGAATGCCCAGCCCGCTCTGAATCTGTCGCAGCCGCTCGCGCAGGATCGATGCATTTCGTGAGCGATCGTCCGCCGTCTCGGTCAGCAGTTTGTTCGCCGGAATGACAACCACGATGCCGTTGATCGGGCAGCGCGGCCGGTTGTTACGCAGCAGCTTGAGAAAAATTTCCCACTCGGCCTTGTCGGTCGCGCCCTCTTCCTGAAAGGTCAGCCGCCCCGCCGTGTCGAGCAGCACCGCGTCGTCGGCGAAGATCCAGTCGTAGTTTCGCGTTCCGCCGAAGCCCTCGATTGCCTCGCGCCCGAGCGGAAAATTGATGCCCGAGTTCAGCAGGCTCTGCGTTTTGCCGCAGCCCGGCTCGCCGATCACGACGAACCACGGCAGCTTGTAAACCGACAAACCCGCGTCGCGCAGCTTGCCGAGCTTCTCGACGAATTTTTCTCGATAGATGCGGTTCTGCTCGGCCACGTCGCCCGCGGTCGGGCCGCTCGTGCTGCGCAGCGCTCCTTCGAGCGTCGAAGATTGTTTCGACGCACGCATCCGCCGCAGGAAGAACAAGATCCCGAAAATGAGCAGCGCAATGCCGACCACCACGCCGATGATGATCCAGTGCGTCGTCGTAAACGCCTTGACGTACTTGAGCACACCGAAGACGAGTGCCGACGCCGAGCCGATGCCCAGGATAAGCATCAGCCCCTTGACCCACGGGGGCAATCCGCCGAGAGACTTCAGAAATAGAGTGATCGGATCCATCGCTCGAGAACTCCTCAGCGAGTACTTTCAATTACGGATTGGTCGGACCGCTTGTCGGTGTCGCCGGTGCCGCAGGCGTTACTGTCGCAGCGGGTGTCGCCGTCGCGGCCGGCGCAGCATCGCTCGACATCACCGCGACACTCCGCGCGTGCTTCACCAACTCATTCGTCATCCCGTCCCACGCCGCATAGGTGCCTACCAGATAGAGAACGATCGCCACACCCGCGCCGATCGCCACATACAACAGCCGCATTACCGGCTCATAATTCGGATCGATCACCACGGTGTGATTATTCACGTCAGGCAGCAGCTCGCGCGACCGCGTCTGGGCATACGCGGGCAGCTTGCTGAAAACATGCCCTTTGTACTCGCGCCACGCGTCCGGATCGCCGCGATAACGACCCTTGAAACCAATCTGCATCGCGACGTAATACACCGAGACGACATCGGCCCGCGTGCTGGTGTCCGGACGCTGCATCCGCTCGGCCATCTCCAGCTCTTTGAGCCCCTCGTCACATTCGTTGTAGAAATTCTCGCCGCGCAGCGCCTCGGGAAAGCCGAGCAACTCGACCTCGAAACACGAGTTCGACCAATCTTCGCGATAGGGCCACTCGATGTTCAGGATGAACATCTCGTCGATCAAATAGACCAACGGATTGCGAACCTTTTTCCACGCTTCCCAAAGCCCCGGCTCGCCGTGGCTGATTTGCTCCATCTCGTTCAGGCGGCTCAAAAGTTCAGCCCGCGTGTCGGCAAAGCTCAAGTCCTGACCGCTCTCGGCGCGCTGCTGCGCGTCGACCAGGTCGAGAACCACGCGAATCGCAAGGTCATATACCGTCATTGCCACGCGGCAACCTCCGCTAGCGAATCTTCACCACAAACAGCGAAATCTTGGTCGAAGCAAACTTGCTCTTGTCCGCGGGTGGCATGCGAATGTAAATCGCACGCTCGGCCTCGCAGTTCTCCCAATATCGCGGCGAACGCTGAATCCGAAAATAATGCTGATCCGAACTCTTGGGGAGATTCGCCACGGCACCCGCCGGATCGAACTTCAATCCCATCAAGCCGCCCTTGTACACCTCTTCCGACTGTCGCGGCGAGGCCAGCTTGAAGTTGGTCGACTTGAACAATGCGACGACCTGCTCGACCGAGAGGCTCGTTCGCACGCCCATGAACAATTCATGGTTCGGCGTGAACCACTCGTAATCCAGCTCGACTTTGTACCCGCCGCCCTCTTCCTGGAACGGTCGCTCGATGTAGTCCTTGGGCAAGAGGCCGTTGATGAGCGTCCGCAAGTACGTGAACAACTCGAAGAATACGGGCCCGCAATCGTCATGCACATACTGCGACAAATCGCGCGGGCGGCGCAAATCATCCCACAGCGCCACCTTGCCGATTGCGTCGCTCAGCAGCAAGTACAGCGCATACGGATGATGCTCCGGCGTGCCGACAAATGCCCCAAACCGCACCGTCAGCTCGTTCAGCGCTGCCAGCTTGATGAGCTGCTCGCTATCCGCCGGCGTCGCCGTCGCGAACGTCAGCGCCCGCTGAGCCGCATCCGCTCCGAGCTGCTCGCATCGAGCGCGAATGTCGTTTCGCGCGTTTTCGACGTCCGAAACCAGCGTCTGCCACGCCTTGATCCGCAGCAGCGGCGGTACACCATCGCGCATCAGCTTCGGCCCGGAAGCCGACCGCTCGATCTTGCCCAGCCGCACGCATTCGTATCCGCCGCGATCCTCGTCGCCGAAGAAAATCGCGCCACGCATGCGGCGGACTTCGATCGTCTGCGGATTGTCGCCGCTGTTCTCGTCATAGCGCTCGACCAGATCGACCGCGAAACGCGGCGAGCGCCCGTTCAATTCTTCGCCGATGTTCTGCACATTGGGCCGCACGATTTGAAGCTGCGGCACGCCGAAGAAAATCTCGACCGGCCCGGTCGATTTGTCCATCGTCTTCTTGAACTCGCGCGCCTCGACCAGACAATTCTCCGGTACGCGCACGTACGTGCCGTCCCGCAAAATCAACTCGCATGAGCGAATCTCGGCGATGTGATTGCTGATCGCGTCCTCGGCCAGATCAAGCGTCGCGAAGCCCCACGGATGCGGCAGCGCCGCCGAAAGCGCCGCGGCTCGCAGCGTTTCCGCGTTGCGGGCCATCGCCTGCAAATGGTGCGGCCGAAGGAACTGCCCCTCGAACCAATGAAGCTCAGGCCAAAGGCTCATATCGGTCTCAACTGCTGGGTACGGGCCGCGGCATTGCCAGACCGCATTTCAAGATCGCACTCGTCGATGTGGCGACGACCAACGGTTTAGTTTTCGACCTTGACGATGCCTTCCTGTCCCACCCGAATCGTAAATGAGTCCGAACGCGGCGGCGGGCTGAGCCGGATCGGGGCCATGTCGCGAATTCCCTTGGCGTCGAAGAATCGGGCGTAAACCAGGATCACCGCGTCGCCCTGCAGAAACTCAGGGAACTTGAATTTGAAGGTCCGCCGCGGACTGCCATCAGCGTAGCGATCCGCCGATAGCAGCGGCTCGCCGAGGCGCGTCGATCGCCCGCCCAGATCGCTGCTCTTGTCGCTGAGCGAGTAGACCCGATCGGATCGCAGGCCGCGCAGCGCGACGTTTTGCGTTGATCCGCTGCGGGCGGCAAACCACTCGGCCGTGCCGATCGCCCCCCGCGCCAGGTCGGGCACGCGCTTGGCCTCGTCCCCGGTCAGGCACACGATGTCGATTTCCAACTGCTGGCTGGTATTGGGTTTATTGTCGTACGTGTTGATCACCTTCTCGACTTCGAACGTGATCGTGTAATTGCCGCAACCGGTTGCGCCAACGAGCAGCGCGACCGTGATGAGGGCGACGAGACCGGGCTTGACCATGTGATTTGGCCTCCGTGCATGCAGGCGGTGATTCGAATTCTCGCAGCGACCAGTGCCGACGAGAACATGAGTTTGGGCAGTATGGACGCTACGCCGCGATTTTCAAGCAACCGCGCGGACAATTCCCGGACGATCACTCTCACCGCGTGCAAAGTTCAAAGTGCAAAGTGACAGACGCCGCACCGTGCTGTCGATTCCCCGTTCCCCGTTTCCCGTTTCCCCTTCGTGCCTCCGTGCCTCCGTGCCTTTCCCCTCGGTCCCTCCGTCGCTTCCCCACACTTCTTTCATTTCCATTGAACCCAACTTGCCGCCGACCGCCGCAACTCATATGAATCTTTTGACGATTCTGAAACTTCGCACCAATCAGGAGGTCGGGTCATGACTCTGGCCGAGGGAAAAAACCTGCTCGTGCAGCGCTGGGGCGAGATGGGCGGCTATTGGGGAATCAATCGCACCATGGCCGAGATCCACGCGCTGCTGTTCGTCACGCGACAGCCGCTGTGTACCGACGACATCATGGATCAACTCAAAATCAGCCGCGGCAACGCCAGCATGAACCTGCGGGCGTTGGTCGACTGGGGCCTCATCGAGCGCGTGCACAAATTCGGCGACCGCAAGGAGTATTTCAAGGCCGACACAAACATCTGGCACATGTTCGAAACGATCATGCGCGAACGCCGCCGCCGCGAGGTCGAGCCGATTCTCGCCACGATCGACCGCTGCTGCGAAGGCGTCGCAGAGAACGACGCGCGCAGCGGCAACGCGGACCCGGAAGACGTGAAGGAATTTCGTCACCGCATTCTGGAACTGAAAAATTTCCTGTCGACGATGGGCTCGCTATTTGAGCTGGTGTTGCAGATGGGGCCGGGAGCGGTGAATTCGCTCGCCGACGCCGGCGCACCGCCGCCGAAGGAAAAATCCGCCAAGCAGCGTCGCGCGACAACGCGCACCCGGTAGGGTGGGCATCGCCCACAATTTGCCGGGTCTTTGAACAACAGAACCGTGGCAAAAATCGCCCACCATACGACGGGGGTTCGAATACCCGCAAAATGGCGGGCGATGCCCACCCTACGCGCGGGCCTTCATCGTGATGCACCCGTCGACGGGGCAAACATACTGACACATGTTGCAACCGACGCACGCATCTTCCTTTACGCGATAGACGTCAACAAACCCGTCAATCGACTGGGGATTGACCCGCGAGGTCGGCGTCGTCTTCAACCGCTTCCACTTGGGCCGCTCGCCGCGCCACGCACTCTCCGCCACGCGCTCATGCGAAATCGCCTGATAGCAACCATCCTCGCACGCGACGTAGCACAGTCCGCAATTGATGCATGTATCCTGATCAATCGCGGCGACCACCCGATACTGCTGATCGAGCTCGCCCCAAGGCACCACGCGGCTCGCCGAAGCGCCGACAAAATCCGCGACGCGCCGGTGCTTATGCTCACGCATCCAGGCCAGCAGCCCGTCGCGCAGCTTGTCGATGATGCCGAAGCCGTGGTGCATCACCGCCGTGCAAACCTGCACGCACCCCGCGCCGAGCAGCATGTGTTCGAGCGCGTCCTGCCAGCTCGCCACGCCGCCGATGCCGCTGATTGGCAGCTTCACCTGCGCGTCGGTCGCAATTTGCGACACCATGTGCAGCGCGATCGGCCGCACCGCCGGCCCGCAGTAACCGCCGTGCGAGACGCGACCAGCCACATGCGGCGTGGGCAACAGTGTCGCCGGATCGACGCCCATGATTGAGTTCACGGTGTTGATCAGCGAAATCGCGTCGGCACCGCCCTCGCGCGCGGCGCGGGCGATCTCGCGAATACTGGTCACGTTCGGCGTCAGCTTCACCAGCACCGGCGTGCGCGCGACCTCTTTCACCCAACCGACGATCATCCGCGTGTAATCGGGCACCTGTCCGACGGCGCTGCCCATGCCGCGCTCGTTCATGCCGTGCGGGCAGCCGAAATTCAGTTCCAGCCCGTCGGCACCGGTCGCCTCGGCCTGGCGCACGATCTCGTGCCACGTCTCGCGCCGCGATTCGACCATCAGCGACACGATCACCGCGCGATCGGGAAACTCGCGTTTGATGGCCGCGATTTCGCGCAGGTTCTCATCCAGCGGGCGATCTGAAATCAACTCAATGTTGTTCAGCCCAACGACGCGACGCCGCCCGACGTTGAGTACGCCATACCGCGCACTCACATTGCGGACGGGCACATTGGTGACGGTCTTCCAAACCGCACCGCCCCACCCGGCTTGAAACGCCCGTCGCACCTGGCCGATGGTGTTCGTCGGCGGCCCGCTGGCCAGCCAGAACGGATTCGGCGCGCAAATGCCGCAGAACTCGATTGCGAGATCGCTGGATGATGGTGGCTGAGAGACGGACAACGACACGCTCGGCCCCCTGCAATTGCCTCGTCTTGGATTCTACGCCGCGGCCGGACGCCATGCCGTCGAGCGGTACTCCGCCGTCGGCATGCTCGTAAGAAAGCAGCCGAGGGCGGCAGCTCTCAATCGTCGTCCGAAGAACCGCGGAGGGCCGTGGTGCTCCTGGTCGCTATCTGCGTATCTCGAAACCACGCTCGTCGGCACAGAGCTCGCACTCACTGACATCGCAGTCGTCGAGATTCTCGGCAAGAACCCGCCGAGTCTCAGCGAGCGCCGCAGATATCGAGCGCTCGTCGCCCTGCAACTCGGCCTCGACCGAACCGTCAGCGAGATTGCGCACCCAGCCCGTGATCGCGTGCCGCCGGGCAATCGAAGCGGTCGTCGCGCGAAAACCGACGCCTTGAACAATGCCTCTGAAGACGATGTGTTTGCGACTCACGCGCGGCTCCCGAGATCATTCTACAGAACCGGCCCCGCAGCCCCATTTCGTGCAATTCTCAGACGCGGGCATACGCCGCCGAGCGATTCGCACGTCGGCCCAGCTCGCTCGCATAGCGGCGGCCAAGTGTGTTCGCCACACTGGCTGCCCAGTCGGTGAGTCGCGTCGTGCCGGTCGGCGGCGTGTCGACCGCGAGCAGGCCGCCCATCAGCCCCGCGATCTCATCGCGCGTAATCATGACATCGCCAACCGCCCAGCCCATCAGTTGCCCGAGCCGATAGCCCAGCGCCGGCGACACCGACACGATCCGCCGCGGGCAGCCGATGATCCGCCCGATCTCGGCGGCGAGTTCGCGGTACTCAAAAATCTGCGGCCCGACCGCGTTGATTGTGCAATTCTCGTCGCCGCGCGCGTTCTCGACCGCCAGTGCGGCGAAATCGTCCACATGAATCGGCTGAATGCGATATCGACCATCGCCGAAGACACCGAACACGGGAGCGCGCCGCAACACCCACGCGATGTTGTTCACCAGAATGTCGTCGCCGCCGAACAGCACCGCTGGGCGCAGGATGCAATGAGACATTCCGCTTTCGCGCAGCCGCCGCTCCAACTCGGCTTTGCTGCGAAAGTACTCGAGTGGCGAGTCTTCCGTCGGCTCGGTGATGCTCACATGCACGATGCGCCGCACCCCCGCGGCCTGTGCCGCTTCGAAAAGTGCGAGCGTATTGCGAACGGCCTGGGCAAAGGTGAAACGCGCATGATTGAACCGCACCCAGTACGTATTGATGAGCACGCTGACGCCGGCGAGCGATCGACGCAGCGACGCGGGGTCATCGAAAGCCAGCGGGTGGACGTCGACACGGCCGCGCAAATCGCTCTCTCGATCGGGCGAACGAGTCAGCGTGCGAACGGCAATCCCGGCATCGAGCAGGCGACGGGCGATGTAGCTGCCGGAATAGCCGAACGCTCCGGTAACGGCGACGGTGTCGCTGGTGTGCATGATTCACTCCCATTGCACCGCGCGCTCGCGGCGCGCGTGCCAGAGAGAGAATCGGCCATCGGCGTCAAACTTTCAATACGATCTGAAACTTTCAGCGATTTCAGCGCGATTGATCGAACCGGTGCAAACGCGGCAACAACCGCCCGCCACGTCACGCAGCCTTCGAAGCATCGGCCGGCGCGTGCGGCTTGGTCAAAATCAGCGACAGCACCACCCCGCCGGCGAGCGTCAGCGCGATCACCGCAAGCGAAACGCCGGTTGGGATCGGAAACACTTCAGACAGCAACATCTTCACACCGACATACGCCAGAATGATCACCAGGCTCGGCTTCAGATAGTGGAACCGTTCGAGCATCTCGGCCAGTGCAAAATACAGCGACCGGAGGTTCAGAATCGCGAACACGTTCGACGTGAACACGATGAACGGGTCTTTCGTCACCGCGAACACCGCCGGGATCGAATCGACCGCGAAGATCAGGTCGGTGCTCTCGATGACCAGCAGCACGAGGAACATCGGCGTCGCGTGCAGCCGGCCATCGAGGCGCGTGAAGAACTGCTCCTTCACAAACCCTGGACTGATCGGGAAGTAACTCTTGGCCAGCTTGACCAGCGGATTGCGTTCCGGCTCGAGCTTCTCATCCGTCCCGCGCCACATCTTGTACGCCGTCCAGAGCAGGATCCCGCCGAACACGTAGATGATCCAGTGGAATTGCTTGATCAGGATCGCGCCCGCGAGAATCATGATGCAGCGCATGACGAGCGCACCGACGATGCCCCAAAACAGCGTGCGATGCTGATGCTCGCGCGGTACCGCGAAATAGCCGAAAATCAGCGCGATCACGAAGATATTGTCGAGGCTCAGCGACTGCTCGATGATCCACGCCGTGATGTACTGCGTAGCGGCCTCGGCGCCGCTCAGCCGCTTGCCCGAGCCCATCGCGATGTCGAACCAGTTGCCCTCATACATGAAATAAATCAGCACGCCGAAGGCCAGCGCGAGCGCGACGCAAAAGCCGCTAAACGCCAGCGCCGCCTTGGTGGTGATGACTTTGGCCCCGCGGCTGAGTACGCCCAGATCGAGCGCGAGCACTCCGAGCACCAATACGACAAAACCGATCCAGAACCAAATCTGCATGAACTTCCGATCCTTACGACCGCGCTGCGGTCACGCGCTGGTTTCCGTCAACAAACATGAGCATAAACGCAATCTCTAGCCGGCGCGATAGAGGCCCGGAATGTCCACATGCCGCGCTTCCTTGCCATCATGCACCGTCATCTTCCCGACGCCTCGCATCGACGCACCGCCCACGAAACCGTCCTTGCGAACCGCATACATCGTCAACCCGAACTCCGGATCGCCCGCCGCGTTGCGCAGCCGCTTCTCCGCGCGATCGGCCACGCGCTGCAGCGCCTCCTTGCACGCCTCTTCCGGCGTGCGGCCCTGACGCATCAACTCGACCACGCAATACGACGTCAGATTCTGAATATTCGATTCGCCGCGCCCGGTCGAGCCGCACGCGCCGACGCCGTTATCGACGTACAGCCCCGCGCCGATGATCGGCGAATCGCCCACACGCCCGGCGAGTTTGTAGGACAAGCCCGACGTGGACGTGCAGCCGAACAAATCGCCCTGCGACGTGAGCGCCATGCAGGTGATCGTGCCATACGTGAAATTCTTGTCCAGCTCGCGCCGCCAAAGCGACGCACGCTTTTCACCTTCGGCCGGCAGCCAATCATCCTCGGTCGAATGCGACTCTTTCCATTTCAGCCAGATCTGCCGTGCTTCTTCGGTCAGCAGGTTCATCTCCTGAAACCCGTGCGCGCGGGCGAATTTCAACGCCCCCTCGCCCACCAGCAGGCAATGATCGGTCCGCCGCGCGACCAGGGCCGCAACGCTCGACGGATTCTTGATCCGCTGCAGCGCCGCGACCGCGCCGCTGCGATGCGTGGGCCCGTGCATCACGCACGCATCCAGCTCGACCACGCCGTCCTCGTTCGGCAAGCCGCCGTAGCCAACCGAATGGTCCTTCTCGTCGTCCTCGACAATGTTGATCCCGGCGACGACCGCGTCGAGCGGATCGCCGCCGGCGAGAATCAGCTCGTGCGCTTTCTTGACCGACGGCAGCGCGTTGGCGCTGCCCACGAACACGGGGCCACCGGGGCCTTTCGCCGCCGGCTTGTCCTGTGCCTGCGCGTCGGAGAGCGTGCCGGTCACCATTCCCAGCGCCGCAACACCGGCCGCCGAGCGCACAAAATCCCGCCGATTGACTGTCATGAGATGCTCTCCGTCGCGAATTCGATCCACGATGCGCGTCCCAGGGCAAGCGCATTCTGGGATTCCAGGCAGCTTGCGCTGGGGGACCGGTCTCCGACCGGTCTTTCTTCAATTCAGTTTCGAGCCAAAAGAAAGACCGACCAGAGGTCGGTCCCCCAGCGCGAGATCTTCGACCCGACCTCGAATACAGAATGCGTTTGCCCTACCGCGCGCCCGCGAATGTTACAGCCTCATGTGCCATGTGTCGCGCCGCACGCTACAATTTCCGCTCGCCGCGCGGCGCGGCTTGCGGCGAATCGACCGCGCCGGTACCTGATCGGCAAGCGTCACGCGTGACCGTGCATCACATTCGAGGAATCCACATGGCGGACCGTACCGAACTGCTCAATCTCGCTCGCACACTCGGCCGCCTGGTCGCCCAGCAGCCTGAAGTGCGGGCTTTCAACAAGGCTCGCGAAGCGCTGATGAAAGACGCGGACGCGATGCGGCTCAACCAGGAATACAGCCGCCATGTGCAGCAGCTTCAACAAATGGAAATGCAAGGCAAGCCGATCGAGGTAGCCGACAAGCGAAAATTGCAGGAATTGCAGAGCACGCTGGCTGGTAATGACTCGATGAAGAACGTCACGCGCTTTCAGGCTGACTATCTGATGCTCATGGAACTCGTGCAAAAGGCGATGGACGAAGCCCATCAGGAAGTCGCCCAGGCCGAAGCGAAGCAGGCGTAGGGTGGCCATCACCCGCCGTCCTCACGGTCACTCAATCACGCAACAACGGTGGGCGATGCCCACCCTACGTATTGATCGAACACACCAACGGATCGCCCGATGCAACCATCGTCCGCTCCGCTCGACAGCGCCGCCTCCGCCGCAACCGATGTACACCGACTGCGCGCCGGCCGCTGGCTCATCGCCGCGCTGGTCGCCGTCCTCATCGTCGGCCTGATCAACATCGCCGCCGGCCCTGGCCTTGAACCGACCGATGCCTGGGTCGCGCAGACCGCGCGCGAAATGTCCGAATCCACCGACTGGCGCGGCTACGTCGTTCCGCACTTTTCCGGCGAAGTGCGTATGCAGAAATCGCCGGGCCCGTATTGGCTCGTCAACGCGATCGCCGCAATCCGCGGCGTGCCGATCGATCTCGTTTCGCTTCGCATTCCCAACGTCGGGTTCGCGCTGCTCGTGGTCTGCGTCGCATACTGGCTCGCGCGGGAAATCGCGGGGCAGCGCGCCGCCGCGTTCGCCGCCGTTACCGCCGCCTCGACCGGCATCGTGCTCGCGTGGACCAGTCGCGGCGCGAGCGACTTCGGTCTATCGGCGCTGATGGCCCTCTCGCTAGCGAGTCTCTGGATCGCCACCGAAAAACGCGAGCCGGGCTGGCGTCGCACGGCGCTCTGGATGCTCGGCTATTTCGCGGCGGGCCTGGCCATGCTCTACAAGATGCCCATGCCGCTCGTCTGCATCGGCCTGCCGGTCGTAATCTACCTACTCATCATGCGGCGACTCGCGATCCTCGCCGATTGGCGACACCTGGTCGGCCTCGCGCTGTTCGCGCTGCCGTGGATGCCGTGGGCGATCGTCGTCACGCAGCTTGAGCCGCAAGCGCTTTACAAGTGGAAGGTCGAATACGTCGATCGCATGACCGGCGAGTTGCCGAACTATGAAGAGCAAAGAGTCTGGCTGACGTATCTCTATTACCCGATCATCGCGCTCGGCTTTTGCCTGCCCTACAGCCTATCCCTCGTCGGCGCGCTGGCGATGCCGTTTCGCCGCGAAACAAACGTCGATCGCCGCGGCGTCTGGTTTCTGCACATTTGGTTTTGGTCGCTGTTGCTCTTCTTCACGCTCTCGGGCGGCAAAGAAAATCGCTATTTCCTGCCGATGCTGCTGCCGCTGCTCGTGCTGCTCGGCGGAGAATTGTCGGCGTTCTTTCATCCGCAGCGCCGCGCGAACGCCACGATAGAGAAGTGGTTGCCGTGGCTGCTCGGCCTTGCGATCCCGATCGGCTGCGCGGTCGCGTTGATGCAGCTTCGCAAAAAGTGGCTGCCGCATGTCGCCGATCTGGTGCTGTGGAACGACGTCGTCCTCGCCGTAAGCATCGCCGGCGGCGTTCTCACCGTCATGGTCGTCGCCTGCACGCTCGCCTTGTCGCGCCGCCGCGAGGCCGTCGCGTTCTGGTCGCTCGCCGTCGGTACATGGGCGCTCTGGGTTTGGACGGCGGGCATGGTCGTGCCGACGATCAATCCCGATTCGTCGCTGCGCAGCTTTGCGCGCGATCTTCGCGAAAAACTCTCGCCCGAGCAGCGGGCCGTGCTTCGCCAGGTTGCCCAGCAAGACCCGCGCGTGATCTGGCACAGCGATGTGCGCTTCCCGCGCGTCGTCGATCAACTCAAACTGCTTGAAATGCAAGGCGGCAAACGCTCGCGCGAATTCGAAGTGCGCAAGATCGGCGAGACTGTCATCGACGCGCTCGCCGCCCCACCGCTGTCACTGTTCGTTGCGACCGCAGTCGATTACCTGACGTTTGAGTTGCAAGCGCCGGGCGAGCTGGCCCGCGTCGGACGCGAAATGCCGCCGCGCTACTTGTGGCTGACCAGCGCGACCGGTCGCCTCGATCAAAAATTCGTTGTGTTCGGCAATCAGCCGCCGCCGTGGCCCCAACCCATCCTCCCGCTGCCCGAAAAATTCGCCGCACGCGTGGTCGGCGCCCGAGCGCAAGCCGCACAACAACTCGCAGAGCGCTCAGCCGCGTCGCAGCCATCCTCGCAATCGACGAGCACCGCGCCGACCTCCGTGCAATCAACGACTGCGGAGGTCGCATCGCCATGATGGCCCGCGTGCGACATCGCATCTCGCGCTGGCGAGCGGCTCTCGCCGAGGTACCGACGCTGCGCGAAAAAATCGGCGTCGCGGGGCTTTACGTCGCCCTGCGCTTCTGGTCGGCACTGATCAACGTCTTTCCGGTTCGCATGAACCTCGAAACCGCGCGGCTGTTCGGGCTGATTTGGTGGTATGTCAAACGCTCGCATCGCGAGCGCGCGATGGAAAATCTGCGCCCCGCGCTCGGCGACCGTTACAGCGAGGCCGAACTGCTCGACATCGCCAAACGCTCGTTTCAGCATTTCACGCAGCTCTATCTGGTCGAGCTGGTGATGACGCCGAAACTCGTCAACGCGTGGTCGTGGTCGAAGTACATCGAACTCGGCGACCTGAGCGTCCCGCTGCGCCAACTGCTCTCGCGCGAGCCGACGATCATGCTCACCCCGCACTTCGGCAATTATGAGTTGCTCGGCTACACGATCGCCCGCCTCGGACTGCCGCTGACGGCGATCATGCGCCCGCTCGACAACGCGCTGGTCAATGAGAGCCTCGAAGAATCGCGCAAGGCCGGCGGCCTTACGCTGCTACACAAGACCGGCGCGATGGAAGAGGCCAACGCAGTGATCGACCGCGGCGAACCGCTCTGTTTCATCGCCGACCAAGACGCGGGCCGCAAGGGCGTGTTCGCACCGTTTTTCAATCGCCAGGCGTCGTGGTACAAATCGATCGCCATTCTCGCGCTCTACAAAAACGTGACCATCATCGTCGGCGGCGCATTCCGCACGCGGCAGGGATTTCACTATCGCATTCACGTCGAACGCATCATTCGCCCGGACGAGTGGCGCGATCAGGCTGACCCGATCCAGTGGATCACTCAGAACTTCGCCGCGTCGCTCGAAAATCTCATTCGCCGCGCGCCAGAACAATATTTGTGGGTGCATCGCCGCTGGAAGACGCGCCCCAAATCAGAGCTCGCCGGAAAATAGACGGACCTACGTCTTGAGCGTGTAACCTGTGCGCGGCGGCCGCGTCTAACCCGCGCAACGGCACGTCGCTGGATACGAGGACTACTCATGGCCGCGTGGATCGCCTTCTTCATCCTCACCTACGCCGCGCTCGGCCTTTCCTTTGCCCTCTACTTCGTTTCGCGCGGCCTCACAAGACTTGACGCTTCGACCGCCGGCTCCGGCCTGGCGTTCCGCCTGCTGCTCATCCCCGGCAGCGTCGCGCTCTGGCCCCTGCTGACGATTCGCCTGATCGCGACACCAACCAAAGGCCCGCACGCATGACGCGCTCCGAGCGACACATCCACCGCATCGCATGGCTGCTCATCGCGCCGTTCGGCCTCGCGATCATGCTCGTGGGCTGGCGCGCCGCCGCCGCACGCGATGCGTTGCCTCACGCGCCGCAATCGCAAAACAATCCGCCCGCAAAAGAGGCCCGCCCATGAGCCTCGGCTACGTCGCCATCCAATGGAACGCGAGCAAACGCGTATACGATGCCGCGCTCGCCGCCGGTGTCGTCGGGTATCTCGGCGTGTTCGTCGCCTGCGGCAATCTGCTTCGCCCCGACCCGCGCGCAGTCAGCGACGAAGTGCTCGCCGTTCGCGCCCTCGGCACATGCGCGTTCCTCATGCTGCACGTCGCGCTCTGCATCGGCCCGCTCGCCCGGCTCGACCGCCGCTTTCTGCCGCTGCTCTACAATCGCCGCCATCTCGGCGTCGCGACCTTTGTCGTCGCCCTGCTGCATGGCATCATCGCCACCGGCTATTACCATGGCTTCGGCAACGTGAATCCGCTCGTTTCACTGCTCGGCACGAACACTAACTTTTTCTCGCTCGCCGCGTTCCCGTTTCAGATTCTCGGGTTCATCGCCCTGCTCATCTTGTTTGTGATGGCCGCAACCAGCCACGATTTCTGGCTGCGCAATCTCGGCTCGCGCACCTGGAAGCGGCTGCACATGCTCGTCTATCCGGCGTACCTGCTGCTCGTCGGCCACGTCAGCTTCGGCATCCTCCAATCGCAACGCGGCGGCGTCGAGCTCGCGGTCGTTCTCGCCGGATTCGCATTGGTGACGACCCTACATATTGTCGCCGCGCTGCGTGAAGCGAGGCGCGATCGGGGCATCCTCGCGCCGAGCACTGCCGCCGACGCCGACGCTTGGCGCGACGTTGGCCCGGCCGGCGATCTCGCCGAAAATCGCGGCAGCACCGTCACCATCGACGGCGGCGAGCGCATCGCAATCTTTCGCCACGACGGCTGCATCTCGGCCACGGCCAACGTCTGCGCCCATCAAGGCGGCCCGCTCGGCGAAGGCCGAATCATCGACGGCTGCATCACCTGCCCGTGGCATGGCTGGCAATATCGACCGACCGACGGCCAGTCGCCGCCGCCGTTCGCCGAGAAAATCGCGACGTATCGCGTGCAGATTCGCCGCGGGCGCATCCTGATCGACCCGACGCCGCTGCCGCCGGGCACGCCCGTTCCGCCCGCACCGATCGACGAGGCTGGCCATGCATGACGGCGGTTGCGATGACTTTTTCGTCGGCTACCTGGCCACGCCGCCGGCGCTTCGACGGTTCCTCTGGCGCATTACGCCGACGGCGCTGTTGCTATCGATCGCACTTGCGTGGCTCGTGACCACACAACAACGCGACCCCGGCACCGGCGTCTGGCAAAGCGGACAGCCGCGCGAATACACCGGACTCATCATCGCCGAGCCGTACCCGCATCTGTGCGTCGGATCGCAGGTCGGCGAATCGCAACCGGGCGGAATCGAGATCATCCTTCTGGTCGAGGTCGGCAAATTCGGCGGCGGGCAACGCGCCGCCGCCTTCGACGGTCGCATCGTCACTCTCACCGGCTGGCCGCTCGAACGCGACGGTCGTCGGATGATCGAACTCGAACCCGGCGACACGATCCGCACCGCCGCCGACGATTCCGACGCTCGCCGTCACCAACTGAAACCGCAGCGCAAATCGATCGCCCCCGCGACGCTCCGCGGCGAAATCGTCGATTCGAAGTGCTATCTCGGCGCAATGAAACCCGGCAAGGGCAAGCCCCATAAGGAATGCGCAACGCTCTGCATCGCCGGCGGCATTCCGCCGATGCTGGTCTCGACCGACGCTGGCGGGTCGCGAACTTATTCATTGCTCTGCGATCGTGATCGCCGCGCGCTCGACATTCGCCTGCTGCCGTTCGTCGCCGATTGGATCGAGCTGACCGGCATGCGCGAGCGCTGGGGAGACTTGGACGTGCTGCTGATTGACGTTGCTGACCTCCGCCGACTCTGATGTTCGGCTCACCCTGAAACACAAAAACCCCGCGCCGGCTACGTTGCCGACGCGGGGTCGTGAAGGGGGACACGACAGCTTCCACCAATATTCTTGCATTGGATTGTTCAAGTTTCCCCCCGCCCCGGCCGATGAATCGCCGGGACCATGCCGCCGCCACCCGCCCGCCGATAGTCACACGCTTGCAGCCGCCTCGTCGCCGTCTATCATGCCGTTATGACACGTCCGACACTTTCGATAATCTTCGCCGCGACCGCGATTTTTCTCGTCGGCTGCCACGCCCCGCCGCAACCGAGCGGCCCGACCGAGATTGTGGTCCGCATATCCGACCGCGAACGCTTCTTCGACGACGTCATGACCGTCCTGCGCGAGCACGACTTTCAGCCCCGCCGCCTCGAACGTGACCAGGGCCTCCTCATCGCAGGTCCGACAACTGCCGGCCAATGGTTCGAAATCTGGCGGGCCGACACGCGCGGCGACTACAACACCGCCGAAGCCAACCTGCACACCGTGCGTCACACCGTCACGCTGCGTCTCGACCCCGAAACGGGCGAGCCGTCGGACGCCGATCGGTTTCGCCTCTCGCTGCAGGTCGATAAAGAACGCCTGAGCGCTGTCGAACGCCAAGTGACGACAACGGGCGCGGCCCTCACGATATTCAGCGAGCGCGTCCCGACGGTCGAAGGCTACCGCGACCCGCTCGAAGCGACCCGGCAATGGGTACCGCGCGGCCGCAACGGCCAGCTCGAAAGTTACCTGCTCCACCGCGTGGTCGAAGCCACGAAGACCAGCGCCGAACCGCGCGACGCCGACGGCGAGCCGGCGCCGACGACCGCACCCGTCGAAACCGCGCCTGCCGCTGGCTCATAAGCGTTCTCGCGCAAAGCACTCGTGAAAACGCAAACCGCCTGTCAACAATTCATTGACAATTCCCACAGCTTTCGCGGCCCCTTTTCGCACATTTCCGAATTCTCTTTGCGGCATCCGCATGCGGTCTTTATACTGCCCTGCGTCTGGGTAAGCCGCTCCGGTTCGGCGACCGGCGGCAAGCGCCTCGTTCGGCAACTTTCGCAGCGAGTGGAAGCACCGCGTCGGCAACTGCCGCCGCGATGATCGCATCGAGCGTTGCGGGCGCAACCGACGTGCATGTCGTGACGTTTCGATGTTCCTGATCTCGACGGGAGATTGGCTATGACACCGGCACTGGCCTGCATCGGCGGAACCCGCGCATATGACCTGCTCAGCGACGGCGCGTTTGTCGCCCAGCGACTCGGCCCGCAACGCACGCCGTTCGGGCTGTCGCAACCGATCTATCGCTGCCAGACGCGGCACGGCGAATTTCTGTTCCTCTCGCGGCATGGTGAGCACGGGTATGAACTCGCACCGAGCTTCGTGAATTATCGCGCGAACATTTACGCGCTCAAAGACCTCGGCGTTCGCGCAGTCGTATCGTGGAGCGAGTCGCGAGCGCTCAGCCACAATTTCAAGATCGGACAGTACGTCGTCGTCACCGACCTCGTCGATGAGACCACCTCGCGTGCGACCACGTTCTTCGAAAATCAGGGCCTCGGCGTTGTGCGTCAATGGCCGGTGTTCTGCCCGAGTCTGCATCACGGACTCAGCGGAGCGCTCGGTCGCGATTCGTGTTGCGTGGCCGACAAGGGCGTCTATGTCTGCGTCGAAGGGCCGCGCCGCGAGACTCCCGCCGAGGCACGTAAGTTCCACAGCTATGGCGGCGAGCTACTCGGCATGACGCTCGCGCCGGAAGTGTTTCTCGCTAAAGAATTGCAGATGTGCTACGCGAGCATCAGTTATGTTGCGGGCTACGCCGAAAACGGCAGCGATTTCCGCCCGTTCGAGAATGGCCGCATCCTCGCGCCCGAGGTGCAAGGTCAGCGGGCGAAGGCAGCCGTCGAACGACTGCCGCGCATTCTCGAAAATCTGCTCGAAGGCATGTCGTCGCTCCCGGCGATGTGCAGTTGCGAGACGTCGATGCAGCATCACATCGACGCCGGCCAGATCGGCGGCGACTGGCGAACGTGGTTTGACCGCGAGCAGGCGACGCGCGGCCTCCGCCATCGCGCCCGAGTAGAAGACAACTATCGTCCGGCACGCGACTGGATGGACCGCCGCGCCGTCTCGCGTTCGGGCGCTTCGGCTGACGACGCGGATATGTAACGGATGAGAGCCGTGCCGTTCGCACCTGAAACGCCGCAGATTCTTCGCGCCGCGTTCGTCGCGCCGGTGTCGTCGCGGCTCATTCGCGACGGCTATGTGATCATCGAGCGCGGACGCATCGCCGCGGTCGGGCCGATGTCCGAATTTCGCGGCGACCGCGCGAATGTGAACGATCTCGGCGACGCGATCATCACGCCCGGCCTGATCAATCCGCACACGCATCTCGAACTCACATGCTACGCCGGTCAGGTCGAGCCGCAGCCGTTCTGGCCGTGGATTCAGCGGATGATGCAGTTGCGTAGCGGCCCCGGCTGGGTCGAGCGCGAGGCGGCGTCGGTGCTCGATGGAGCGCAACAGTCACTACGTTTCGGCGTGACCTGCGTCGGCGATATCTCGCGCTGCAACATCGCATGGCAGCCGCTGAAACGCGTACCGATTCGCAAAGTCTGCTATGCCGAGATTCTGAGCATCGCCGAGATGCCGCCGCGCACGCCGAGCGAGCTGCGCGACGCGGTGCTCAGCATCGAAGAAGATGAACTGCTGACCGCTGGAATCACGCCGCACGCGCCATACACCGTACCGGCCGACTACATTCGCGCATCCGCCGAGTTGGCGGTTGAGTTGCGACGACCGTGGACGACGCATTGGGCCGAGACGCCGGAAGAAGTCGCGCTCATGAACGGCGACGATACGCAATACCCTGCGGGCCTACGCGGCGCGATCGAGCGCGGCGGCATTCGCGCGAGCAACCTCGGGACGGCTGGGTATCTAGAATCGCTGACCCAAACGCTGACCGGCGGCACGCTCGCGCATTGCAACTACCTGACCGAGATCGAGGCGACACGGCTTGCAGCGCGTGGTTTCGTCGGCATTTATTGCCCACGCGCGCATCGCTACTTTCAACACCCACCGCACTCGTTTCAGCGGCTGCGTAAGGCAGGTTTGCCGATGCTGATCGGCACCGACAGTGCGGCGAGCAACGAATCGCTTTCGGTTCTCGCCGAGCTTCAATTTGTGATGCGCACCGTAGCCGACGCGCCGTCCGCAGACGAATTGTTACGCATTGCAACACTCGACGCGGCGCGGGCGTTGGGTTTGGGTGACAAGATCGGGTCGATCGAAGTTGGGAAGTGTGCGGATTTGGCGGCGTTTCGAGTGAAACGCGATGCGCACGACGCTCTGCGCGAAATGATCGCCGCGAATCAGAGCGCAAACGCCGTTTGGGTGAATGGCGAGCCAGTCGGGTTCGACTAGCGCCGCGCCGCCTGCGCCTCGCAGCAAGAGAGATTCCCGCTCTTCATCTGTGCGAATCCGTGAAATCCGTGGCAGTATTTTCTATTCACTCGACATTCTCTGTGTCTGCGCTGTGGCCTCGCACCGCTGCGCATTCGATGATCCAAATCTACACCAGCACGACTCTGCACCGTTCGTCGACTCCCCGCGTTGAGTTCACCCCTCACCGTAATGCCTGATCGCGTTGGCTGCGGCGATTTCCTACGGCATCGCCCAATATATGAATCCGCCCACCAGCCCCAGCACCCCGAGCACCAACCCCACGATCCCCGAAATCGGAATCGCCGCACCCAGCGGCGAAAACACCGCCATGATTCCAAAGAACACCGCGATGAGCGACGGCACAAACGTCGGCGCCAGCGGCACGCCCAGAATCCCGAACACCAGCGACGTCACAGCCCTGCTGTCCGCCGCCGCCTTCGTTGCGGTCGGTGCCGCGTCCATCGTGAACGGCGCGCCGCAACTGCCGCAACGATCCTCATCGATCGGACTCAGACAGCCGCAGCGCGGACACTCGATCTGCAACTCGTCATTCTTGCCGCGATGAATCTGCGGCGCCTGATGCCCGCTCGCGGCATACGCATGCAGCGGCTGCGGATCGATCACCTCGCCCTCGATCAGTTCAGCCGTCTCGGGATAGCCGCTTGCCGAAAGATAGGGGATGAGGAATCGCGCCGCACACGTCGGGCACTTGGCCGCCTGTCCGCTCATGCCGCTATTGGCTTCGAGCAGACACTTGCAACGCGAGCAGGCGAAATTGAACTCGGCCTTGGGACGCACGTCCGGCCCGTCCGATCGCATGCTTTGTCCCGGCGGCGGCGGCGCTTTCGGTACGCGGATCACGCTCAGGCAATGTGGGCAGTGCACTTCGCGGCCAAGCCAATCGAGCCGCGCGAGCACCGGTCGATCGCAACGCAGACAGAGCATCGTGAACTGCTCGGCGGGCGGCGGACCGACGGTGCTTTGCGACATGTGTGTACTCCACGATCAGTGCGGCAATGCAGCGACGAATCGCAGCGCTTCGGGAAGCACGCGCTCGGCGACCTCCGAAATCGTCCCGTCGAGGATTGCCCCCGCGGCGCTGCGATGCCCGCCGCCGCCGAATTTTTGTGCGAGTTCAAGCACGCTGATGCCCCGCTCGCCGCGAAAGTTCATGCGAATCTTGCCCGCGTTGCCCTCGCTGAACAGGATCACCACGGCGATGCCCTCCACCGTGCGCGGAATCTCGACCTGATCGTCGATATCGGTTGCCACGCAGCCGGTATGGGCGAATTCCGGATTGCTGACGGTGCTCCACGCGAGCCGACCATCGTCGCTGACGCGCGTGTTGCGATAGACGATCTGCCGCAATTCAAACTCGCCGCGACTGTGGCTGCGATGCAGTTTCTCGCACAGCCACGGAATCTGCGCACCGGCGAGTGCCAGCTCATGCGCGACGCCCAGACTGCGGGCCGTCGTGTTGCTTAGCGAGAAGCCCTGCGTGTCACTGTGAATGCCGCCGTAGAGCAACGTCGCGACGGTCGGCGTCACCTGACACCCGAGCGCGCGGATCAGTTCATACGCCATTTCGCTCGCGCTGCTGCGCCCCGCGTCAACCCAATTCCATGTGCCGAATTGCGTGTTGGAGGCGTGGTGGTCGACATTGGCGACTTTCGTATTCGGTAGTGCTTCGAGCTTGCCGTCGATGTTCACCCGGCGATCCTTGGCCGTGTCGAGCACGAGCGCCAAATCGCACGCCGCAAGCTCCGAAGGCGAGGCGGCCCGCATCGCACCGTACTGAAAGAGAAATTCGAGCTTTCGAGAGACGCTGCCCTCGGGCATGGCGATGTACGTCTGCTTGCCGAGTTCCTGCAGCGCGATGGCGAGCGAGCCGACCGAGCCGAAACAGTCGGCATCGGGCGTTACGTGACCGGCGAGAGCGATGCGGCTCGCCGAACGAATGGCCGCGAGCAAATCAGCGGGAACGGGCGTGGGCGATGATTCTTTGGACATGGTGCGGATGATAGCGTGAGCGGACGCGGTGAGTGCGGAGTAGCGAGTATCGAGTATCGAGTATCGAGTTGGGAACAGCGACCCATCCCAACTCGCTACTCGCTATTCGCCACTCGCTACTCTCGCGCAGCGAGCCCCACCGCCCGCATGAGCGCATTTGCCTTGTTCAGCGTCTCTTCGTACTCGCGCATCGGCTCGCTGTCGGCCACGATTCCCGCGCCGGCCTGGATATAGCCCTTGCCGCCATGCATCACGATCGTCCGAATTGCGATGCACAGATCGAGATCGCCCAAGTTGCTGAAGTACCCGATCGCCCCGGCATAAATACCGCGTCGCGTCGGCTCCAGTTCCTCAATAATCTCCATCGCGCGCACCTTCGGCGCGCCGCTCACCGTGCCCGCCGGAAAAACCGCGCGATAGACGTCAATCGCGTCGAGCTCGCGCTGCCGCCAGCCTTCGACGCTGCTGACCATGTGCATTACGCGCGAGTGCCGCTCGATATCCATCACGTCGGTGAGTTTCACGCTGCCGAACTCGCACACGCGGCCAAGGTCGTTGCGGCCCAGATCGACCAGCATGACATGCTCGGCCCGCTCCTTCGGATCGGCCAGCAGCTCGGCGGCGAGCCTGTCATCTTCTTCAAGCGTCGCGCCGCGCTTCCGCGTTCCTGCGAGCGGGCGCGTGACAACCTTGCGGCCGGTCGAGCGAACCAGCACCTCCGGCGACGAACCGGCGATCTCGACCCCGTCGAGCCGCAGGAAGTACATGTAGGGCGACGGATTCGTCACGCGCAGTGCCTTGTAAAGCTCAAGCGGACTGCACGTCAGCGGGAATTCGAAACGCTGCGAAAGCACAACCTGAAAAATGTCGCCCGCGCGAATGTACTCTTTCGCCCGCTCGACCATCGTGCAAAACTGCTCAGGCGACATGTTCGACTGAAGCGGCGGCACAACATCGTCGGGAGCGCCTGTTGGGGAGCAGCGGCCTCCTGCCGGTCCGGATTCCGAGCGCACCTGCCGGAGGCCGATGCTCCCCGCGTCGACGGAATCCGCCGGGCAGCGTTCGACCGCCGCCGCAATCTCGTCGAATCGCCGCTCGCTGCCCTCATCCAGGAACAGCAGTACATGCACGACCTTTTCGAGATGATCGAAGCACAGCACCTCGGTCGGCAGCAGCATCTGCGCCTGCGGCACCTCGTCGTCGCGCGGGTTGGTATCGGGTATCCGCTCGCACCAACGCACCGTGTCGTAACCCAGATAGCCGACGGCGCCGCCGCAAAACGGCGCAACCGGAATCGCATCGTCGATCGGCGTGATCAGCCGCCGCAGCGCTTCGAGCGGCGGCCCGTCGTCGCGCGTGACGGTGTCGCCCACGATCAGCTCGCTGCCGTCGCCGAAACTCCGCCATATCGCCCGCGGGCGAGCGCCAAGGAACGAATATCGCCCGCGACTACCGCGCGATTCGAGCGACTCGTACAAGAAAGCGTTCTTCTCGTCGGTGTAAAGCAACTCGAACAGCCGCAAGGGCGATGCGCGCGAGGCGAGGCGGCGGTAGAGAGTCGTTTGCAGCCGATCGAGCATCGCGCACGTCCGCCTCTAGCTTTGCGCGCTCGGCACGAGCACATGAATTCCTGGATAACGCAGAAAATCCAACGGGTTCAAAGTCGCGATGGCTGGGACGTGCCTAGCGGTCATCCACGCGACGAGTCTAGCATCATGTGCATTTCGTCCTGAAACCTCAAACTGACGGCACAACGAAAGCCATCGGTCCATCAGGTCCGACGGATCGGGCGGCGGCGGAAAGCGAATCAGCGCGGACTCGACGTGAGCGGCAGCGTCAGCCGGAGACATCCGCAGTCCGTTCGACGAAATCGGTCGAGTGCAGACAACCCAACACTCATAAATGACCTGCGCGGCGACAACGAGCTCGTGTCCCTGGCGCAGCAACGCAGGCAAATACCGAACCACAAGCTGGTGCTTCGAGTCGCGGGTGTCGACGCCGCGGATAATTTCGCTCGTGTCGAGCAGAATTCTCATTCGCGCTCGTCATAGCAATTGTCGCTACGCGACATCCGCTCAGGCAGGCTGCCGACGCTAACCCAGCCGCACAACGATTTGAGTGCCTCGAGCCGCGCCGCAATGACTTCCGGCGATGCCGGGGCATCGACGGGTATTGCCGCCGGATACACCTCGACGTCAAGCGCCGTGTCGGCGGGCAGATCGAGCGGCTCGTCCGGCACGATCGTCTTCCCGTCATATCTAGCGCGAATCTTCATAGCTGTATCTCCAGCCGAATTATAGCAGCCACAACCGTGAATTCGCCCCTACTTGAGCCGCCTCTTCACCACCGGTGCCAGCGCCCGCAAATCCGCCATCAACTCCACAAACATCTCCACCGTCAACGCCTGCGCACCGTCCGATAGCGACTTGGCCGGGTCGCTGTGTACCTCGACCATCAGCCCGTCCGCCCCCGCCGCGATCGCCGCGCGGGCCAGCGGTATCACCATGTCGCGCCGTCCCGCCGCGTGCGACGGATCGACGATGATCGGCAGATGCGTCAGCCGCTTCAGCTCGGGCACAATGCTCAGATCGAGCGTGAACCGCGCATGATCGGCGAACGTGCGAATGCCGCGTTCGCACAGGATCACGTTGCGATTCCCCTCGCTCATGATGTACTCGGCGGCAAGCAAAAACTCTTCCAGCGTCGATGACATCCCGCGTTTCAGCATCACCGGCTTGCGCGCCTGACCCGCCTTCTTCAGCAGCGAGTAGTTCTGCATGTTCCGCGCGCCGATCTGAATCACGTCCACATGCATTTCAACCAGCGACAATTCCTCGGTCGCCATCGCCTCTGACACGACGCCCATGCCGGTCGCCGCCCGCACCTGATCCAAGATCTTCAGCCCTTCCGGCCCCAACCCCTGAAACGAGTACGGCGACGTTCGCGGCTTGTACGCTCCGCCGCGCAGCAGATGTGCCCCCGCCGCCTTGAGCTTCGCCGCCGCCTCGGCCATCTGCGGCTGGCTCTCGACCGAACACGGCCCGGCGATCACCACCAACTCCGACCCGCCGATCGTCACGCCGGCGACACTGATCAGCGTGTCCTCCGGCTTCATCTCGCGATTGGTCAGCTTGAACGGCTTGGTGACGCGAATGACCTCGGCCACGCCCGGCAACACCGACAGCACGCTCGGATTCACCGGCCCGACGTTGCCCGTGATGCCGATCGCCGTCCGCCCCTTGCCCGGGATCGGGTGCGGAGACAGGCCCATTTCGCGAATCTGCGCGCAGACCGCCTCGACGTGAACTTCCTGCGCATCCAAGCTCATGACGACCAACATTCGGACGACTCCATGTGGAGCAGCCGCCCTCGGCTGCTTGCTCTGTACAAGACCCGGCGATTCCGCAAACCTCGATCGCGCGCGATAGCAACAGCCGCGGGCGGCTGTTCTACATGCTACTGCGTCGCTGCCCGAAGCTGGGCGACCAAAGACGCGACATCTTCGCCGCTGCGGATCGCTTCCACAATGCGGCTGCCGACGACCACGCCGTCAGCCAATCCTCTCAACCCACGCACATGCTCGGGCCGCGAAATCCCGAACCCGACCGCGATCGGAACCTTCGTGTAGCCACGCAACTTCGCGAGAAATTCCGGCAACGCCGCCGACACACCCGCAGTCACGCCGGTCGTGCCCGTGCGGCTCAGCGCATACACAAGCCCGCGCGCCGCTTGTGCGACGAGCTTCAATCGCTCGGCACTGCTGGTCGGTGCCGCCATCTGAATCAAATCAATCACCGCATCGCCAAGTTGCGAGCGCCACTCACCGGACTCATCAACCGGCAAATCCGGAATGATCATGCCGCGCACGTTCGCGTTCCGCAGCATCGTCATCAACCGCCCGCGATCCGGCGCGAGCAACGGATTCAGATACGACATGATCACGATCGGCTGCGCCAGCTTCGCCGCAATGATCGTCTCGAGTATCGCGTGCAGATTCGCACCCGCCGTCAGCGCGACGTGCGACGAGTGCTGAATCGTCGGCCCATCCGCGATCGGGTCGCTGAACGGAATGCCGACCTCGATGATGTCCGCCTCGCCCCGCGCCACGCTTCCCAAATGCCCGGCGAATTCCGCCACGCTCGGGAATCCGCCGGTCAGATACGGAATCAGCGCCAGCCGCTTCGCCGCCCGGCAAGCCGCAAAAGTCGCTTCGAGCGAGCCGACCATCACGCATCCCCCAGCAAATTCGTATTCTCGCGAATGATGGTCAAATCCTTGTCGCCACGACCCGACAGGCAGATGACCACAATCTGATCGCGAGACAAAAGCGGCGCGATCTTGATCACCTGCGCCACGGCGTGCGCCGTCTCAATCGCCGGAATGATCCCCTCGCACTGCGCGAGCAATTGCAACGCATCCAACGCCTCTTCGTCGGTCACACAGTTGTATTCAACCCGCCCCGCATCCTTCAAATACGCATGCTCCGGCCCCACACCCGGATAGTCGAGCCCCGCCGACACCGAATGCGTCGGCAGCACCTGACCCGTTTCGTCCTGCATCAAATAGCTGCGACAGCCGTGAAGCACGCCAACCCGCCCGCTCAGCAGCGTCGCCGCATGTTGGCCCGTCTCAAGTCCGTGCCCGCCGGCCTCGACGCCCACCAGTTGCACACTGCCATCGAGCAGGAACGGATGAAACATGCCGATCGCGTTCGACCCGCCGCCGACGCACGCGACCACGAGGTCCGGCAATCGCCCTTCCTTGTTGAGCATCTGCTGTCGCGTCTCTTTGCCGATCACCGCTTGAAAATCGCGCACGATCATCGGAAACGGGTGCGGCCCGACCACCGAGCCGATCACATAATGCGTGCTCTCAACGTTCGTCACCCAATCGCGCATCGCCTCGTTGATCGCGTCCTTCAACGTCGCCGTGCCCGACGTCACCGGCGTGACATTCGCGCCCACGAGTTTCATCCGCAGTACATTGAAATGCTGCCGCCGCACATCCTCGCTACCCATGTAAATCGTGCAGTCGATACCCATTAGCGCGCACGCCGTGGCCGTCGCCACACCATGCTGCCCCGCGCCGGTTTCGGCGATGATGCGATCCTTGCCCATACGGCGAGTGAGCAGCACCTGCCCCAGCGCGTTGTTGATCTTGTGCGCGCCAGTGTGCGCCAAATCCTCGCGCTTCAGATAAATCTTCGGACCGCCGAGCTTCTTGCTCAGCCGCTCGGCGTAATACAGTGGCGTCGGCCGGCCCACAAAATCGCGCAGCAGCCCGTCCAGCTCGCCGCGAAACGCCGCATCGACCGAAATCGCCGCATATGACTCGGTCAGTTGCTCGAGCGCGAACATCAGCGTCTCGGGCGCAAACCGCCCGCCGAATTCGCCGAAGTACCCGCGTGCATCAGGAAGCGCAGCTTGCATCAGCAATCCCCAAAACTTGCGTCGGCGTCTCGCACCGCTTGCAAAAAGTCTCGCACCTTGGCCTCATCTTTCACGCGCGGCGACCGCTCAACGCCGCTCGACACATCCACCGCCATCGGCCGTAGCAGCCGCACGACGTCGCCGACATTCGTCGGTGTCAATCCACCCGAAACGATGAGTCGGCGCTTGAAATCCGGAGCGCCCATCCGAACCCCGAGCGCACGCGAGCGGGGTAACGTGCTGCGTTCGAAAGCGTCCTGACCTTCGAGCGTTACCCCACTCGCCTGCGCTCGGGGTTCCGATTCTGCGGTCGCCCTCGACCGGTCCAACAAAATCGACCAATCAAACGTCTTCCCATCACCCGCACCCGGGTCGAGCAATATCGCCGCCGCGTCACGATACTCGCTCGCAAGCCGCAGCAGGTCTTCGCGCGTGGTATCTGCGCGGACGTTCAGTCGTTTTATCACCCGCCGCCCCATCGCGGCCACGTCGCCTGCCGGTTCTGCACCGTGCAACTGCACGAAATCCAGCGGCACCGCCGACGCCGTCTCGCGCACAACCTCCAGCGCCTGGTCCATGAAAACCCCGACCAGCGAAACCAGCGGCGGCAGCGCCCCCGCAATCTCCCGCGCCCGTGCCACATCCACCCGCCGCTTCGACTCGGCAAGCACCACGCCGACCGCATCGGCCCCCAGCCGCGCGATCATCGCCGCGTCCGCCGCTGTCGTCACCCCGCAAATTTTCACCCGTGTTCGCATGGCGACTCCGCGTGGAGGACAGCGGCCCTCCGCTGTTTCTTCTTGTGCAGCAGCCGCCCCCGGCTGCGTCTTACCAATCCCGTAGGGTGGGCATCGCCCACCATTCCGCCGACGTCGCGCAACCGCGCAAATGGTGGGCAATGCCCCATAAACGTTAACTTAGCGACCGTCATTTTCGCTCGCGCGGGGGGTCGCATAAGCCCCGCGCGATCGTGTTCCAGTTCATCAACGTCTTTCGCAATCCCAACGCAGGCGAGATTGCGGACGCGATTTCTCGCGCCATGAAGCGCGTCTCACGCCAGCGGCTCCGCCGCGTCCGCCAGGTCGTATCCCCAGGGGGAAAAAAGACTCGCTTCCTCGATCAATTTCTCCGTCAACAACGCCAAAAACAACTTCCCGTGCAGCCACGCGCGAGCGCTCGCATCGCTCTGT
>JBJXFK010000003.1:0-12979 GCA_046155505.1 Phycisphaerae bacterium
CGCTCGCCGAGGCGTTGCCAATAGGTTCGGCCAAGTTCCTGAATCTCGATCGGCTCGTGAAAGGCGATGATCGTGTCGCGCGGCAACAGCGCGAGGAAGCTGGTCGTCTGGTCGGTTTGGCGACCGCCTTTGCCGATGCCGAATTTGACGTGCGCGGTCGAGAACGCCGGAATGCGAACGGCCTGCATCGCGTCGGCGGAGCGTTGCGTGTTGGCATCGAAGAAGCGAATCGATTCGACATCATCGCCGAAAAGTTCGATGCGGACGGGTCGCGAGAGTCCGGGGCTGAACAGATCGATGATGCCGCCACGCCGGGAAAAGTCGCCGGGCACTTCAACCTGATCGCAGCGCGTGAATCCGGCCGACTCGATCCACTCCATCGTTTTGTTTTCGTCGAGCCGCTGGCCGACGCGAACATTGAGGCTCGTCGCGGCAATGGCAGCGGCGGTGGGAACGGGCTGCATCAGCGATTGAATCGGAGCGACGATGACGAGCGGGTCGGAATCGAAGAAAGGCCGGTCGGAGACCGGTCCCCCAGCGCTGGACCGGGGAGCATCGGCCTCCGGCCGGTGCGATGCAATTGCGCACCGGTCGGAGGCCGATGCTCCCCAAGTTCGATCCGTCAGTTTGAGGCAGAGGGCCAGGCGGGCCGCAGCAAGATCGGCGTCGGCTTCGCTTTCGCTGCCGAACGATTCGAGCATCGGTAGCAGTTCAGGCGTGATCGCCGCGGCCGTTTCAAAGTCGTCGCGTGCATCATCGGCCTCGTCGCCGTGAGCGGTTACGAGAAGCAGCGGACGATTGCACTGCGTCCAAACATGAGCGGCGAGGATGTAGGCCGCCGAGCCCCAGAGGCCCTCGCCCGAGTGCGTGCGCGCGGATTCGCTCTCGCGAATGGCGGCGACCAACCTGGCGACTGCGGGATCGAGCCGCACGGCGCTGAATAAATCCACGCGGCGAATTGTAACGCGACCCGTATTTCACGTTGTCGTCGATCGCGGCGACACGTCGCGACCGGCGACGATCGGTAGCCGGTGGCGATCGGGCCTCCGCGCCCAACGGCGGCCCGCGCAGCGATCCGAACGCGACGCGCAAGCGAGTGAACGCGAGCGAAGCGAGCGCGCCTCTGAACCGAGCAAATGGTCGCAGTCGTGCGACGGGGCGGGTGTTTTCGAGACAGGTTGGAAACCTGTCCCACAATCACACGTTAGGAAACCTGTCCCACAGAACCGCGGGGGGCCGCGGTGCTCCATTCACCGGCTGATAGCCGGGGCCTCACGATAGCCAGTGCGGCGCGATGGCCAGTGCCAAACGTTTGTTGCAGCGCTTGGCGCGCCGGCAGGTAATATTGGGCAGGCGGAACCGAATTCCGCCGAGGTGAACGCCGATGCCGAGACCGACTCCAACATTAGTGCCGCCGCTGGCGCAAGTGCCAAGCCCGATTCCGCCGCTCGCGCCGATTCGTGCTCGCGGACGCTTCGCGGCGCGATGGACGACGATTGCGCTGGGCATGGCCGGATTGGCGTGCGTGACGCTTGCCGTCGGGTGCGTCGAGATCGTCGCGTGGGCGATGGTGCGGGCACCGAATCAGCACTTGCGAATGGAGAACCTGCCGGCGACGTCGGAACTGCTGCTCGCCGCGAATGGGGTTGATCGCGAGATGCGGGTCGCGGTCGGGCCGCCGACGGCGTCGCTGTCGGTGTGGATCATCGAGCCGAAAGGTGCCGCGAAGGATGCGGCGCGGGCGGAGCTCAGAAACGCCGCAACGGCCGATTCGAAAAACGTCGTCGCAAACGAGCCGCGCGGGCCGAACGAGCCGCGCGGCACCGTGCTGGTGCTGCATGGCATCATGGCTCGCAAAGACTGGATGCTGGGCGTTGGGCGAAAGCTTGCCGAAAACGGGTATCGAGCCGTGCTGGTCGATCTGCGCGGGCACGGCAAATCGAGCGGCGATTGGATCACCTATGGCGTGGTCGAGACGCGCGATTTGCAGCAGGTGCTCGACGCGCTCGATCGTGAGGAACTGCTCGCGGGGCCGGTCGGGGTTTATGGGGCGAGCTTTGGAGCGGCGTGTGCAATTCAGCTCGCCGGCGCGGATTCGCGGGTGCGAGCGGTGGTGGCGGTGGCGCCGTTTCAGTCGCTGGATGCGGTGTTGCCGCCGGCGGCGCGGGAGTTTGTGCCGTTCGGCGAGTCGCTGATTAGTGACGAGATATTGACCAAAGCCAAGCGGCGGGCGGCGAATCTGGCGGATTTTGATCCGAGCCAGGCGGATACGCTGGCGGCGATTCGCAAAACCCATGCCCGGATTCTCATTATTCACGGGCGCGACGATGGGAAGATCCCGGTGTCGCAGTCCGAGAAACTCGCCGAGGCGGGGCCGAGCGGGACGCGGCTGCTCGTGCTCGATCGCGAGGGGCATTACAGCATCATGATGGATGGGAGCGGCGTGTTGATGCGCGAGACGGTCGGATGGTTTGGTGCGGCAGGGGCCGAGGGGTCGAGGGGGCAAGGGGCCGAGTGACGGGCGAAAGCGACGGAGAGGGAAACGGGGAACGGGAAACGGGGAACGGAAAAGACGCGGAACGCGCACGGTGTGTTTATCGGCGATTGCGCTAAGTTTTTGTGCGCGGGGCGAAATTGGTTTGGAAATTGGGCTGGTGGGGTGATAGGCTGCTGTGGGGGATTGGCGTCCGGAGTGTGATGTATGTGCACCGGGTCGCTTCGCCGGAAATTTTCGTTTTGCACGTTGGTGGTTGGCGTCGTCGTGACTGGCGGCGCGATACTGCTCACTTCAGGCTGTGCCGATTTTCTGGCACTGGCACTCGTGCGAGCGCCCAATCAAACGTGGTCGCCGGAGGCTGTTCCGCCGACGCCGACGGGCGTGCTAAATGCCCTCGGCGTTGCTCGGGAACTGCGAATCGAGGTCGGCCCGCCGGATGCGTCGCTATCGGTGTGGATCGTCGATCCGTCGAAGCCGGCGCGTGCTCAATCGCGCGAGCCGCTTGGGTCCGTCGAGCCGCTTGGGTCGGCCGAGCCGCGCGGCACGATTCTGGTCCTGCACGGCCTATACTCGCGCAAGGAAATGATGCTGGGCATCGGTAAAGATCTGGCCGCCGCGGGTTATCGCGCGGTGCTGGTCGATTTTCGCGGGCAGGGATTGTCGAGCGGCGAGTGGTTGACGTTTGGGGCAGTCGAGACGAATGATCTGACGCAGGTGCTAGATCATCTGGATGAGCAAGGGATGCTGGTCGGACCTGTCGGGGTGTATGGCACGAGTTACGGCGGCGGCGTCGGGATTCAATTCGCCGGGGCGGATGCGCGGGTGAAGGCGGTGGTGGCGATCGCCCCGTTTCAGTCCCTCGATGAAGTGTATCCGCCGCTGGTGCGACCGGAGTGGCCGCTGGCGAAAGTGTTTTTGTCGGACGCGTTGCTGGGTGAGGCGCTGGAGCGGGCGGCGGAGTTCGCGGAGTTTGATCGGTCGCAGGCCGACGCGCTGGGTGCGATGTCGCAAACGAGCGCGCACGTGATGCTGGTGCACGGCAAACTGGATACGGTTGTGCCGTATGAGCAGAGCGTCGCGCTGGCGGCGGCGGGTGGCGATCGGGCGAAGTTGGTGACGCTCGACTGGGCGGATCACACGACGATCATGGTGTATCAGCACGGCGCGTTGATGGGCGAGACGCTGGCGTGGTTTGAGAAGTGGATGAGAGAGTAGGGTTCGGGGTTCAGGGTTCAGGATTCAAAATTCATGGCGTCGGCCGCAGAGGGCCGATCGCTACCGCGGCATGCGATCCCATGACTCGACGCGAATTTCGTTGATTTCTTCGGGCTCGATGCGGCTGATTTTCCAGCCGTGCGGCGTGCTCGCGAATTCGATTTTCCAGAGCGATTTGGTGTAGCCGCCGATGCTGCCGCGCGAGACGTTGGCCCAGTAGCTGACACCGACCTGGAATCGCTCGCCGCTCCGGTCGAGAATTTCCAGCCGCACGCGCGAGAGGGTTCGCACGTCGAACGTACGCATGCTGCTCTTGACGCGCTCGATGAATCGCTCGCGGTTCATTTCGCCGGCGGCGAAGTCGGGCGCGAGCACGGCGGCGATGCGGTCGGTTTTCGACGCGAGCACGTCATCTTCGATATCGCGCAGCAGCCGATCGGCGCGCTCGGTCGGCGTGACGACGACGGACTGCGTGATCCACCAAGTTATGGTGATGGCAAGCGTGCCGAGAAGCGGGCGTGGCGTACCGCCGCGACGCCAATGCACCAGCGCGGCGAAATTCATCAGTACGCCGACGATGAGCAAAGCGAGCCAGGATTCGAAGAAAAACCATTCCACGGGTGTCGTTCCGTTCGCTGCGCAGGCGGAGTGTAGCCGATCGGGCGGGTGGGCGGCAGCCGTCGGCTGTTCGCCCATAACTGCTTTTGGTGCAATTGGTTATGGACGGTTTTCAAGCCGGTGGGGCCGAAACTGGTTCGCCGTGCGTATCAACGCCGCCCGCCGCCCGCTCTTGTTGAGTGATCCGCATCACGATTTCAACGCCCGGCTTGGTGTCGGGCGTGCGGCGCGTGCGGGCTCGATTGAGGCGTGCGATGAATCTGAAGGCGAGCCTGGTCACGTTTGCGAAGATCGCCCTGTGTAGTGTCGCGGTCTATCTGGTCGCGCGGACGATTGAAGTCGATGCACTCATGCGAACATGGCAGGCGGCCAGCAAGCCGTTGCTGGCGGTCGCTGTCGGGCTGTTCTTGTTGACGCCGGTTTTGCAGGCGCTGCGTCTGCGGCGACTACTCGGTTCGCATGAGATCAAACTCGGCTGGGCTGAGGATGTGCGCCTGGCATTCGCCGGCAACTTCTTGAACTTTGCCGCGCCTCTCGGGTCGACGTCGGGCGATGTGTTCAAAGCGGCGGTGGTCGCCCGCCATGCATCGCGGCGGCAGCAGGGTTGGGAAGCGGCGACGATCGTGATCGTCGATCGCGCGGTCGGGCTGGGTGTGCTCTTGCTGAGCGTGGCGACGATTGCGTTGCTCGCACCAGAAGGCAGTCGGCTCGGCGTGTTGCGGACGAATCTGTACGCGTTTTCGATCGTGCTGCTGCTGGGCGTGCTGGCGGTCGTGACGCTGCCACGGTGGAAGCACCTGCTGCCCGAGGCGTGGCGCGAGAAGTTGCCGAGGCGCGAGCTGATTCGCCGCGTGAGCGAGACGGCGCGGCGACTGCTGGCATGTCCACGGACGATTGCGATCGCGGTGTTGACGACCGTCGTGTTGCAGATTGTTGCGGCGGCGGCGTTTTTGTGCGTGGCGCTGGCGGTGGGGTTCACGTTGTCGCCGAGCGAGTGGACGTCGATGTATGCGTTCTTCTCGACGGGCGAAATTGTGAAGGCGCTGCCCGGCCCGCCGCAGGGACTCGGGACGATGGAACTGGCCTATGCATATCTGTTCGCCGATTGGGCGAGCGCGTCGCAGATCGTGAGTGCGGCGATCGGGATTCGGCTGGTGTCTCTGCTGTGCGCGTTGCCGGGGGCGATGTTACTAACCGAACCCCAAGCGCAAGCGAGCGGGGTAAGCTGCGGGGAAGTAGCGAGCATCGAGTATCGAGTATCGAGTTGAGGCGGAGGCGTTTTTGCCGTTCGCGAATCTGCGGATTGAGCACGTTCCCCCGCTCGATGCCGCTCGAGGTTCGGATAGTTCTACGGAACGGGTTGGGAAACCCGTTCTACAGAGACAGGTTGGAAACCTGTCCCACGACGGGTTGGGAAACCCGTCCCACAAACTGGCGAACGGAAGTCTCGTCCGGAACATTCGAGGAGCCGAACATGCAATCGACCACAAAGTTCAAGAAGGGCGTGAGCGTTTTCTATCCGTGCTACAACGAAGAGGCCAACGTCGAACGCACCACGCGGGCGGCGGTGAAGGCGTGCGAGCGCCTGTTCGACGACTATGAGGTCATCATCGTCAACGACGGCAGCAAGGACCGCACGGCCGAGATCGCCGATCGGCTCGCGGTCGAGTTGCCGCATGTGCGGGCTGTGCATAACAACCCGAATCGCGGCTACGGCGGGGCGCTGCAACGCGGCTTTCGCGAGGCGCGAAAGGACTACGTCTTTTACACCGACGGCGACGGGCAGTTCGACTTTGAGGAACTGGACACGCTGTTGCCGATGCTGTCGCAATTCGACATCGTGAGCGCCTATCGCAAAAACCGCCAGGATCCGCTGCATCGCAAGCTCAACGCGAAATGCTGGGGCACGCTGGTCAACTGGCTATTCAGCATTCACCTGCGCGACATCGACTGCGCATTCAAGATGTACCCGCGGCGGCTGTTCGACCAGATCGAGATGCGCTCAAACGGGGCGTTGATCGATACCGAGATCCTGGCCAAGGCCCGCAAGCTGGGCTATTCGATCGGGCAGTTTGGCGTGACGCACTTTGCCCGGACCGCGGGAACGCAGACGGGGGCGAATCTGAAGGTGATTCTCAAGGCGTTTCGCGAGTTGTTCGGGCTGTACAAGCACATTCAGGATACAGGCAAGATCGCGGCGGCGCGGGCTGCGCATGTGTAGTGATTGGCGCGCTGGGGGACCGGTCTCTAACCGATCTTTCTTGTGAGCGATGTTCGAATTGAAGAAAGACCGGTCGGAAACCGGTCCCCCAGGGCAACGTTGCTTGAAGCGCAGGCTAGCGATGTCCTGTGCGAGCTCTCTTCCCCTGCGTCGCTCCGTCGCTCCGTCGCTCCGTCGCTCCGTCGCTCCGTCGCTTCGTCGCTTCGTCCCTCCGTCGCTTCCCTCGCAGAGAGGCTTCCCTTGTTACCATCTGCCATTGTGATTGATCGCACCGACTACGGCAGGCACGCGATGTCGTCCGCCATTTCGATCGGCTCGCCCGCGCGGGCCGCGCCGGCGGAGATCGCGCTGCGCGTGATCGAGGCGCTGGCCGTGCTCATCGTCGGCGTGGCGCTGATGAATTACTTCTACGCCGCTTCGCCGATCCGGGCCGGCGGGCCGCTCGGCGTGCCCGAGCACGATTCGTACTATCACATTGCAATGGCCGAGATGCTGCCGACGCACGGCTTGCTGTCCAAGCTGCCGTGGGCGCAGTACGTCTACTTCCGCGAGCAGGGCAGCGACTTCGTCAGCCACCATTGGGGGTTTCACGTTCTGCTGCTGCCGTTCGTTTCGGCGGCCAAGTCGATGGGCTTCACCGCACTCGACGGCGGGCGCTGGGCGATTGCCGCGGTATTCGGCATGAATCTCATGCTGTTTCACCGGTTGCTGCGCGCGCGCGGCGTGCCGCTGCACTGGTTGTGGATCGCGCTTTTCCTGCTTTTGCCCGATCAATTCTTCGTGCGGCATGGCTTTATCCGCGCGATCGGTCCGTCGCTGATGTTCATGCAGCTCACGCTGCTCATGCTGTTCACGCGGCGATATCTGCTCGCCGGGGTCGCGCTGGCCGGTTATGTGCATCTGTATCTCGGCGCGGTGATGTACGGTCCGGTGATCGTGGCTACATACGCCGCGACGCAGGTGATCGCCCCGCGCGAGGATCGCCGCTGGCCGTGGGCGATGGTGCTGCTGACGGCGCTGGGCTGGGCGGTCGGCGTGCTGACCTATCCTTATGCATCGGGCATGTATGAATTCCTGAAGTTGCAGGTGCTGGGTTCGGGGTTGTCGCCGGACATCGAAGTCGGCCGCGAGTGGAAGCCCTATACCGATGCGTGGTTCATCATGACCATCGCGGGGCCGCTTTTTGGCGTGTGGACGGCGGCGCTGCTGCTGCGGCTGCGCATGGGCCCGCGGCTCGACGCCGAGGAAGCGGCGCTGATGGTGCTGCAATTCGGCTTCTTGTTGCTGACGTTCAAGGCGCGGCGGTTCATCGAATACTGGCCGCCGATTTGCCTGCTCAGTGCCGCGTATGTCGCGACGCCGGTGTTGAAATCGTGGTGTGATCGCCTTGCGGCTCGCTGGGATGATCCGAACGACGGCGCGCGGCTGGTGATCGGCGGCGGCGTGATAGCGTCGTTGCTGGCGTTGGTGTGCGGGGCGGGATATTCGCTCGTATCGCAGCCGGGCAGCGGCACACTCATGAGCGAGTGGGCGCTGTGGGTCGCGCTGGCCGCGGTGCTGGCGCTGCCGGTGTTGACGCGAATTTGGACCGGCGGGCCGGGCGGTGTTTCGTATGAACGGGCGGCGATTATCGCGGCCAGCGGCGGTGTGATCATCGGCGTCGTGGTGCTGGTGATGCAGCGCGCGGGCATGGTCGGCATGCCGGTGCCGCGCGTTGCGATCGGCTATGTAGTTTGGGTGCTCGTGGCGCTGGCGTATGGCGTGGTTCCGCTGGCGGTGATGTGGCTGCGCAGCGAGCGACGCGCGCCGAGCGTGGGCATCGCGATCGGCCAGACGGTCGCGGTGACGCTCGCCGCGCTGGCGCTGCCGACGGCGGTGCTGGCGAGCAACACGCAGCGGTTCTCGTCGATCGCGAGCCAGGTTCGCTGCTATTACGACCTCGATGAAATGACGAGGATGATGGACTTTCTGAAGGCGAACTCAAAGGCCGGCGACATCGTGTTCACCGATGATTGGGACGTGTTCCCGGTCTTCTTTTACCACAATCGGCACAATCACTACATCGTCGGCCTCGATCCGAAGTTTACGCACGAGCGCGACCCGGAACTGTGGAACCGCTACGTGAAAATCTCGCGCGGGCAGGTGCCGAGCACGATTCGCGTGACGCAGGCGGGCGGAGCGTCGACGCAGGCGGTCGTGACGCTGACCGACATTCGCGAGCGGTTCAAGGCGCGGTTTGTGATTTGCGATCGCGATCATCGCTCGCTGGCCGACGCGCTGAACGCGGCACCGGAGTTCGCCGAGTGTGTGTATCCATCGACCGATTATTCGCGGACGCGGAGCAATGAGTACGTGGTGTTTCGCGTTCGCGATGTCGGCGAAAAGCCGGCCGCACCGGTCGCCGCGACTGCATCGCAGGGCGATGTTTTCCTGAGCCAGCTCAAGCCGATTTCATCGTCGCAAGGTTACGGCGATTTGGGTGCGAATCGCAGCGTGGATAACAACCCGATCAAGATGGAGCGCCGGACGTTCGCGCGCGGCCTCGGCACGCACGCGCCGTCGAAGCAGCTTTACGAGATCCCGCACGGAGCAACGATGTTCGAGGCGGTGGTCGGCATTGATGACGAGACCGAGAGCCGCGGTAGTGCGATCGCCCGTGTGTATCTCGACGGTGATCGAGTGTACGAGAGTCCGCAGCTCCTGGGCGGAAATGAGCCGGTGGTAGTGCGCATACCGTTGAAGGGTGCCAAGCAACTCTTGCTGGAGACCGACGCGACGCGTGACGGGAATCGGTTTGATCATGTGAACTGGGCCGATGCGCGGTTCATCGTCGAGGTGGCGGCGACCAGTGTGCCGGCGAGCGGCGCGGCGAGACCGTAGGTTGGGCACCGCCCAACATTTCTGTGTGGCGAAGTGGGCGCAGTCCGGGCAAGATGCGGGCGTGCGCGGCTCGATGTGGCGCATCCACCGAACTGCGACGCAACCACGAGCGGGAATCGATGAGCACGAACGCAGACGATCAGAAGTCCGGGCATGATGCGGAGGAGAGTTCGCGCGGCGTGCCCATGTTTCTGAGGTTGGAGGGGGAAGAGAAGAAAGACCGGTTGCAAACCGGTCCCACAGAGCAAGACCGGTTACAAACCGGTCCCACCGAGGGAGACCGGTTGCAAGCCGGACCCACCATACCAACCGGTCCCAACACGCAAACCGTTTCTACAACGCCGCCGTTTTCGTTTCGTGACGTATTGCTGGCGTTCGTGCTGTTTTCGATCGCGATCACCCTGCGTGCCTGGATCGTCAGCACGCCGCACATCGGTCACGATCAGGACATCGATCTGTTCACGCGCTGGATCGCCAAACTCTGCGAGCACGGCATCAGCGGCTTCTACGGTGTCGAGCGATTTTGCGATTACCCGCCGCTGATGATCCTCATCTTTCGCGGCCTGGGCCTGATCACGCATGCGATCGATGGCGGCCCGCCGGGCGATGTGCTGATCGCGGCGGCGCTGAAGACCACGGCGTGTGCGGCCGACGTATTGATCGCGATTGTGCTGATCGTCGAGGGCCGGCGCCGCATCGGGCCGCGCGCGGGCGTGCTTGCGGCCGGTCTCTATCTGCTCAATCCCATCTCGCTGTACGACGGTGCTTTCTGGGGGCAGGTCGATTCGATCTACACGCTGTTTGTGCTGCTCGCGCTGGTGCTGCTGGGGCGTTCGTGCTGGATCGCGTGCGGCAGTTTTGCGGCGATCGCGCTGACGGCGAAGTTCCAGGCGATCACGTTTTTCCCGTTGCTGCTGCTGGAGGCGTATCGAATTGGCGGCTGGCGGGCGCTGGCGTGGAAGCTGCTAGGCATCGCGATCGGCGTCGCGCTCATCGCAACGCCGCTGCTGGTCGCCGGCACGTTGCAGGAGAATTTTCAGCGTGCGTACGTGAATGTCGTCGGGCAATATCACGAGCTCTCGAAGAACGCGTACAACGTCTGGTATCTCGTCGGCGATCCGGAGATTGCCGACACCAGCCCGCCGCGAGCGCTGGTCGAGGCGGTCGCCGCCGGTCGCGACACGGTGAAGGCCGGCGATTCGTGGCTGCTGCAGGCGACGTGGCGGAAAATCTCGCTCGCGGGTTTTGCACTCAGCGTCGCGGTCGTGCTCTCGCTCTATTTGCTGCGGCCCGGCCATGTGCAGCGCTACGCGGCGGCGGGTTTGCTTGGCATGTGCTTTTATCTATTTCCGACCGAGATGCACGAGCGCTATGCGTTTCCGGTGTTCGCGGTGCTGGCGATTTGGGCGGCGGCGGCGTGGCGGAATGAGCGCGTGTATTGGATGCTGACGATCTTGCTCACGCTCAACTTCGCGGCGGTGTTGCCGCCGACGCCGCTGGCGCAGCCGATCGCGGCGATGACGATGGGCGTCTTTGCGATGCTCGTGATTGGCATGTTGCTGCCGCGCGAAAGCGCCGTGGTCGCCGCTGACCGAGCCCCGACCGTAAGGGAGGAGTTTTCCGAGTCGGGGACGAATCCCCTCCCTCACGGTCGGGGCTCGGAAATTGCGGACTCGCCGTCAATCGGCCATCCGCTCCCACTGCGGCTGTTTCAGGTCGCGACGCTGCTCGGTGTGGTCGCCGCGCTGTGGCTGGTCGCTTGGGTGGTGATGATGGTGCGCCAGGCACCGATCAAGCCCGCCGACCCGGCGACCGTGTGGCTCTCGTCGCTATCGCCCAAGTCGGTCACGCAGGGCTGGAAAGAGCTCGGGCGCGATCGCTCGGTTTCGGGCGGCGTGATGCACCTGGGTCAGGCGTACTATTTGCGAGGCATCGGCACGCACGCGCCGGCGAAGATGGTCTTCGAAATCCCGGCGGGCATGACGCGGTTCGAGGCGGTCGTGGGCATCGACCACGCCGCGGCGGGGATGGGTTCGGCGGTGGTGCGCGTGCTGCTCGACGGTCGCGAGGCCGCGGTGACGCCGACGCTCACCGGCGACGGCGAGCCGGCGGCGCTGTCGGTGGCGCTCGGCGAGGCGCGCGAGCTGACGATCGTGGTCGATGCGGGTCGCGATGGGAAGCGGTCAGACCATGTGAATCTGGCGCTCGCGCGATTCACGGTGGTCGCGGATGCGCCTCGGTAGTTCGCGCCGGCGCAGATTCGAAAGCGGGATGCGGCAGCGCGCTGCGATCGTGACCGGATCCAAAAATCGCAGCCGAGGGCGGTTGCTCCACAAATTCGGGTGCCATGCCGACGGCCGTTTGCGTCGGCATGCTCGCGCGTGAGAAGAAACCGCGGGGGCGCAGCGCTCCAGGAAAAACCGCGGGGGGCCGCTGTTCTCCATGAGACTCGCAGAAAAAAGAACCGCGCCGCGTGCGGACCGGGTAGGTCGCACGCGGCGCGGTCATTGCGTTCTGCCTGATTCCGAGAGTTGCCGATGCGGCGATTAGCCGCCGAAGTTGGCGAGCAGCACGGCCAGGTCGGTCAGATCCGTGTCGCCGTCAAAGTCGAGGTCGCCGACGCAGGGCGACGCGGTGCAGCCGAAATTGGCCAGTATGAGCGCGAGGTCGGTCAGGTCGACATCGCCGTCACCGTCAACGTCTCCCCGCACGGACGGAGCAAGCGGAACCTGCGCTGCAAACGTCACCGATTGCGGCGTGTGCGGCTTGAAGAGGCCCAGCGTCGCGTTGCCGGCCGCCGGCGGGCGGTTCGCGTCGAACCAGAAGTTGTACATCGTGCCCCAGCGAAGCGCGTTGGAATTGACGTGCTGCGCGAAGGTCTGCGGGCTGGCCCATGTGACGCTGTTCGCCGCGACAGTAATGCTCCAGTCGGCGTTGTTGTACGGCTCGCCCGAGTGGTAATTCACGTCGTAGAAGCCGGCGTTCGTGACGGTTGTGCCCGCGGGAACCGGGATGCTGAGCGAGCCGCCGCTGCGATCCGAGTTGAGATTAAAGATCGCGTAGTCATAGCGCCAGGTGCCGTTGCCGAGATCGCGGACCTTTTGGCCGACGATGAAGCGGCCTTCGCTCGGAATATCGACGTTGGTGATGGTGACCGTGGGGTCGGGGATGCCGACGCCGTTACCGTGATCACGCCAGGCGTAGATCGCGCCGACGCCGACCTGGGTAGTCCCGGCGAATGCCAGGGCACCGCCCGCGCCGACGGTCATGCGACGATACGAGGCGTTGTTCAATGCGTTACCGGACGGAGCATCATCCGAGCCGACGTAGACGCCTTCGGCGAAGTAGATCGCACCTGGGAAGCTTGCGGTCGTGAGGTCAGCAGCGGTGACCTGCATGCGACCGTCGAGGGCACCACTGCCGGCACCCTGAACGCCCGTATGCGTGCCGGTGAACGCGTTGATCTCGGCCCGCTTGGCGAGTCCGCCCTGGCCGGCGTTGTAACCCGAGCCGTAGACGTCGCGGCAACCGACGCCGAGCAGCGAACC
>JBJXFK010000004.1:0-9593 GCA_046155505.1 Phycisphaerae bacterium
GCTGACGTGCGGATCGCACGAAGGCACAAACCAGCGGAGCACGCCCTTGGCGCGAATTGACATCACCGCCCCAGTCGAAAGCCCAACCATGCATGGCAGCACATCGGCGATTGCCGCGATTGTGGCCACGCTGCTCGGCGTCGCGGCGTACATCCTGCTGCTCGACGTGCCGTGGATTCGTGCGACCGCGTGGCCGATGTTCGTCGTCGCGGGCGGCGGCGCGATTGCGGCGATCGTACTGGCGCGAAGCGACGAGCGTGATTGGGTGCGCTGGGCGGCGAACGGAAACGTCGCGTGCGTCGCATTTGCGGGGGTGTGGTTTTTCTGGGTGTTGTCGCTGCCGGTCGCGGAAGCGCGGGCGACGACGATGGGTAGCGCGCCGAATTTCACGCTCGCGGATCAGACCGGCGAGTCGATCACTCTCGACACGTATCGCGGCGGCGGGCCGGTGCTGCTTGTTTTCTATCGCGGGTCGTGGTGCCCGTTTTGCTCGTCCGAGCTGCGCGGCCTGAGTGCGGCATACGACGAGTTTCGCAAAGCGGGAATTCGTATCCTCGCGATTTCGACCGACCCGAGCGGAAAATCGCAGCAAGCGATCGAGCGAATCGGGTTGAAATTTCCGCTGCTGAGCGACGCCGACGCGAAGGTGATCCGCGAGTACGGGCTGCTGCATCGTGGCGGCGGGCCGGATGCCGGCGATGTGGCCCTGCCGGCGAATTATCTGGTCGACCGGGACGGGCGAATCGTGTGGCGGCGGATCGCGGGGAGGGTGCAGGACCGGCTCGATCCGAGCGAGATTCTGGCCGCCGCCGAAAAAGCGGGGATTTCGAGTCGCAGTGCAAAGCGTTGAGTAGGCCGTGTTGGGGTGGCGCGAGCCATTCGGCTCGGCGGCAACTCGTCCAGGCAATCGAAACAAATGCCGGTAACCAAACTCGAAGCGGCGCATCGAAGGAATATCCGAACTCATCAGTTGACACAGGTGCAGCATGACATGCCGTGAAGTGGCCCAGTTCCTGATGGATTATCTCGACGGCGAGCTGCCGGGCGATTCGGTCGCGGTGTTCGAGCGACACCTGACCGCCTGCCGCGAGTGCCGTGACTATCTCGATTCCTACCAGCGGACGATTGGCGCGTCTCGGGCGGTGTTTGCGGAAAGCGAAGCCCCGTGCGAGGAACCGTTGCCGGCGGATTTGGTGAAGGCAATTCTCGCCAGTCGCGTTACGGCCAAGCCGACCGCCGATTCAGGCGAATAGCGCGTAGGGTGGGCATCGCCCACCATTTGCATGCCGTGTCGAACGATCATCAAAATGGTGGGCGATGCCCACCCTACGGGATTGGTAATCTGCCGTCAGTCGCGCGGTAGCTGCGGCTCGTCGGCTGCGGTGTGGCCGGGCAGATTCGCGTCCGGCGGGTGCCCGTCGTTTTCGCCGAATGTGGCACGCCGCACGCGCTGCACGCGGCCAAAGTTCTCCGTCGCATAGCATGCCACGACCGACTGCACCAATCGATGCCGCACGATGTCCACGTCGTCGAGCCGCATGACTGCGACGCCGTTGACGTTATTCAGTCGGCGAGCGGCGTCGATCAATCCCGACGGTTGATCGGGGTCGAGATCGACCTGGCTGTCGTCGCCGGTGACGATCATCTTGCTGTCATTTCCCATGCGGGTCAGGAACATAAACATTTGTGACGGCGTCGTGTTCTGGGCCTCGTCCATAATGACGACGGCGTGATTCAGCGTGCGGCCGCGCATGTAGGCGAGCGGGGCGACCTCGACGATGTCGCTGACCATGAAACGCTTGAGCTGGTCATACGTCATCATGTCGTGCATCGCGTCGAAAAGCGGCCGCAGATAGGGATTCACCTTTTGCTGCAAATCGCCGGGAAGGAAGCCGAGCTTTTCGCCGGCCTCGACCGCCGGCCGCACGAGGACGATGCGTTTCACCTTGCCGGCCTTGAGCATGTGGACGGCGACGGCGACGGCGAGATAGGTCTTGCCCGTGCCGGCGGGGCCGAGGCAGAGCACGAGGTCGTTCTCGAACATCGCACGGACGTATCGCTTCTGGCCTTCGGTCTTGGGAACGATCGAGTCGCGACTGAACGCGCGGATGACGTTGGGGTCGGTGCGGCCTTCGGTCTGTTCAAGGTCGAAAATCGCATCATTGACTGCGGCGTCGTCGAGCAGGTCGCGCTTGCGGAGCATGTCCTGCAACTTTTCGAGCACGGCGGCGGCTTTGGCGACGTCCGCCGGCTCGCCGAGGATGCGCACGACGTCGTTGCGCGAATTCAGGCGCACGGCGAACGCATCGCGGATGCGGCGCAGGTGACGATCGCCCGCACCGAAGAGTTCGGCGCGTTTGTTCGGGTCGGTAAGCGTGACGGACAATTCCATAAGCGGTGTAGCGTAGCCGCGGCGCGCTTGGGCACGCAATAGCCGTGCATAGCCTGTGCGCCGACCGCGCGGCGAGACTATCATGTGTGCTTCATGATCGAGGTTCACAGCGGATCAAAACCGGGGCGTCCCGTCGTGCTGTTGCTGGTCTGCGCGGCGATGCTATTTGCTGCGCTGGGGGCGGCGGCGTTGCAGACGCGCGGCAAGCGCATGCTTGGTCCGGAAATCGCGCTGCCGGGAACGCCGCTCATCGTGCGCGTGCCGCTCGGGTGGCAGCAAAACCCGGACGACCCAGGGCAGTTTGCGCTGCTCGATCCGGCGGAGCGCGGGGCGCCCGCGGCGCAGCGCAGCTATGAGCGGGGCGTGCGCATTTCGTATCAACGCGTCGATTCGTTCATCGCGCCCGAATTCATGTTGCCGCTCGCGACCGAGGTGGAACACACGGCGGTCGAGGCGACGCAAGGCATGATCGGCGGCATACCGGCGGTGCAGATTCGCCGATTTCGATCGCTGGAATTCCGCGGCGAGGTGCTGACCCAGCAATGGCTCACGCGTGTCGCGTGTACGACGCGCGGCGACGTCATTCGCATCGAATACGAGCCGCGACTGGCGCCGACGACGGCGGATATGGCGCTGCTCGATGCGGTGTGCGCGGCGGTACGGCTGCAAACAGCGGGCTCATCTGGTGGGTCGGCCGCGCCGCCGAGCGACGTGCGAGTCGCTGCCGGGCTGGCGCTCGACGCACCCGCCAATTGCACGATTGTCGCCCACGATGACGACGCGTTCCCTTCACTGGGCCTCGTCGGGCAGGAAGAGGGCGTGCCGGCGTATTCGGTCGTCGTGCGGCGGACGTGGCTGGCACACGATCGGCGACCGATCGATTTGCTGGCCGATTTTGTCGAAGTGGTCTGGAAGCGCCCGACGTACAGATACGACCTGCGGCAGTGGTCTCGACTGGATGGCGTCGAAGTGGTGTCGCTCGTGAATCGCGAAGTCGGCGACGCGGCGGCGCTGCTCGGCGCGGTGCATGTGGTGAGCGCTGGGCCCGATCGAACGGTGATCGTCGCCGCGTCGCGCGAGAGTTTCAATCGGCCGGACGCGCGGCGCGTCGCGGCGCAGATCGCGCGTGAGATTCGCATCGACGCGATGTCGGGCGGGCTCGATATCGGCGGTGCGGTGCAGCGTGGCGGCGAATTGGTCGCGGCGCTGACCGAAAAGGGCGCGCTGCCGTGGTGGGGGCGGGCGCAGGTGCGCAGCCGGCTCGTGTCAGATGATGCGGGTGCGGCGCTCTTGCTCATTCGCGCGCCAGGCGAGAGCGGGCCACAGAACGGCTACACGGGCGGATCGGCGATTCTGTTTCAGGCGCTGCGCGAGTTTCGCACGTATCGCTGGTGGATGGACGGCCGCGCGATGGCGTATGAATTCACGTTCAAAGAGGGCCTTGCCAGCGACCTGACCGGGCGACCAGCGCGAACGATCGTCGAGTCGCGCAGCGGCGGCGACGGATCGATTCGGCGCGTGACGAGCGCGGCCGGCGATAAGCGTGAGGTCACGCTTGCGCCGTCGCGCTCGTTCGTTCCGCCGCCGGCCGAGCTTGCCGCAGCGCTGTACGTGAAGGGTCGCGCCGACGATTGGATCATCCAGAGCAGCACGGTTCAGGGTTCAACGTTGCATACGAAGCTGATTCGCGCGATGCCGGCGGATGAGGCCGGCAACGCGCGGGTGATGCTCGCCATGGATTTTTGGCCGCAGCGCGACGTGTTCGTGTTGCATGCTACGACGGACGAGTTCGTTGGTCGCGAAAACGGCGCGTTGCGCCTGCGACCCGCGAGCGACGTGGCCGGCGACAGTCCGGTGTTCAGGCGGCTTGCCGAGTGGCTGCGACCGCAGCGATAATCCGGGCGCACGCCCTCGGAATCGACCAGCGGACATCGGTCGCAAGCGGGTGCACGGTCCGCGGGCGCTCGGGGCCGTGCGGCGCGTGCTACTTCTTGCTCGCGTCTGCCGGCGATTCGCCGCCGAGGACTTCCTTGATTGCGCTGCGGGCGAATCGCATCTTGGTGTTGTTCGACTCATCCACTTTCAGAACGACTTCGTGATCGCGGACCTCGACCACAGAGCCGAGGATGCCGCCGATGGTGATGACGCGGTCGTTGCGCTTCAGTCCGCCGAGCATTTTGTCATGCTTGTCGCGGTCCTTCTTCTGGCCGCGATACATGAAGTAATAGAGCGTGATCATGACCAGGCCCATCGGCACGATCAGGCCCCAGAACGGGTCAGTCGGGGTGGGGGGCTTGGTGCCCGCGGCCGGGGTACTGGTCGCTTGCCCGATCAGGGCTGTAAAGTCTCGCATTTCGTATCCTCGCTCTCGGCGGAGTCCTGCTGCGCCAGGAACCGTCGCTTCCACTCGTCGTAGCGGTCGTCCTCAATCGCGGCTCGCATCTGCCGCGTTAAGGTTTGATAAAACGCCAGATTATGAATCGAAACCAGCGTACCTCCAAGCGGCTCGTCGGCGAGAAACAGGTGCCGCAGGTAGCCGCGGGAGAAATTTCGGCAGGCGTGGCAGTCGCAATCGGGGTCGATCGGGGCGAGATCGAGTTTGTGTCGGCTGTTGCGCAGCCGCAACACTCCGCGACTGGTGAAAGCGTAACCCTTGCGCCCGTTTCGAGTTGGGAGCACGCAGTCGAATTGGTCGATGCCCGCGCCGACGGCCTCGACCAGATCGCGCGGCGTGCCGACGCCCATGAGATAGCGTGGCTTGTCGGCGGGAAGTTCGTCGGCGAACTGTTCGAGCAGTGCCCACATTTCGGGCGGCGGCTCGCCGACCGAGAGGCCGCCGATGGCGTAGCCGTCGAAGCCGATGTCGGTCAATGCGGATAGACAGCCGCGACGAAGCTGCAAATCTAGGCCGCCCTGGATGATGCCGTAGAGCGCCTGGGCTGGATTGTTGTGCGAGGCCTTGCTGCGCGCCGCCCACGCGATTGTTCGTCGAACGGCGGCTTGCACGGCGCGAGCGGTCGATTCCGCGTCGTGTAAATTTTGGATTTTGGATTTTGGATTTTGGATTGCTGCGCCCGCGTTGCCCGCGCCATGTCTTTCGTCGCTTCGTCGCTCCGTCGCTCCGTCGCTTTCTTCGCCTCCGTGCCTTCGTGCCTTCGTGCCTTCGTGCCTGTCTTCTCCTCCGTCGCTCTCTTTGCCTTCGTGCCTTGGTGCCTTCGTGCCTTCGTGCCTCTCCCCCAGCGGCGGGCATTCATCAAACGCCATGATGATGTCGGCACCGAGTTCGTTCTGCACGGCGATTGATGATTCGGGCGTGAGCGTGACCAGCGCGCCGTCGATGTGCGAGCGGAACTCGACACCGTCGTCGTTGAGTTTACGCAGCTCGGCGAGCGAGAAGACCTGAAATCCGCCGCTGTCGGTGAGCATGGGCCGGTTCCAGCCGGTGAACTTCTGAAGGCCGCCGAGCGCTCGGACGACCTGCGGGCCGGGACGCAGCAGCAGGTGATACGTGTTGGCGAGAATGATCTGCGCGCCGGTGGCGGCGACTTGTTCCGGGGCGACGGCCTTCACGCTGGCCCGCGTGCCGACGGGCATGAATGCGGGCGTGTCGATTTCGCCGTGCGGGGTGCTGATGCGCCCGCGGCGAGCGCGACCGCTGCGGGCCTTGATGTCAAAGTTGAAGGCACCGGTCATTCGATTGCGCCTGCATCGTCAGGCCGAACGACACGCACAGCCGTCTCGGAGACCACCCAAAGCTCGCCTTCCAATGGACGTTCTCTCAGCATTTTCGAGAGCCGCGAAACTGTCGCCAAGGTGTGTGCTTTCGCGAGGGAGCCGAGGCGCAAGACGACGATGCCCGCGTATCGTTCGGGAGGAAAACGCCGTAGGTCGGCAAAGTCCAAGTCAAGTGTCAGGATGATCCGTCTCTCGCGCTCGCAAATTTCGGCAAGGGCCGAATCCGCGGCTCCGCGATGGCCCTGTTCAGCAACCGTGCGCGCGTCGAATCCGGCGGATCGCAAAAACTCGGCAACCTCGGGGTGGAGGTTCTCGTCGACCTTGATTCTCGTCATGCGGCGCCCGGCAATGAGACATAATGGTCTTTCACCGCCTGCGCCGCGTACTGAATCGCCGCATGCACGTCTTCGAGCGCGACGCCGTAGCCAGAAGCAATGTCGGCCGGCGATTCGCCTGCGGCGAGATTGTCGAGAATGACGGCAACCATGACGCGCGTGCCGCGAACGCAGACTTTGCCGTGGCAGACATTCGGATCAGCGACCAGACGATCGTGCCAAGTCATGGTTGCGTGCTCCCGAGCGTTACGCCTTCACCGCCAGCGACAAACCGGCCTCGCCCAAACGCTGCTTGATCTCTGTCAGCGACGTGACGCCGAAATTTCGCGTTGACAGCAGGTCGTGCTCCGTGTGCGCGATCAGGTCGGCGAGCGTCACCACATTTAGGCGTTGCAAGCAACGGCGAGCGCGGACCGACAGCTCGAGTTCGGCCACCGGCTTGCTGAGCAGCGCTTCGCTGCCCGGCGGGACGTTCGGCTTGATGACCGGTGCGGGGGCCGGTGGCGGGACGGCGGCCGCAGCACTGAGCGTCGCGAGATCGACCTCGTCGGGGTTCATGCCCAGCTTGAGATTGCGCTTGGTGAGCAGCGCCTTGATTTCGAGCAGCGACGTTTCGCCGAAATTCTTGTAGCTGAGCAGCTCCGGCTCGGTCAGCTTGATGAGTTCGCCGAGCGAGCCGATTTTCATCTTCTTCAGGCAGTTGCGGGCTCGCACCGACAGCTCGAATTCGCTGATCGGCGTGTCGAGCAGGCGGCTGCGCGTTTCCATCTTGCGCTCAACGTTGTCGTCGATCACCATCAGGCGGCTGCTCTCGACGTCCTTGAGGAACAGCCGGGCGCGAGCGTGATTCGGATGCGTCGAGAGCACGCGCATCAGGCAGCGCCGCGCTTCCTCGTAGCGACCGCGATCCTCGAATAGCACCGCGAGATTGATCAGAGCGTTGACGTTCGCGCGCGGCTGGCGCGACAGCGTCATGTACAACTCCTCGGCCCGGTCATCCTCGCCGCGCAGGTCGAGCAGGCGCGCCGCGCGGAACAAGGTCAGCGTGTGGGCCGGTTCGAGCGTCAGCGCCTTTTCGTATTGATCGACCGCGGCTTCGACTTCGTGTGTCATTTCGAGGATCAAGCCGGCAAGCGCGTACCAATCGGCGCGGTCGCTGCCGGCGCGTTCGAGCTTTTTCAGTGTCTTGCGGGCCGCTTCAACGTCGCTGTTGCGGACGTGCGTAATGCCGATCTGAGTCTCGCACTCGAAATCGTCCCACCCGCCATTCGCGGCCTTCTGAAAATTCTCGACAGCTTCTTCGTATTTGCCGAGCGCGAGGTAGGCGTGGGCCAGGAACCAGCGGCGGAAGCGCTCTTCGCGGCTCTTGTTGAGTGAGCCGATGGCGTCGCTGTATTGCCCAAGCAGGAACAGCGCGATGCCGATGCGCAGGTTATCGCCACCCTGACCCGACTCGATGAGTTTGAGCTGATCGTTGACCAGCTCGCGAAAATAGTCGCGGGCCGCGCCGCTGGCGTGGGCCATGTCGCTATAGGTGTTGTAGACGGTGAGGTCGAAATCCTTGACTTCAAAGAACGATGCGAGATTCATGGTTTCAGACACGCCGAACCTCCCGTGAGGGCTGACCGAGGAACGCGCCCAATTCGCGCGCAGCGTGGTATCATAATCGATTCGGGTGAGCGGACAAGTTCGCCCTGGGGAGCATCGGCCTCCGGCCGGTGCATCGCGGGAAGGGTTGCGATCGACTGGGTGGGTGGAGCGGGCATTCTGCCCGTCCAAATTTTTCAGCACGCGATACGGGCGGGCAGAATGCCCGCGCCGCCCCATGGCGATGCAACCGGAAATGAGATGCACCCGGCCTCCGGCCGGTACCAACGCGGGTCGCACCGGCCGGAGGCCGATGCTCCCCGCGTGAATTTGGCTAGTGTGTTTTGGGATGGGTTTGTCGCCGGCGCTGTGAACGGGCCGGATACAACGGTTACTTGCAAAAGGCGTCGCTACGTGGGTTCAGACAAGTCACTGCTTCTCGAGTTGATGGCTGAGCGCGTCGTGTTCTTTGACGGCGCGATGGGCACCAGCATTCACATGCTCGATTTGCCGCTTTCCGACTATCGCAATCTGGAAAACGCGGTCGAGGTGCTCAACCTGACTCGCCCGGATGCGATCGAGAAGATTCACCGCACGTACTTCGAGGTCGGCTGCGACGTGGTCGAGACCAACACGTTCGGCGGCATGAAGCATGTACTCGCCGAATTCGGTTTGCAGGACGAGTGTTACGAGATCAATCTCGCCGCGGCACAGCTTGCGAAGCGCGCGGCGGCGGCGTGCGCGACCGCCAAGACGCCGCGCTTCGTCGCCGGCTCGATGGGGCCGGGGACCAAGCTGATCACGCTGCGGCAGATTTCGTATGACGAGATGCTCGACAGCTACCAGACGCAGACGCGCGGCCTGCTCGATGGCGGCGTGGACTGCCTGATCATCGAGACGTGCCAGGACATTTTGCAGACCAAGTGCGTGATCGAGGCTGTGCGGCGGGCGATGCGCGAGAGCGGGCGGCGCGTGCCGATCATCACGCAGGTGACGGTCGAGACCACCGGCACGCTGCTGGTGGGTACCGACATCGCCGGCGCGTTGACGGCGCTGGAGGCGTTTCCGGAAGTCGATGTGATCGGCATGAACTGCGCCACGGGGCCGCAGGAGATGAGCGAGCACATTCGCCACCTCTCGCGCTACAGCACGCGCTATTTGAGTGTGCAGCCGAACGCGGGTTTGCCGCAGGTGGTGGATGGCCGTGCGCATTTCCCGCTTGCGCCGGACGAATTGGCCAAGTGGCTGCTTGAGTTTGTCGACGTTGACGGCGTCAACGTCGTCGGCGGCTGCTGCGGAACGACGCCGGCGCATATGGCGGCGGTGGTCAAGACGATCGGCACGCGGCGGGCGATGGAGCGCAAACCGACGCCGGAGCCGTCGATCAGCAGCCTCTATCAGGCCGTGCCGATGCGACAGGACAACTCGTTCCTGATCGTCGGCGAGCGCTGCAACACGAACGGCTCGAAGAAATTCAAGCAGATGCTCGCGTCGGGCGACATCGATGGCTGCGTCCACATGGGCATCGAGCAGGTCAAGGAAGA
>JBJXFK010000005.1:0-2531 GCA_046155505.1 Phycisphaerae bacterium
GTGTCCGTTCCGCGGACCGCAGGGAGGGCTATTTGTCGGTCGTTGGTTCGGCCGCGTCGTCGGCTTTCCACGTGTCGGGCAGGAACTGCGCGAGTTCTTCCTGCGGCGTCGCGCCGAGCTTGGCCAGGACGCTGGTAAGATAGCGCTGCGGGTCGACGGCGTGGCGTTCGGCGCTGGCGATCAGGCTCCACAGCCGTGCGTGGTTTTCGGCCGCCGCGTCGTGGCCGGCGAAGAGCCAGTTTTTGCGGCCGAGGGCCACGCGCTTTAGCGCCCGCTCCGCCGCGTTGTTGTCGATGGCGAGGAAGCCTTGCGTCGTGTAGACGTGGAGCGCCGCCCACTGGTTCTGGGCGTAGGTGATCGCCAGGCTCATCGGGCTCCGCGGCAAGACGACCGCGCTCTCGCGGTCGAGCCAGGTCTTAATCTGCGCGAGCAGCGGCGCGCTCCGCGCGTGCCGCGCGGCGGCGATCCGCACGTGCTGCTCGTCGCGCGGCAGCTCGCTCCACGCGGCGGCGCACGCCTCCTTCAGTTCGCGCTCGATCGCGTACAACTCGCCGACGAGCGCGAGCATCTCCGCCGCGCGCCGCGCGTCGCTGTCTTGCGCATCGTAAAACTTGCGGCGCGCATGCGCCCAGCAGGCGACTTCCGTCACGTTTTGCGAGTGAAAGACTCCGTCGTAGCCGCCGTAAGCGTCGGCTTGTAGATAACCTTGGTAGCCCGTGAGCCACTTGTGCGGCCCGTCCCGTTTGCGGTTCGGTGTGTAATCGTAAACCGTGTAGGGATGCTGCTCATCGCCCAGATAGCACCAGATGCGGCCCTTGCGGCACTGCTTGGCGCCGGGACTTTGAATCGGAACCGGCGTGTCGTCGGTGTGAATCACCCGCGACTGCCGGACCCGCGCGATCATCAGCGCGACGAGCGGCGCCACAAGTTCACCGGCGGCGGCCATCCACGCGCACATCGTGCTCCGGGCGACGTGCACGCCTTGCCGCGCGAAGATGCGTTCGAGTCGGTAGAGCGGCAGGTGATCGCCCAGCTTGCTCACCACGACGTAGGCCAGCAGGCTCGGACCCGGCAGTCCTCCACGAATCGGCTGCGGCGGTTTGTCGGCCGTCGTGATGTTGGGGTGGTAGCCTTCGGCGTCGCACTTCGCACAGCCGTACTTGTGCCGCACGTGCTTCAAGACCTTGAAGCTCGCCGGAAAGTATTCGAGTTGCTCGCTGACTTCCTGGCCGATCCGCGAGCGCTCATTCCCACAGGCTGGGCACGCCTTATCATCGAGGTCGTGCTCGATCTCGATTCGTTCGAGCGCCTCAGGAAGTTGTTGGCGGCCGTGCGGGTGGCGAGGCTTCGCGCGCCGCGTGACGAGCTTCTCGCCCGCTTCTTCGGCAATCGCCGGCTCGTCGAGCGGCATCTGTTCGACAACCTGGCCGAACAGCAAGAGCTGTCGCGGATCGAACGACTCGCTCCGCGGGCCGTAGTAGCGGCGGAGCAGTGACTGAATCGCCGCGTTGAGTTCGGCGGCGTGCTCCGCTCTCAGCCGCTCGGCTTGCAGCTCCAGTTGTCGAGCCGCTTCCTCGCGAATCTGCGCGATGAGCAGTTCTCGCTGCCGTTCGCGCTCGACGATGAACTGCTTCAGTGCAGCGACGTCGTTCGGCAATTCGTCAATCGCGAGCGTCATGCGACACGTTGTAACAACTCGCGCGCAAATCGCAAGCTCAAGTTCACGAAGATTCGCGCGACGCTACCATGCCGCACTTGTTAGGCGCTGCGACGTTCGGCGACGCTCAAGCCCGAGAGGAGACGCAGCAGTTGCTCGCGCGTGATCTCGACGGCCGTGCCGCTGGCACGCGGAAACTGAAAACTTCCGCGCTCCAGCCGCTTGTAGTAGATCGCCAGCCCGTCGCGGTCCCACCACAAGACCTTGACGAGATGGCCCCCCTTGTTGCGGAACACAAACAGACTGCCCGAGAGCGGGTCGTGGCCGAGAAAGCTGCGCACGACTTCGGCCAGTCCGTCGAAACTCTTCCGCATGTCGACCGGCGTCGTCGCCACCCAGACTGCGACGTGCTGTACGTCGGCGGCGATCATCGGGCCGCCTCGACGACGGCCGCGCGCGCCTGCAGAGCGACGACCAGCTCGGCCAGCTGCTCGGTCGCCGTGGGCCCGAGAAATCGCAGCACGCCGCCGCCGGGCAACTCCAGGGCGATCGACGTCTTGTGGGGCGGCCCGCTGGTCACCACCGCCGGCACGAACGCCGCTGTCTGCGTTGTGCGCCGCGGCATCGTCGCGCCGTCGCGCTGGCGGATCGTCCGCCGCCAGACGTGGAACGACGGCTCCGAGAGCCGTTCCCGACGGCAAAACGCTCGCACACTCAGCCCGCTCGCCGCCTGCCGCCGCACAAGCTCACGCCACCGCCGCTCCTTCGCCAAGTCCCGCTCCCGACTCCCCATCCGACACCTCCAAAAATGAAGATGCCGCCAGCTTGACCGCCAACGCGATCAGAAAAAAGATGCGGTCCGCGGAACGGACAC
>JBJXFK010000015.1:0-16498 GCA_046155505.1 Phycisphaerae bacterium
GGGCAGCTTGATCTTGGTGAGTTTGGCCGCCTGCTGGGCTAGCGCGTCGCGCTGGGCGGCGGGAACGAGCAGATCAACGAGTTTTCCGCCGTGCGGCGGGATCAGGCCGGTCGTGGACATTGGCTGCGATGCTCCGTGTGTTTGGCTTTGTCGTCATGCCACTCGCCGATCGCGGCGGCACGAATCGGGCAGTGTAGGGCAAGCCGGGCGTCGGGGAAAACGGCGCGAGATCACGTGCTCAAATCTGGGTGTGGCCACGGATTTTTGCAACAATCCGAGCCTGACGCGCAAGCTAGGATTCCGTGCGGTCGCACGCGAAGACCTAGCTTGCGCGTCGGGCTCGGTTTGAAGCGACGATTGCGCTCCTTGCCCAAATCCGTGGCGACACCCGCAACTCGTCACCGGGACGAACTCTGTGTCACTGACGAATAACAACTGGTACACTGGCAAGATCTGGCGGCCGCGTTGACACAGGCAGTCCCTCGTTGCAGCGGCTGCCGGGCGGCTGAAGCTGAGTCTGAGTCGGCGTCGGAGCGACGAACGGTGCGACGTTGGCGACAGGACCAAAGGACGAATTCGCGACGCACAATCGAATCGCTCTCTGATAGCTACGTTTCTCACACGTTCAAGCAGCTCCATCACATGAGATGTAATCACGACCGGCTTTGTGTTTCGACATCGCCGCCTGCCCAAGGTCCAAGCCCTGGGTATGTTCGGAAATACCACCACAACTGAGTCGGCGAATCGGGTGCCGAAGTTAGGTCGGCTGCGCGGGAAGACGCTGACTAAGATTATGACCGCGTGACGTTGGAAAAGAGAAATCTGCGTGCGGCGGAGTGTGAGGTCAGAGCTACCAACGCGAAAGGCAGGATGAACATGTCAGGTCGTCTCGTGCGATGTCTGTGTGGAATCGCGGCATTGATGGCGCTTGCCGGCATGTCGACGGGCTGCGCGATGGGCCCTGACCGTTCCGTGATCGGGCCGATCGCACCCATTCCCGATCCTGTCGGCACCGGTGCGTGTCAGCACGTGGCGTGGTCGCCCGACAGCCGCTTGCTCGCGGTGTACGGCATCTACGGGTTCGACGGCGACCGCCCCACGGTGCGCCGGACGGTGATCGTCAGCGCCGACGACGGCAGCGTGCGCTCCACGATCGAGAACGCGATGTGGCCTTCGTTCTCCCCGGACGGCAGGCGAATCGTTTTCGCAGTGCTGGAGGGGAAAGACCGAGAGTTGTACTCGTCTTCGCTCGACGGCTCGGACCGCGTCCGTCTCACCGCCAATCCCGCGGATGACCTCACGCCCGCGTGGTCGCCGCGGCGTCACGGTGGCGAGCTGATCGCGTTCTGCTCCAACCGCGACGGGAAGCGACGCGTGTACGTGATGGGATCGGACGGGTCAAACGTGCACCAGGTGACGCACGACGACGCCGCGGATTACAACCCGGAGTGGAGTTTCGACGGTTCGCGCCTCACGTTCTATCGCGAAAAGGGCGACGGTCTGGATCAGGTGTACACCGTCCGGCCCGATGGCACCGACCTCATGTGCGTCACCGGCGGCGTGCAACACAACACCTACCCGGCGTTCACACGCGACCAGAGGATGCTCTTCCAACGATCGGAGAAAGGCGCGGAAGTGGGCGAACTGGTCGTGTTCGATCCGGCGACCGGAGGCTCCATCGTGCTCTCCACGCGGTGCCACTTCGCGCGCCAGTCGCCGGACGGTCGTCGCATCGCATACATCGCAAAGGGGCATCGCAAGAACGCGGTATTCATCGCCAACAGCGACGGCAGCGACCTCCGAAAGCTCGTCGAGTAAGCAGCAATCACCGGTGTCGTCGACACGGTGGGTTGGGGCGAAGAACCCGAGGATCGAGATTCATACAACGAAGTCGGGTGGTGTCCGCCGAACGCATCGGCCTGCAACTACCGGCTCCAGTTCATCAGGAACTTGCGCGGCGCATTGCTGCGCGAGCCGGGACGTCTCGCAGGGTCGTCACCGCGCAACAGGCGCTCGCCGAGGTAAATTCGTGCCGTTCGCGTGAAACGGTGGGCGGTGCCACCCTACCCAAAGGGCGAGTAGCCGGTGATTCGCACAATCAGGAGCAACACCAGCACGACGAGACCGATGGTGAGTAGCGTCAACCAGAAGTTGAAGCGTGATTCCTCCGGCTCAGCGCGTCGTTTGCGTCGCGAGTCGAAAACCTTGTGCGTGAGCCAGGCGTCGAGCACCGCGACCAGCAATTCCGCGAAGCATGAAAAGAACAGTTCCACGGTCACGGTACTCCGGACGCTCGTTTGCATGTCGCGTTGCGGACGGGGACGCGACATTGGCCCGAATTGGCAAATCGTACGCGGAGGGTAACGTCTCGTAGGGTGGGCATCGCCCACCGTTTGCTTGCCGGGGTGAATGCTCGCCGGACGCGTGAAGTGGTAGGCGATGCCCACCCTACCGCGACCACCACCAGACTCCGCTCGGACCCCAGATCGGCCAACCGTAGAAACGCAGAACGACGACGCAACCGAGCACGATGAGCCCGACCACTAAGAGCGTGATCCAAAATCGAAATGCGTTGCGTTGCTCCGGGCGGTCGAAGCGCGGATCGCGGGACTCGGCGGCTTTGCCGAGCAACCATAAGTCGACGAGGGCGATGATGAGTTCGGCGATGCAGGGGATGCACGTTTCCATCGACGAACCCGCCAGAGAACGCCGCCAAGGCTCCAAATGGTGGGCGATGCCCACCCTACGCGCTTGAGAAACGGCCACCCAAGCACGCGGTGCCCCGCGCAAAACCGCGGAGGGCGGCGGTGCTCCATGGCTGTCGCGCTACTTGTTGTTGTTCATGAACGTCCGCTCGATGAAGCCCGTATCCACCTTGCCGTTCTGAAAATCCGGCTGGTCCATGATTTTCAGGTGCAGCGGGATCGTCGTCTTTAGCGGCTTGATCGTGAAGTCCTGCAACGCACGCCGCATCGTGGCGATCGCCTCTTTGCGCGTGGGGCGATGCACGAGCAGCTTGGCGATCATGCTGTCGTAATACGGGCTGACGGTGTAGCCGGCGTATGCGTGCGTATCGAGCCGCACGCCGGGGCCGCCGGGGGCGATGAATTCCTTGATCGGTCCGGGGCAGGGGCGGAAATTCTGATCCGGATCCTCGGCGTTGATGCGGCACTCCATCGCGTGACCGTCTTGTCGAACGGCGTCCTGCTTGATCTTGAGGTGCTCGCCCATCGCGATGCGAATCTGCCACTGCACCAGATCGATGCCCGTGACGAGCTCGGTCACCGGATGCTCGACCTGGATGCGGGCGTTCACTTCCATGAAGTAGAAATTCTCTTTGTCATCGACCAGAAACTCGCACGTGCCGGCGTTGTAATACCCCGCGATTTTCGCGAGGCGAGCCGCCGCCGCGCAAAGCTTCTGCCGCGTCTTGGCCGAAATGTGCGGCGAGGGCGACTCCTCGACCAGTTTCTGGTTGCGGCGTTGCAGCGAGCAGTCGCGTTCCCACAGGTGAATGACGTGCCCGTGCTTATCGCCGAGGAGCTGCACCTCGACGTGCCGCGGATTGACGATCAGCTTTTCGATGTAGAGCGTGCCGTCCTTGAACGCCGCCTCGGCCTCGGCCCGGGCGTTGCGGAACGAGCTTTTGAGCGTCGATTCGTTGTGTACGGGGCGAATGCCGCGCCCGCCGCCGCCGGCCGCGGCTTTGATCATGATCGGATAGCCGATCTTTGCCGCGACGGTGACGGCTTCGTCCTCGGTCTCGACCGCCCCGTTCGAGCCGGGCACGAGCGGCACTTTGGCCTTGAGCGCGGCCTTTTTGGCCGCGACCTTGTCGCCGACGAGCGCCATCGCCTCGGGCGTGGGGCCGATGAACTCGATCCGGCAATCGCGGCACATCTGGGCGAAGGTGGATTTTTCGCTCAGAAAGCCGAAGCCGGGATGGATCGCGTCGACGTCGGCGATCTGGGCCGCGGCGAGAATCGCGGCGGGGTTGAGATAAGACGAAGACGCCTGCTCGGCCCCGATGCAGATGGCATCGTGTGCGAGCTTTAGATAATTGGCGTCACGATCGGCCTTGCTATAGACGGCGATGGCCTTGATGCCCATGTCGCGACAGGCGCGAATCACGCGCAAGGCAATCTCACCGCGATTGGCCACGAGAACTCGGCTGAACATCGATTCGGATCTCCGCTTACGCCGGGACGACGGCGAACAACGGCTGGTCATATTCGACCGCCTGCCCGCTTTGCACGAGCACACGCGCGATGCGGCCCGAGAGGTCGGCCTTGATCTCGTTGAACACCTTCATCGCCTCGATCAGGCAGACCACGCTCTCCGGGCCGACCGAGTCGCCGACCTTCACGAACATGGGCGAATCGGGATCGGGCTGGGCATAGAATGTACCCACCATCGGCGAGCGAATCACCTTGGCGTTCGCATCCTCGGCGGGGGCAGCCGGCGCGGCTGCGGCGGGAGCCGGCGCGGGAGCGGCAGCCGGCGCGTGCGCGACGGCTTGCTGCACCTGTGCGACCGGGGCCATGTGAACCTGCGGAGCGGCGACGACCTGCGTCGTGCCGCGCTTCAGCAGGATGTGCAATTGACCTTCGTGGATTTCAATTCGGCTCAGATCGTTTTCGACCATCATGCCGACCAGACTGCGAATTTGTTCGACGTCCATAGCTCGCTCGAAGAGGTGACCCAGTTTTGACGCGTACACTGCCGACGGCGATCGGGCGGCTCGCTAGATAGGTAGCGAGGACAACACTTCGCAACCGGTTTCGGTGATCAGCACATCATCCTCAAGCCGCACGCCGCCAATACCCGGCAGATAAACGCCCGGCTCGATTGTCACGACCATGCCCGGCTTTAAGACGTCATCCGACTTCTTACCGAGGCGCGGCGCTTCGTGGATGTTGAGGCCGATCCCATGCCCCAATCCGTGCCCGAACTGCTTGTCATAGCCAGCTTTGCGCAAATGATCGCGGGCGACTTTGTCGACCGCCGAACCTTTCATGCCGGGTTTGATGACCGCTATCGCCCGGTCGTGTGCTTCGCGCACCGCTGAAAATGCCTTACCCAAAGCCGGGGCGATGCTAGTCGGGTAAAAGGTACGGGTCAAGTCGCTGCAATAGCGGTCGACCTTCGCGCCCCAGTCGATCAGCACGCACTCGCCGTCGGCCAGTTTGCGATTGGTTGGTTCATAGTGCGGCAACGACGAATTGGGACCGAAGGCGACGATGGTTGAGAACGATACGGCCCCCGCACCGCGTTGCTTCATCTCAAATTCCAGCCGGGCGGCGACCCAGGATTCGGTGACGCCGACCTTGACTTGCGGGCGGACGGCCTCGAACGCGTCTTGGGCAATGCGAATGCCGCGGCGGATGGCGTCGACCTCGTGCGGCATCTTGGCTGCACGGTGCTTGGCGATCAATCCGGCGGCGGAGACCAGCCTCTGCGGCTTGGTCAGCTTGGCGATTTCGGAGTAGTTGTAGACGTTGAGATGCGTCGGCTCGAAACCCACCTTGGCGGCTTTCGAAGACTTGATCACTTTGGCGTATGAGTCGGGGCCGCGTTTGATGCGGATGACTTTTTTGGCCCAGGCGGCTTCACGATCGGCGGTTTCGCTGAAGCGCCCGTCGGTGATGAGGGTGACTTTGGTCGGCGTAATGAGCACGCCGCCGTCTTCGCCGTTGAAGCCGGTGAGCCAGTATTGGTCCATGCGGTCAAAGATGAGATAGGCGTCGAGCTTTCGCGCGGCCATCTCGGCGCGGACGAGGTTGAGGCGATGGTGATGGACGGGGTGGATGGTTTTGCTCATGGCGGGGAATTGTGACGCGGAGATCGGCGGCGGGCAATCGTAGGGTGGGCATCGCCCACCATTTGTCGCGAATTCAAACGATCATCGGTATGGGAAGCAACTGTAGGGTGGGCATCGCCCGCCATTTGCTGCCGGCTCGAACGACCCGCGTCGCTCAGGCATCGCCCACCGTTTGTTGCCAATTCGGACGATTCGCGTCGCTCGGGCATCGCCCACCATTTGCTCCGTATTCGAACGATCATCGGAATGGGGAGGCGAGCGCGTAATTCACCAATCGCCGCCTACGACGTTCTCACAACGTCCGGCCACATTCAGGGCACTTGCCAGAGGTGTTTCCGGTGAGATCGTAACCGCACGCGCAGCGCGCCTCGTCACTGGACACGAACGCCGGTTGGCGCACAGCGACAATCGCAAGTGCCGCACAGGCTACGAACGCCGGAATCCACATTGGCAGGTCGATTCCTGTGTGAACTTGGCTGTAGTCCGGCAACAACTCGCCAATCGAACTGGGTAGGCGGTATCGAGAGGGCTGTTCAAACCAAAATCCCGGACTGTTAGGGCGCGGCGGAGAAATGATGCTCAAGCCGATCCCACCCGCTCCAACTCGAATGCCCCACTCCGACCCTTCGTAGCCCACGTTGAAAGGCGACAGACAGATTAGGAGTAGCAATAGTGAGACTGTCGCAAGGCAGGTCGACGGCACGCCTCGTCGTTGCGAGATCTTCACCTTAAACACGCGAAACTCCACGGTGCATCGGTAACGCGCTCCAGGGTCGCTGTCTCCACGCCGACCTGCGCAGCGCGGGAGTTGCATTGCCCACCATTTCGCGGGCCATTCGAACCGACGACAAATGGTGGGCGATGCCCACCCTACTCGTGCGCGAACGCTGTGATCGAATCAAAATTCGGCGGAATCGGACGCCTTCCCTCGCAGACACACGCCCAATCCGCGCGACAAACGCCGCGCCTCACCCATTGGCCGAAGCTGGAATGCGGCCACGCATGCGGGCACTCGACGTAACCATGTTTCACCGGGTTATAGTGGATGTAGTTCATGTGCGCATCGAAGTCGTGCTCATCACGGATCGTGTGCTCCCAGAATCGGCGTTGCCAAACCGCGCTCTCGCGTCTTCGCACGCGAGAAAGCGAACGAGCCGTATTGGGCAATTCCGTCGGTGAGAGTTGTTTCGTGAAGCCGGCCTTGATCATCCCGACGCGCGTCGAGAAGTCAGTGTCTCCCGCCGGCAATTCGATCAACCAGTGCAAATGGTCAGGCAGAATGACCGCGCCGATCATCGCGAATGGACGCAACGATATCGTTGTCGCAACCGCGTGGCGGAGTCGATCGACATTCAATTTGTCGGCGAACAGCGGCTTCCTGCGTTCGGTGACGAGCGTGAGAAAGAATTGCCCGCCCGGCATGTATGCTCGGCGATAGTCGGACACGTGCAGTCTCCCGTGTCCGGTCATCGTACCCCGTAGGGTGGGCATCGCCCACCATTTTGTGCCGATTCGCGGACATTTTGGGAGGGAAGTATTCGGCGGCCATTCGCGCTCGTTCGACCGACCAGCGGAATGGTGGGCGATGCCCACCCCACAGACGATCCTCGTTTCGCGGCCCGTTCGACCGACCAGCGGAATGGTGGGCGATGCCCACCCTACGCGAACAGCGCGGTCGACAGATAGCGCTCGCTCGCTGATGCCAGCATCACCACGATCAGCTTGCCCGCGTTCTCTGGGCGATTGGCAACCTCATTCGCCGCCCACAGCGCCGCACCCGACGAAATGCCGCACGCGATGCCCTCTTCCTTCGCCGCACGCCGGGCCCACGCAAACGCGTCGTCATTGCTGACGCGCACCACGTCGTCGATCACACTTAGGTCGAGAATCGCCGGCACGAAACCCGCGCCGATGCCCTGAATCTTGTGCGGGCCGGGTTTTCGCTCCTGGCCGGCGCGGGTCTGCGTAATCACCGGCGAATCGGCCGGCTCCACCGCGATGCACTGGAACGACGGCTTGCGCTGTTTGACCACCTGACCGACGCCGCTGATTGTGCCCCCCGTGCCGACGCCGGAGATCAGAATGTCCGCAGCACCATCGGTGTCGCTCCAAATTTCCTCAGCCGTCGTGCGGCGATGCACTTCGACATTCGCCGGGTTGGCGAATTGCTGCGGCATGAACGCGTTCGGCGTTTCGCTGAGCAATTCTTCCGCGCGCTTGATCGCCCCGCGCATGCCTTCGGTCGCGGGCGTCAGCACCACTTCGGCACCCAGGTGCTTGAGTACCGCGCGGCGTTCGAGGCTCATGCTCTCGGGCATGACGAGCGTGAGCTTCAACTGCTTGGCGGCGCACACAAAAGCCAGCGCGATGCCCGTGTTGCCGCTGGTCGTCTCGATGATGTGCGTGTCGGGCTTGATCTTGCCGTCGCGGATGCCGGCCTCGATCATCGCCGTGCCGATGCGATCCTTGACGCTCAGCAGAGGATTGAAGAATTCCAGTTTCGCATAGACGTTCGCAGCCGATTGAATGATGCGATTGACGCGAACGAGCGGCGTGCGACCGATGGCCGAAGTCATATTGTCGAAGAGGCGCGGCATCGTGTGCTCCGTGCAATTCGTGTTGAATCATGCCCCGATATCGCGCGACATCATAGCGTCGCGCGACGCGCCGACCAGCGAAATCATGCGAGCAAACGCTGCGATTTCGACAGATGGTTCATACAACGCGCACGGGACCACAGACGTGACTGGGTCGCGCCACCCGCCGCGCGACGATTAAGCGTCAGCGAGGGTTCGACACATCAGCGCAAACGGGCGAATGCCGTCATCTTCGGACAAGCTGGAGAACCGAAATGCCACGCGAGCGGTACGACCCGGGCCGATATCCACACGCACGACTTCGGCGACGCGCGGCATCACCTCGATCGCGACACGCGGCGGTACGCTGGACGTCAGGTCGGCGAGCTGAATCCGCTCGCCCGATTTCGGCGCGTCGACCGTCGAGACGATGAACACACCGCCCGCGTCGGACACCGAGAGCATCCAGCCGCCGATTTGCCGGGCGGCCGCGTGGCGCGTGAAAACAAAGGTGAACGCCGCGTGCTCGCGCTGCGCCGCGCGACGGTCGGTCGCTTTGGGTGTGAGTTGCAGCATGTTCCCCTCGGGCCTATACAGGCAGGGTGACGCGGCCGAGAGTTGGCCCGCGTCTGTGTAGCCGCCCAGTAATAGAGTATCGGGCACGTTTCACCAGTTGGTTGAAAAATCCGGACCGTGCGCGCTCCTATGGAAGAAATGGCAGCAAAAACCGTTCCCGCGGTAGCGGTTTCAGCCGACGAAGCTCGAATTGCGAGTTGGCGGACCCTGTTCGGCGATGATCGGCCCGTCGAGCTGGAGATCGGGACCGGTAAGGGGACTTTCCTCGTCCGTCGCGCCACGGATCACCCCAAAATCAACTTTTTCGGGATCGAATGGTGCAACGAGATTTACAAGTATGCGGTCGATCGCATGCAGCGGCGGAAAATTCCCAACGTGCGGCTGCTGCGAGCCGACGCATCGCTGTTTGTTCGCACACAGTGTCCGGCGAATTCGCTCAGCGTTCTGCACATTTATCACCCCGACCCGTGGCCGAAGAAGCGGCATCGCAAGCGGCGACTGATTCAGCCGCTGTTCATCGCGGCGGCGGCGCGCTGTCTGATCCCCGGCGGGCGGCTGGCGATTCAAACGGATCACGCTGAGTATTTTGAGCAAATTCTCGCGGTCGTATTGGCCGAGCCGCTGCTGGAACAAATCGAGTTCGACGACCCAACGAGCGGCGTCAGCGGGCTGCGCGTGCTGACGAATTTTGAGATCAAGTACGAACGCGAGGGGCGTGAGTTTTATCGCATCGCCATGCGGCGGCGGGCGTAATGTCGACGGCGCGTCGCATCGCGCCCGCGATCCGAACGCGGGAACGCCAGTGCATCGCAAGGTATACTGCGTCGCATCATTGCCCGGAGGATTCGCAAGTATGTCTTTCACCGACGTCACGCCGCATGTCGTCCGCGCCGCACGCGGCAATACGCTGACCTGCAAGGGCTGGCTGCAAGAGGCCGCCCTGCGGATGCTGATGAACAATCTCGATCCCGACGTGGCTGAGATGCCCGAACAACTCGTCGTCTACGGCGGCTCGGGCAAGGCGGCTCGTTCGTGGCCGGACTATGAGCGGATCGTGGCCACGCTGCGGCGGCTCGAAAACGACGAGACCATGCTCGTGCAAAGCGGGCGGGCGGTGGCCGTGTTCAAAAGCCACCCAGACGCGCCGCGCGTGCTGATCAGCAACAGCATGCTCGTGCCCAAGTGGGCCACGTGGGACGAGTTTCGCCGACTCGAAGCGGCGGGACTAATCATGTACGGCCAGATGACCGCCGGCAGTTGGATCTACATCGGCACACAGGGCATTTTGCAAGGCACATACGAGACGTTTGCCGCGTGTGCAAAGCGACACTTTGGCGGCACGCTCGCCGGTCGGCTGGTGGTGAGCGGCGGCCTCGGCGGCATGGGCGGCGCGCAGCCGCTGGCCGCGACGATGAACGGGGCGGCGTTCCTGGGCGTCGATGTCGATCGATCGCGGATCGAGAAGCGGCTGAAGACCCGGTATCTCGACAAGATGACGGAGTCGATCGAAGAAGCGCTCGCCTGGTCACTCGATGCGAAGGCGAAGAAGCAGACGGTTTCGATCGGCTTGGTCGCGAATATCACGGATTTACTAGGCGATTTGATCAAACGCGACATAACGCCGGACGTACTCACCGATCAAACCTCCGCGCACGATCCGATTGGTGGCTACGTTCCCGACGGAATGACATATGCCGCATCGCTTCAGCTTCGCAAGGCCGATCCCGAAGCGTACAAGCGTGAATCCTTCCGCACGATGGGCGAGCACATCGCGCTCATGCTGGAACTCCAGCGACGCGGTGCGATCACGTTCGATTACGGCAACAACCTCCGCGGCCACGCCAAGGAAGCCGTCGAACGCGGCTGGTACGACGCCTCGCAATCCAAAATCCAAAATCCAAAATCCAAAATCGCCTTCGACCCCTTCAAAATCCCCGGCTTCGTCCCCGAATACATCCGCCCGCTCTTCTGCGAAGGCTCCGGCCCGTTCCGCTGGGCCGTGCTCAGTGGCGATCCGGCGGACATGGCCGTTTGCGATCAGGCCGTGCTCGACACGTTCCCGGATCAGGATCACCTATGCCGCTGGATTCGCATGGCCCGCGAGAAGATCGCGTTTCAGGGCTTGCCGGCGCGGATTTGCTGGCTGAACTATGGGCAGCGGGCCAAGATGGGTGCGGTGTTCAACGACTTGGTGCGGACCGGCAAGGTGAGCGCCCCGATCGTCATCGGCCGCGATCATCTCGATTGCGGCTCGGTCGCCTCGCCCAACCGCGAAACCGAGGCGATGAAGGACGGCTCGGACGCGATCGCCGACTGGCCGATCTTGAACGCGCTGATCAACAGCGTGAACGGGGCAACGTGGGTCAGCGTGCACCACGGCGGCGGCGTGGGCATCGGCTATTCGATTCACGCCGGCATGGTGATCGTGGCCGACGGCACACCCGCGGCGGCGGCCCGGCTGCAACGCGTGCTGACCAGCGACCCCGGCATGGGCGTCGTTCGGCATGTGGATGCGGGGTATGACGAAGCGAAGGCGGTAGCGCGGGCGAAGGGCGTGGATGTGCCGGGGATGTTTAGGTGAGTGGCGAGTAACGAGTAGCGAGTAGCGAGTTGGGACGAGCGAGTTGGGTCTCGCGCATCCGAACGCGACGCGCAAGCGAGCGCCCGGAGCGAAGCGACCGGCGGCGTCTTCACTCAGATGGCTGCACATGCATAGCGACCTCGCGCGAAATCACCGCGCACCCTGCGCCGCCTCGCGCGCGGAGACGTGCGCAACAGCGCGTAACACCGCGCAGTCTTCCTCCAGCCACCTACATGAGTGCCGATTATTCATTCGCTTGTGCGCTGCCCGCCAAACCCAACCGACGCACTCGTGACCGCAGTCGTCCGGCACGCCGCTTGCTTCACTTCTCATCGCATCACACGTCGCGATCAAGATCGAGCTTGTGATGCCATCCCGGCGGTTGTCACCGGACGTTTGGAGGTACCGCCGATGAGACGATTGGTGTTTGTGGTTTCCGTCGTGCTGGCAGCACCGATTGCGGGTGCGGTCGGCCTGTGGACGCCGAATCCGTGGTGGGTGGCGAGGCTGCCGCCCGCAGACTGCCTCGTGACGCAGGCAACGCCGGACCTTCCGGCCACATCTGATCCGTCGCGAGCACGGCCGCGAGATTCCCGTCCGGGCTGTGGTGACCCGAGCGAAGAGGGCTGCGGCATGGAAAACCGCCGCGGACGTTCGTGGAGCGGCGAGGGTCGACGTGCGACCGGCGATTGCGAGATGCAAAGCGGTCGAGCCGGCCACCGTGGCCACGGGCGATGTCGTGGCGGCGGAAAGGAGTGACGTTTGAGTTCAGAAGGACGTGCGTAGGCGACCGGACGGCGTTTGCATGGTGCAATGCCGCCCGGTCGCTGTGTTTGAGCGCGTCGAATAAGTGGAGGACAGCGGCCCGCGACGGTCGGTTCGGACGCGCTGCCGGACGATTTCCGATCGCGCCGATTCACTGACACCGATGGCGTCGTCGTCGCGCGGAACTCGCGGCAGCGATTCGACTCGCCATCGAAGCACGGATTGAACGGTGCTTCGGCGTTAGTCGCAGCCCAACCCAAACCGGCTCAGCAGCAGTGCCAGATCGTCGAGACCCACTGCCTGATCGCTGGACAGATCGCCGTCAGGCCAGGTCGCACCACTGGGTTGCCCGAAGTGCGCGAGCAGGACCGCCAGATCGGTCAGTCCGACCGCACGATCGCCATCCACGTCACCGATGCATGGCTGGGCCTCGAACGCGCCCATGTCGACCAGCGGCGACAAACCCTCGCCGCTGTCCGCGACAAACGGTTCGTCCGTGAATCTCGGCAAGAGCGCCAAATCGACGAGGGTTCCGTCCGCCGCGAGCGCATTCGAACCGGCGTCAATGCACGGCGAATCTGGCGCGAGGCGCAGGTTGTCATCTTCAGTGCCAATCAGATTGTCCAACCCGTCGGCATCGACGAATCGCGGGTCGGCGGAGATGTTCCCGACGCCGGGGTACCCGGCCTGCACACAGACATAGCGGGCGTCGATCGTTCCGGAGAATTGGTCCGGGCTGTTGGCCCAGACGATGCTGTTGCTGACTCGCGGGTCGGAGCCGGCAATGTTGCTGATGCCGCCGCCCTCGATGGTCGCGGTGTTTTGCGTCATCGTGCAGTTCACGATGTTTGAGAACGCCGCGAACATATTGACGATCGCGCCGCCGCGGATGGCGGTATTCCCGACGAATGTGCAGTTGATAATCGTCGGAAAGGTGATGAAGCTGTTCATCAGCCCGCCGCCCCAGCCGATTTCACCAAATGTCGAATTTTGTATGAATTGACAATTGGCGACGATCGGGGAATTACCCTCGGTGTACATGCCGCCGCCGCCGAGCTCTGCGAAGTTGCCGATAAACGTGCAATCGCGGGTCACGGTGTTGGAAAAATACGTGCTGAGCCCGCCGCCGACGGAGAACGATCCCTGCGCGGCGCGGTTCTCGACGAACAGGCAGCGATCAACGGTGACGTCCGCGCCGAGTGCGTAGAGCCCGCCGGCCTCTTCGGCGACGCCGCGAATGAAAACGCAGTCGGCGACAGTGCCGGTGCTTCCGTCGTTGAAGTAGACGCCGCCGCCGAAAGAGGCGAGATTCTCGACGAAGGTGCAGCGTTCGATGCTGGGCGCTCCGCCGGCGCTAAATGTGCCGCCTCCGCCGCTGCCTCCGCCGCCACCACCGCCGCTGGTGATGCCTTCGCCCGCTTTGTTGGCGTAAAACGCGCAGTCGGTGATTTGTCCGTCGGCGAAGTCGGTGTAGACGCCGCCGCCGCCGAGGATGGCGACGTTTGCGCGAAACTCGCAGTTGGACACATGCGTCATGCTGGCCGGTGCGTGATATATCCCCGCGCCGAAGTTGGCGCGGTTGCCCTCAAAGTAGCACTCATGCAGCATTGCGCCATGCATCGAGCGCGAATAGGCGCCGCCGCCCTCGAACGCGGCCTCGTTGTCGATGAATTGACATTCCATCGCAGTGGTTTGCGAGTCGTGGTGAATGTAGAGACCCGCCCCAAATTGGGCCGAGTAGTTCTCGCGAAATTCGCAGCGAATGAACGTCGCGCCGCCGTGATCGTTCACCGCGCCGTGGTTGGCCACCCAGTTGCGCAGCAAAACGCAATTGCGAATCGTCGGCTGGCCATGATAGATATTGATGCCGCTGCCTTGTTCTTTGCTATCGGGCGTTGCGCCGAAGCCGGGACCGTTCGCGTGGCCGCCGGTGATCGTGAAGCCGTCGAGCGTCGTCGCGCTGCCGACCATGTGGGCTACGACGACGTGGTAGCTGTTGTCCGACGTGTTGGCGAATCCGTTGAGATCATTGTTGTTGAGGTCGCCGCTGAGGATGGTCGGATTCGCGTCGATGTCGCGTGCGTCACGCACGGCCTCGTCGCCCGCAAAGCCGCCGTACACAGCGACGCCGTCGCGCAGCGCGAATGAAATGGAACGGTCACCGTCGGCGGTTGGGTGATAGGTGCTCGCTGCGACCCAGACTTCGTCGCCGTCCTGCGCGGCGTTCAGCGCGGACTGGAGATCGGTGAAGGCGTCGGCCCAGGTCGCACCGCTACTGGCACCCGTGGCCAGACGATCGACGCGATGAATCTCGGCCGTCGCGCTTTGCAGCGCGCAAACGGCACAGACGACCGCGCACGTTTGAATCGTCGATTTCATGCCGCCCTTCGCCTCCCGTCCGGTTCGGATGCCATAGTAGCGGCTTTGCAAGGCGGCGCGCCAGAATCCGTCACCACTGCAAGGGTCGCCGCAAAATACATGTATTATCGAACCAATTCCGGGCGTGGTGCATCACCACAAGTCTCTACATTACTTACGTCGTGCGTTGCGAAATCTCAATGCCCGAGCGAGATTGGCGCACAGATTCCTGGCGACTTTGGCAATGCTCAACCCTCCAGATTCCACCCATCCCGATACATTCGCATCAGCCATTGATTCGCATCGGCAACGTTTGTGATCTTCATCGCGTCGGCATCCCAATCCAAGCGTTGCGGATAGCGCAGCGCGATATTTCCGAGCAGCACGGCTTCCGTCAGCGGACCCGCGTAGTCGAAATTCGAGCCGCACGCCGGGCCGCCCTTGCACGCTGCGATCCACTCAGCGTGATGGCCGACCGAACGCACGAGCCGTTTCTCGGGCCGACGATAAGCGGCCATCGCGGTCTCCGGGATGATGCGCACGCCGTCCGCACCGTGCGCACCGCACATGATTTTGCCCTTCTCGCCGACAAACAGCAGGCCGCCAAAGCCGTTGCCCAATTGACGCTGCGGCTCCAGCTCGGGCGGGCGTTCCGGGCGCAAGCCGCCGTCGTACCAGGTGATCTTGATCGGCGGCCATTTGCCGCGGGCCGGGAAGTGATAGTGGATCATCGCCGCCTGCGGATAGGACTCGCCGTTGAACGGCTTGTTCCACGTGATGCCCTCCGGCACCGCTTGCGAATAACTCGCCTCGACGCTCGTGGGCGGGGTCAGGTCGAGCGCGTAGAAAGCGGCGTCGAGCACATGGCAGCCCATGTCACCCATCGCCCCGGTGCCGAAATCCCACCAGCCGCGCCAGTAGATCGGCGCATACGCCGGGTGATACGGGCGTTCGGGTGCCGGGCCGAGCCATAGATCCCAATCGAGCGTCGCCGGCACAGGCGGCGTTTCCTTCGGGCGAGACAGCCCTTGCGGCCAGACGGCATGCGTGGTCCAGGCGTGTACTTCGCGGATGGTGCCGATCGCGCCATCCTCGATCCACTCTTTCAGCAGGCGCATCGCCTCCGACGCGCGGCCTTGGTTGCCCATCTGCGTGGCGACGCCGGCTTTTTTTGCGGCGAGTTGCAGCATTCGTGCTTCCTGCACGCAATAGGTCATCGGCTTTTCGACGTAGACGTGCTTGCCGGCGCGAATCGCCGTGAGCGCCGCGATCGCATGGACATGATCCGGCGTGGCGACGAGAACCGCATCAATGCCCTTCTCTTTTTCGAGCATGACGCGGAAATCCTTGTAGCGCTTCGCATCTGGGAATTTCTTGAACGTCTCGGCGGCGCGCGCGTCGTCGACGTCGCACAGCGCGACGATGTTCTCGCTCGATAAGTTTTGAATGTCGACGCCGCCTTGCCCGCCGCAACCGATCGCCGCGATGTTCAGCGTCTCGCTCGGTGGACGATGGCGCGGCCCGCCGAGAACGTGCGCGGGCACGATCGTGAACGCTGCCAGACCGGCGGCGGCTTGCGCACTACGTTGCAAAAACTGGCGGCGCGTGCGAGTGACTCGCGAAGACTTGCGTGACATGCCGGCTCCTTTGAATTGGAAATGCCGACTCAGATGGTACCAAACGAGCGGCGTTTCAGGACGAGCGGACAGGTGACACACGTCGCATCGTCACTCCGATTTCGCGTCATCATCGATCGCGACTCGCGCGACCCCCGCCGGCCCGCGATGCGCCCGTATAATCCGCCGCCATGAGCACCAACAC